>CANPOS010000010.1 GCA_947575745.1 uncultured Clostridium sp.
AACTTGAATGAAAACTCTTGTAAGCCTTGAGGCTCTACACACACACACACACACAAGTAGTGATTTAATAGAATTAGGTAATATAAGGACACATAAGGACTTATATGTTTTTAACATATAAATTCTCATGTGTTCTTTTGTTATATAAAAATAATTTAATCAGAAAAGGGAGGAAAAAAAGAATGAAAACATTCACACAAAAATTAATCGTACTAGCAGTAGCAGTTATGTTAGTTAGTTTAGTACTAGCAGGAGCTTGCCAAGCTATAACAGCAACATTCAAAAATGTATCAATAGGAAGTGTATCAGGAAAAGAAGGAGAAAAAGTAAAGGTAGAAATTAAAGCTACAGAAGATTTAACAATTGAAGATGGAGGACTATTAGTAAAATTTGACAACAAAAAACTAAAATATGATTCAGTAGCAACAGCAACAATAGCAGATACAATGATAATGGCAAACAACAGAGTAAATTCAGTAGAAGGAGCAGATGGAGTAGTAGTAGCAATAACATCAACAGGAGCAGATGCTACAACAATCAAAAAAGGAACAGTAATAGCAACAGTAACATTTGAGATATTAAAAGGAGCAAAGGGAACACAAACATTAACACTAGTAGATGATCAAGATGAAGCACAAACAGCAATATCAACAGGAAAAGTTACAGCAACAGAAGTAACAACACCAACTAAACCAGAAGAAGACAAAAAACCTTCAACAGGAACAACAGAAGGAAACAAGAAACCAGCAGATACAAATAAAAAACCAACAACAACACCAAACACAAACAAAAACAATAAAAAAGATAACACACCAGCAACAGGAGTAGTAAATTATATTGTAGTTGGTTCTATGATAACTTTAGTAGCAGTAATTAGTTTAGCAGTTATCTCAAAAAGAAAATAAATTAGTACATGAAAATAAAGATAGAATTAACACTGAAGTTTAATCCTATCTTTATTTTTGAATAAAAAATAAAGATTCCAAGATATAAGGAATACAATTTGTTTTGCAAATTGTATTATGAGGTTATAACAAATAAACTTTAGTAGCTACAGCAAAATAAAATAATTTTAATAAAGGAGAATATAAATAATGAAAAATAAAATATTATATATTTTCGCAATAGTATTGTTTGCTGTGATATTATTTGCAGGCAATGTAAATGCAGCAGAATATGCAGACAAAAATAAAGATATGATAATTACAATGAATGACTTAGGACTTGGTGGAACAACAAAAAGCGTAAAAAATTACAAGTCTTCAGAAGAAGAAACATATAAAAATATAAATGGTGAAGTTTATATTACTGGAGTAAATCAAGAAAAACTAAATAACTATGGTAATAATAGAAGAGAAGAAAAAGCAAATGTAAAAGTTAAACTACCAAATGATACTACAAAAGTTGAATTATTTAATGAAGTATATAGATATGAGAACAGTGGAAAAAATGAATATACTACTCCAACAGAATTAAAAATAGAGACAATAAATGGAGAAAAATATGCTATATATAATTGTACATTAAACTATTCAAATTATTCAATAGACAAGCCTATAAAAAAGGATATATATACTATAACATTACATAATTACTTAATGGAAGAAACATATTCGTCAAGACCAAATATAAAAATTACTTCAACAAATGGCAAAAGTATTACATATGAACTTTCAATTGACATAACATTTATTTCAGAAAACGAACCATATACTTATTATTCTGATTATGTAAATAAATATGGACAAACTTATCAAGTAGGTGGAAAAGGTGGAGGAGATTGGTATGACAAGTCTTACTTAGATACTGAGTGGCATTTTGGAAACGAAATATATGAAACATATCAAATTCCAAATAATACAAATTTAGATAATGCTTATTATCAATTAAAGATAGATGTTTATCAAGGAGAGAGTATCAATGTAGAAAATTTTGGAACTTTATACTATGGAGGAATTGTTCAAGAAGAATGGTATGATTATTATACAGAAAAACAATATATGAAGACTTTTCATATTTATAAAAATAGTCTAGATAAATTAAAGAATCCAACTAAAACTATTCCATTTCAAGCAAAAACAAAAACAGGATATGTTTTACATGGATATATTTTCAGCAATTATCAAAAAAGCGATTTAAGAAGAGAAGATGAAGTAATTGTAGAGAATCAAGATTTGAAATTAAGCATGATATATAGTGGTTATACATCTAATGGAATGGGAAAGATTAAATTAGGAAAAGCTAAAGCTAAAAAAACAGACATATTATATAATAAACTAAAAAATGGATATTCAGATATAGGAAATATAGATAATAATAACAGAATAAATATTGATATAGATACATTATGCATAGTAAGTGGAACATATAAAGGGAATATAAATATAACTTTTGACGTAGGAATAGAGAATAATGGAAAAGAATATGTTGTGAGTTATCAAGATGAAAATTACAACTCTGACTATTACAAAGGTAAAGTAAAAGATGGGAAAGTAACAATAACAGTAAATACATCAAATATACCATATGCAAATAATAATGTCATAAAATTAGGAGATATAAATAAAGACGGAAAGATAAACACAAAAGATGCAAGAGAAGTATTACTTGCATATATCGGAAAGAACAAATTAACAGAAGAAGAAAGAATAATTGCAGATGTAAACAAAGATGGGAAAATAAATACAAAAGATGCAAGACAAATTTTACTTTATTACATAGGTGTAATAAAACAATTTTAATAAAGGGGAATATAAGTAATGAAAAATAAGATATTATATATTTTCGTATTAATACTATTTGCTACAATATTATTTGTGGGCAGTGTAAATGCAGCAGAATATGCAGATAAAGACAAAAGTATAATCATTACAATGGATGACTTAGGAATTGGTGGAACTCAAAAAGTAGAAACAAAATGGGGTGAAAGCGGATATAAAAATAAATATGAGGAAAATGAATACAGTAATATTGATAACAATATTACAATAGAAAATGTAAATCAAACTAAATTAAATGAATATGCGAAAGATCCAAAAAAGTATAATGCAAATATAAAATTAAAAATACCTAATGATACAAAAAAGGTAGAATATACAAAAAGATTTTATGATGCATTAAATGATAAGTATATATATGATTATAAAGAAATAAAAATAGAAACAATAAATGGAAGTAAATATGCTTCATATGATTGCGAATTACATTATTATTCTTTTTCTGAGATGAAAAAACCAATAGACAGCAATATAGCTTCAATTGCTTTGTATGATTCTCGTTGGATATATGAAGTAGATTCATTTATGAAAATATACAATACATCTGGAAACTATGCAAAATATGGAGTACATACACAAATTAATATCATTTCGGAAAATAAACCATTTAACTATTCATTTGGTTATGAGAATCAATATGGACAAGTATATCCAATAATAGGGGGAGCAGGAGGAGCACAAGACGATGATAAATGGTATTTGACAACAGAAGCTCATATTAATGGAGGCTATGGAAGTGGACCATTATATGGATTACCTACTGATGTAAAATTATCAGAGGCATATTGTGTGTTATATATAGATGTATATCAAGGAGAAAAAATAGAAGTTGAAGGAATGGGAACCTTAAATTATGTAGGGGTCTCAAAAGTAGATAACTGGAATACAGAAGGAATATATTATGTGTATAAAAACAGCTTAGACAAATTAAATAAAATAACTAAGCCAGCAATATTTAAAGCAAAAACAGAAAGTGGATATACATTAACAAGAGGAATTTATTTTTGGTGGCAACTATATGAAGGAACAAAAGAGGAACAGATAAAAGTAGAAAACACAGATATCATATTAAACAAAATATATAAAGAATATGACTATTTAAAACCTGGAACAATTAAAGCTAGAAAAACAGACACTATATATAAAAAATTAGAGAATGGATATGATGATTTAAAAGACACAAACTATGATACAATAAGTATTGATATAAATGATATATGTATAGCAAATGGTACATATAGTGGAAACATCAATATAGAATTTAATGTAGGAACAGAAAACAATGGAAAAGAATATGTTGTAAGTTTTTCAAAAGAAGTAAAAGATAAATTAGAATTTCATGTATATAATGGAATAGTGAAAAATGGAAAAATAATAATAACAATAGATTCATCAATATTACCAAGAAAAGACGACAGAATGATTAAAATAGGAGATATAAACAAAGACGGAAAGATAAATACAAAAGATGCAAGAGAAGTATTGCTTGCATACATCGGCAAAAATAAATTAACAGATGTACAAAGAATAGCCGCAGATGTAAATAAAGACGGAAAAATAAATACAAAAGACGCAAGACAAATATTACTTTATTATATTGGTAAAATTAAAAATTTTACCAATTAAGGAATACAATTTGCTAAAACAAATTGCATACTAAGGCTGTAACAAGCAGAGCTTTAACAGCCTTAGCAAGATAAAGAAATTTTAGAATAAAATGTTGATATTAAAAAAATAGAGTAGTATAATAAAATACAAAAGATTAACACAATATATTTTCAGGAGAGATGACAAAAAATGAGTGAGGAAAGTATAGAAGAACAAAAAAAAGAAACAAAGAAAACAAAAAAAGTAATTAGATATGCAATTATAGGTATATTAATTTTAGTAATCGTGATAGGAGTTTCATATATTGGAGTAAAAATGTATACAGAACATAAAGAAAAGGAAGATTACAATGCATTGGCTAAATATATGCAGCAAGAACAAGAAACAGTACAAAATGAAGTACCAGAAGAAAAAGTGAAAACAGAAAGAATGACTAAACTAGAAGAGTTACATGGTCAAAATGCTGATATAGTTGCTTGGATAGAAATACCAGATACTAATGTAAATTATCCTGTATTACAAGCAGTAAACAATGATTTTTATTTAAGGAAAAATTATAAAAAGCAGTATTCTTCGACAGGGTCTATATTTCTAGACAAAGATGTAGATATGGAACTCCCAAGTAGTAACTTTCTAATATATGGTCATAGAAACAAAGGTGGAGCCATGTTTGACAATTTAATAAAATACAGAGATAAGAGTTTCTATGAAGAACATAAGAAGATATATTTTACAACACTAGAAGAGGAACAAGAATATGAAATATTAGCAGTTTTCTATTCAAGAGTATATTACCAAAATGAGAAAAATGTATTTAGATACTATTATTTTGTAAATGCAGAAACAGAAGAAGAATATAACGATTTTGTGTCAAATGCAAAAAAAGCTTCTATATATGATACAGGAGTAAATGCAGAATTTGGAGATCAATTAATGACACTATCTACTTGCGAATATTCACAAAAAGATGGAAGATTTGCAGTAGTTGCTAAAAGAATAAAATAATATTAATTCAAGCCAAAAGGCACTCAGAAAACTCCTGAGTGCCTTTTGTTCATGCTTGGGTGCTCCAGCCCTTTCTAAAGGAATCAGCAAGCAAAAGATCATTAAAATTGAAAACAAACAAGTTTCCATTTACCTGAAAATTCACCCCGAGTTTCCTAGCAATATCGGAAAGATATTGTATGCACCAGTCACGATTAGACTCCCCAGAGATTTTGAAGTTAACTTCAAAACCATAAGAAGGTCCTAAAAGTTCGAGGTGCATAGAACATGAGGTAATATCAGATTTTGCCTTTTGCCCTAATTCGCTTACAGATTCCAGCTGGATTTTTCTGGTTTCAGGGTTATAATCTGAAACCATTTCGCCTAAAAACCCCATATTTCAAGCCTCCAATCTTTAGTGCTATTTGGGGATACATGAATTTGCTAAAATGTTTGCTAATTATTCATTATAACAAAAAAACGACTTATAGTCAATTGTTTTTATTGATATTCTTTAAGTACAGGCTGAAATTGTTTTCCTTCAAGAGCAGCAGTTATTGTAGGAATAACCATATCAAAATGAGAAACCAAAGAATTTGGCTTTTTTACATAATCATCTTGCCCAAATGGAACAAAATAAACATTTTTTAAATTCATAAGACTCATAATATTTTGCCCACTTAAACCTAATCCATCATTAGTTGAAACAGCAATAATTATAGGACTCTGGTTTCGTATAGTTGCTTTTACAGCTAAATTTGCAGCATTGTCAGTTATACTATTTGCCATTTTTGCCATAAAATCACCTGTTGCAGGAAGAACAATCATAGCGTCCATTTTATTTATGGGGCCAAATTTTTCAGCTTCAACAATATCCTTTACCACTTTTTTGCCAGTTATTTTTTCAACTTCATTTATAAAGTCTTCGGCTTTACCAAATCTTGTATCATAATCTATAACTTTATTAGAAAGCACAGGATACATATCATATCCAACATCTTTTAAATCATTAAGTACTACTAAAACCTTTTTCAGAGTACAAAAAGATGCGGTAATTACTACACCTAGTTTCATTTTTTTATTACCTCCTTTTCTAGAATTTTTAATAAAACTCTTGATGCTTCCTTTGGAGCAAATTTGCTAGGGATTCCAAGATATAGTTTATAATTTATTTTATCTTTATACTTTTTTACAATGTCCTCACTAATGCCATAAGGGAAAGAAGCAATATCAAGAATATATGGCATGTTTTTTAAATTTAAAGCTTCCTCAGGAATTACATTATAAGGGATAGTATTAATAATAGTGCCACAATCAGCAAAGGCTTCAATAATGTTTTGAGAGTTTAGAGGATAATAATTTTTTACCTTATCAGAAAAAATTTGCTCCTTTGGTCTAGAAATTACATAAACTTTAGCACCTAATTCCTTTAATCTCAAATATATATCCTTACCAAGTTTTCCGATAACCTAAAATACAAACATTACTAATGTTCTTATCTTTAATATCTTCCATAACACCTTGAACAGTTAAATCATTATTTATAGCTTCTACTTCGTCAAAATCTAAAAAACTAATAATTTGTTTTAGAGGAAGAAGCTCTAAAAGCTTTTTAGTCTTAAGTCCAGTGAGAAAAATAGTATTTTCACTGATATTTTCAAAAACATCACAAGGTATAGAAATTAAGCCTTTAGGACTTTTTACTTCTAAATTATCATTTAATCCACTTATAGGGAATATCACAATACCAAATTTTGTAAAATCCAAATTATTTGGAGTTTTTGAAGGAATATTGTTATCAAATCCTATCTGATAAACAGTATGTTTTTCAGACAAATCAGACATCATATATTCATATCTCTTATCTCCACCCAAAAATAAAATATTCATAAATATCAATCCTCGCTTAATAATAATATATTATTTTTCTTAGACAAAGTTACATAATAAACAATAGAAACATAAACTAAGATAGAGAAATATAATAGGAGGTTTATGTATGTGTGCGATTTGTGGATGGATAAACAAAAATGAAAATTTAAATGATAAGCACGACACATTTAGAGAAATGTTAGACTTAATGTCATGTAGAGGAAAAGATAATACAGGATATTATTTTGGAGAAAAGGTTTTATTAGGACATAAAAGACTTGCAATTATAGACTTAGAAAAAGGAAATCAACCAATGTACTATAAAGACTATATAATAGTATATAATGGAGAACTATATAATGCAGACGAAATCAAAAGTAAATTACTTGAGAAAAAATATAAATTTGATACAACTTGTGATACAGAAGTTGTATTAAAAGGGTATGCAGAATATAAAGAAAGAGTATTAGACATGTTAGAAGGAATATTTGCCTTTTGTATATATAATAGGAAAACAGAAGAAATATTTTTAGCAAGAGATAGATTTGGAATAAAACCATTATATTATAGTAACAAAGGAAATGACTTCATATTTTCATCAATGATAAAGCCAATACTTAAAAGCAAAGTAATAAAACCATACTTAAGCAAAAAAGCTTTAGGTGAAATACTTGCATTAGGTCCATCTAAAAAGCAAGGAAGTGGAATATTTACAGGAATAAATGAGCTAAGGTCAGCACATTACCTAAAATACAACAAAGGAAAAATAGAAATTACAAGATATTGGAATGTTGAAACTAAAGAATGTAATGATACGTTTGAAGAAGCAAAAGAAAAAGTAAAAGAGCTATTAACAGACTCAATAAAAAGACAAATGGTATCAGACGTTCCAATAGCAACACTATTAAGTGGAGGTTTAGACTCAAGCTTAATAACAGGAATAGTTGCAAAAAATAAAGATAATAAACTTACAACATTTTCAATAGACTATGAAGGAAATGATAAATATTTCAAGAAAACAGACTTTACAGTATCACGTGACGAACATTATATAGAGGTAATGAGTAAGGAATTTAATACAAATCATAAATACAAAACAATAACACAAGAAGATGTAGTAGAATACTTAAAAGATGCACTTCATGCAAAAGATTATCCAGGTATGACAGATATAGATTCTTCACTACTTTGGTTTTCTAAAGAAATAGCAAAAGAATTTAGAGTAATATTAAGTGGAGAGTGTGCAGATGAAATATTTGGAGGATACCCTTGGTTTTATAGAAAAGACTTAAATGACAGAAAATTATTCCCTTGGATAAATAACCTAGAATATAGACAAAGTTTATTAAATGAAAATTTACAAGATGAAATAGATTTAAAAGAAATAGTAGAAAAGGAATATGAAGATACAATAAACGAATTAGCAGAAGAAGATAGGAACAAAAAAGATAAAAGGTTATTCTATATAAATATGACACATTTTATGCAAGGATTACTAGAAAGAAAAGATAGAATGACAATGTATGCAACACTAGAAGCAAGAGTGCCATTTGCAGATACAAAACTTGTAGAATACTTATGGAATTTACCATTTGAATATAAATATAAAGAAAATACAGAAAAATATTTATTAAGAGAAGCATTTAAAGGAGTAATACCAGACGAAGTATTATATAGAAAGAAAAATCCATATCCAAAAACACATAATCCAAAGTTCTTAGAATTAGTAAGTAAACTTTTAAAAGAAAGATTAGAAAACAAAGAAAGCAAAATGTATAAGATATTCAATATAGATAAAATAAATGAATTGTTAGAAAGTAAAGAAGATGATATACTTCCTTGGTATGGGCAATTAATGACAAGACCACAGCTTATTGCATATCTATATGAATTTGATCTTTGGCTTGAAGAATATAACATTGAAATTGAAGGAATTTAATATGTAAAATCCACATAGTTTAAGCTAGAAAGAATAATGATATTTAAAATTAAGTGCAATCGTGAATGTAGAGTAATCAAGCATAGAAATTTTTATAGAATTTCTGCTAAGATTAGCTCGCCCCAAGCGATAAACGTATTTTAATATCATTATTCTTTTTTAAATTTCCTTAAATATTGAATTTTCTAATTAAATAAGAATATTAATTTAATATGAAAAGAAAAGAAAGAATGAAAAAAAAGAGAACTGAAAATACAGAAGGCTTTATGAAAAGTGTACTTGTACTTATGGTTTCACAAGCATTAATAAAACTTTTAGGTTTTATATATAGAATATATCTCACAAATAGAGAAGGCTTTGGAGACGAAGGAAATGCTATATATAGTAGTGGGTATCAAATATATGCACTTTTACTTACAATATCATCAATAGGAGTACCAAATGCCATATCAAAACTTGTATCAGAAAAAGTAGCAATAGGAGATGACAAAGGAGCGCATAGGATATTTAAAGTAGCACTTATCACCTTTGGACTAATAGGATTAACAGGAACAATGATATTGTTTTTGGAAGCACGGATATATTGCAAAAATAATATTACAGATACCAGAAGCGGAACTTACATTAGTTGCATTAGCACCTGCAATATTCTTTGTAACTATCGCATCAGTTATAAGAGGATATTTTAATGGAAAAAATAAAATATCTGCAACAGCTAAATCACAAACATTAGAACAAATATTTAAAACAGTATTAACGATTGTAATGGTAGAGCTTATAGTATTATTTTATGGAACTAACATAAGTGTAATGGCAGCAGGAGCAAATCTTGCAACAACATTGTCTGTATTATTAAGTTTTGGATATTTATCAATATACTACAAAATATATAGAAAAGAAATAAAAAGAGAAAAAACAAAATACAAAAGAGAAAGAGTATTAAAAATTGTAAAAGATATATTATTTGTATCTATTCCAATAACACTCAGTTCAATAATGTCTACATTAAATAAAAACATAGACTCCATTACAGTAGTTAGAGGATTAAAAAAATTTTTGTCAGAAGGAAATGCAAAATTACAATATGGTATATTAAGCGGAAAAGTAGATACACTAATAACATTACCGCTTTCATTTAATATTGCATTTGCAACAGCATTAGTTCCAGCTATATCAGGGACAATTGCAAAAGGAGATAAAGAAAAAGCAGCAAAAAGAATATCATTTTCATTATTAGTTACAATTCTTATAGGATTACCATGCACATTTGGAATGATAGTATTTGCACAGCCAATACTTAATTTATTATTTCCTAATGCTACAAATGGAGAGATGCTACTTCAAATAAGTGCAGTAACAATAATTTTTTCGGTACTTGCACAAACAGTAAATGGAGCATTACAAGGACTAGGAAAAATAATGATACCTGCAATATCTTCTTTTATAGGATTGATAATAAAACTTATATCAAATATTATTCTAATACAAATACCAGAAATAGGAGTAAATGGTGCAGCGATAGGATCTATAATAAATAACATTGTAGCATTTATAATTAGCTTTATTATGCTCATCAAAACGATAAAACTAGATATGAAACCCATGAAATTTATAATAAAACCTTTATTTGCAACAATAATTATGTGTTTATGTTCATATACTTTATATTATATATTAATAACTAAAGATATACCAGAAAGAATAGTTACTATAATATCACTCATATTTGCAATGGGAATTTATGGTGTAAGTATAATAATTTTAAAAATATTTGATAAAGAAGAGTTTAGCATGATACCATATGGGGACAAAATACAAAACACACTTAAAAAGCTTGGCATAAGCGGGACATAGACAATACACTGATGATGACAAAAAGTCAAAAACTTGTAAAATTAACTTGTCTGTAAGGAAAAATTAAAAAAATTAAAATAAAAAAGAAGGATTTTATAGAAATTTGACGAATATTAGATAATGTAGGTGGTTATAATCTACATAAACGAAACTTTATAGGAGGTAATGTAAATGAACAAATCTGATTTAATCGCAGCTATAGCTGCTAAAACAGGAACAACTAAGAAAAGTGCTGAAGCTTCTTTAAATGCTATGACAGAAATAATAACAGAAGCATTAGTAAAAGGAGACAAAGTACAATTAGTTGGATTTGGTTCTTTTGAAGTAAGAAAAAGAGCAGCTAGAAAAGGAAGAAACCCACAAACTAAAGAAGAAATCAAAATACCAGCATCAAAAGCTCCAGTATTTAAAGCTGGAAAAGCATTAAAAGAATTAGTTAATAAATAAAATTTATATATTGGATATATAAGAAAATAACCTTCCAAACGGAAGGTTATTTTTATACTCTATTAATGAACTTCTAAATTAATATCAGATTTATCATATTCTTCAGGTTTTAATCCAATTCTTTCTCTCATATAATCTAATGTAAAAACAAATGCAACAGCAAATACACAACCGATAAGTACTACTGCAAAAGAAGTTAACATACAATTTAACATAAGAGAAGCTATCCAATAAACTATGGTTGTAAATAAAGCTTCTATAAGAGTACAAGCAGAATAAATTTTTGAAGACATACTAGGAGAAGAAAAACTATTTAAGTATCTTTTCTGTAAAGTATAGTAAGGTGCCTTAACCATACTCCAAATACAATAAATAGTCACTATTATAGCAAATGTTATATTAGTATTCTTTATAATTATTGTAGAAAGCCCAGCAATAATCATAGAAATTGAAAAAGTCAAAGAAAAGAAAGTAAGAACTTTATTTCTAAGTTTTTTATGGAAGAAATCCTGATGTTTAGCCGAAATGGCAGCAACAAATGTAAGTAAGAAGTTGATAATACCAAAATACTCCTCTTTTACACCAATTTCTACAAGAAGACTATTAGAAAGAACACCACGAACAGTTATAATAGCCGCATAAAATCCACAGAATAAAAGCAAAGCCTTTAATCTGTTAGACTTAAAAATACTCTTAAAAGCGGTTTTTAAATTACTAATATATTCTCTAAAACTTCCAGTTTCTTCAAGTTTAACTTTGTTAGATTTACTTTCATAAGGCAAAAATTTATATGATAATATTATTGAAATAATTGTAAATATAAAACATATAAACATTGGTAAATAATTATTAAAAACAAATAAAAATCCACAAGCAATCGCAGTAAAGGCATCAACATAGTAATATAAAGAAGAACCTTTTGCATCAATATTAGTAAAAACTGCTCTTGGTTTTTCCTTATAAGAAACACATTCATTAAGTAAAGCAGGTTCACAAATAGATTTTATAGAAAAACCAATAGCCATAAATAAATTAGAAATTATTAACGCTGAAAGCCCATTTCCTAAAATTAAAAATAAAATACACATACTAATAAAGATATTTCCAAGTATTAGAGCTTTTCTTTTACCCATAATTTCTACTATATTAACGCAAGGTATTTGGAAAAGTACTTTAAATATGTAATAAAAAGAATCTCCAAAAAGTATAGTAGATGCAGAAAGTCCTTTAGCCTGTGTCCAAAATAAGAAACTAATGGAATAATAAAATAATAAATCCCATGAAAACATTTTATATATAGGAAATAATTTAGAATTATAAGTTTTTGCTTTTATAATTTTTTCTTCTGTTAGTTCCATTTAAATCCTCCATATCATTAGTAAATAATTTGTTTAATTATATAATAAACATAAATGTTTGTAAATATAGTTTGACAAAAATAGTAGGTATTTGATAGAATAAAATTGTTAAAAAACAATTTAGGTTTATACCAAAAAGGAATGTAATTAATGATGCTTATATATCCTGATAAATATTTAAAAAATGTAAAAGAAATAACAATAGAATTATTAAGAGAAAACAATATAAAAGCACTTATTTTAGATGTAGATAATACATTAATAGACTTTAATAGAAAGATTTTGGAAGGTACAGAAGAATGGTGCTTTAATTTAAAAAAACAGGGAATACAGTTCTATATTTTATCAAATACAAATAAAATTCAAAAAGTAGAAAAAGTATCAAAAACATTAGATATACCTTATATAACTTTTGCTAAAAAACCTTTAAAAACAGGATTTAAAAAGATACAAAAAATACTTGAAATAGAAAATTCAAGAGAGATTGCGGTTGCTCGGAGATCAAATTTTTACAGATGTAATAGGAGCAAAGAGGTCTAAAATGTATTCAATACTAACAGAACCATTAGATAAAAAAGATATACTAATAACAAAGATAAAGAGACCAATAGAAGAAGCTATTATTAGAAGATACTTAAAAAAACGTGGGGGGAAATAGAAATGTACTTAAACAATATACATATACTATATTATGTTTTATTTGTAATATTAGGAGTAATCTCAAGTCAGATTACAGCATGGTGTATAAAGAGAATGCCAGAGCACCAAAAGGTTATAACGAAAGACTTTTTTAAGGAATTTAAGATAAATTATATACTAATGGCAATAACAGTAATAATATACTTAATACTATTACTATTATATGGAATAAAAAATCAATTTTTACAAAACTTGCAATTAATAAAATATACAATACTTACACCAATGCTAATTATAGCATTAGTAGTAGATTATAAATATCAAATAATACCCAATAGACTTAATCTAACAATATTTGAGGTAGGACTAGTATTTGCTTTTATTTCAGGATTATATAGTATGAACTTAATAACAAATGCACTTCTTGGAATGATTTTTGGAGGAGGAGTATTTTTAATAATCACATTAATAGGTGGACTTGTTGCAGGAAAAGAAGCAATGGGATTTGGAGATGTAAAATTTATGGGAGCTTTAGGATTATATTTTGGCATAACAAATATTATTGCAATATCACTAATGGCATTCCTTTTTGCAGCAGTCATAAGTATATTCTTACTTGCAACAAAAATAAAGAAAAAAAGCGAATATATCCCATTTGGTCCATTTATAGTAATAGCAAGCTTTGTGAGTATACTAGTTCCATTTGAATATATATTTATAGCATTAGCAAAGATTTTTACACTAGGAATGTATTAAAATGAGAGGAGAGTTTTGTGTATGAATGAAAGATTAAGATGGATTAGAAATAATCTAAAATCACAAAACATACAAGGAATGATAATATCAAATCCAGTAAATATAAAATACTTAACTAATATAGAAGCAGAAGGAATTTTGCTTTTAACTTTAAGAGAAAACATATATATTACAGATGAAAGATATTTAGAGGCAGTAAGAAGAACTTTAACAATAGATGATGAAATAATAGTAACAAATGTAAGAGATCTATCAGCAGAAGATTATGAAAACTATTTTATGTTTTGTGAAAATGTAGGATTTGAAGAAAACTATGTAACATATGCAACATACAAAGAATTCATGCACAAATATAAAATAAACCAATTAGTAGAAACAGAAGGGATAATAGAAAAGCAAAGACATATAAAAGACGAAGAAGAAATATCATATATAAAAAAAGCATGTGAGATTACTGATAATTGTTTTTCACATATTTTAAAATATATAAAAAAAGGAATGACAGAAAAGCAAATAGCAAATGAAATAGAGAGATATTTTAAAGAAAATGGAGCAGAAGGACTAAGCTTTGACACAATAGTTGCATCAGGCAAAAATTCTTCTATGCCACATGCAGTTCCAACAGAAAAACAAATAGAAGAAGGAGACGTAATTACAATAGACATGGGCTGTAAATACAAAGGTTATTGTTCAGATATGACAAGAACAATATTCGTTGGAGAAGTAGAAGAACATACTAAAAAAGTATATGAACTAGTCCTAAAAAATCAAAAACTTGCATTATCTCAAATGCTAGATGGACAAACAATAAAACTAATTTCAAAAATTGTAGAAGGAAACTTCAAAATGAATGGATTTGAACTTATGCATGCACTTCGGACATGGAGTAGGACTAGAAGTTCATGAAGGACCAGTAATTCATTCTAGAAATGAGAAAGCTCTAAAAATAGGTATGGTGGTAACAGACGAACCTGGTATATACATACCAGGAAACTTTGGAATAAGAATTGAGGATACAGTTCTTATTACAGAAAAACGGTGCAGAAACACTTACAAAATCAACTAAGGATTGTTATATAATAAAGTAGAAGTAGGAATGTAATAATCATCAGGAGGATAGACATAAGAATCTGTTGGCTTTGTAGTTTGTTCAATCGACGTTACTTCTATAATGGGTATATCTCCATGATAATACCCTTTTTTTATTTCTCCAGTTACATTAACCCAAGTTCCATCTTCAAAGTTGCTTGAATTATCATTATGACATAAAAATCCAACAATTAAAGTTTGAAGATCAGAAGTTACAATCATATCACGAGCAAGTACAAATTCATCATCTTGGAAGTCATAAACTCTATAAATATATCCTGAAAAACTAATTTTTTGTCCAATATATGTATCCAAATTCTCGTGAACAGCCTTTAAAATGTTAGTATAATTAGTAGAATTTATAGTATAAACTTCATTAGAATTAGGCTGGGCAGAAGAATTGCTTGAAAAAGTCTTGAAAATTGAAATACCAGTCATAACTAAAGCTACAACAATAATCAAAAATAAAATTATCTTAAAAATCTTACCAGAACTAAATTTTATATTATAAACAAACATAAACAAAACTCCTTTTACCAAATACTATGAAAAAGGAAAAAGAAATAGAACTAAAAGCTTGAAGAAATAATGTTTTCTTTGGAGTCTTCTCTTGGACGGTTCGAAAAGCCAGATAAAGTAAAAAAGTTAGAAAAAGTACATAGATGTGAATGTGTAGGTAAAAGTGAATATAACAAGGATGAAACAGAAAGAAGACAGATAATTGATACATTAACAAAATACTATGTAACAGAATATCAAGGGCAAATAGAGAGATGTAAGAAATAGTGAATTGCCATATTATAATTAAAAATGATAAAAAAGTTATTGACAGTGATAAAACTGATAAGTATAATTAAAGAAGAAAAAATAATACTAAAAGTAAGAACAAAAGAAGGAAAGAAAAGAGGCAAACAAATGGAAACCAAAAAAGAGCAAAAAAGGACTTGGAACAAAGGGGAAAAAGGAATAACATTAGTAGCATTAATCATAACAATAATAATACTAGTAATCTTGGCAGCAATATCCATAAATGCAGTATATAATTCAAGAATAGTGAATTATGCAATAAATGGAACAATGAATTATGCAGGAGAAGGAATAAAAGAAAACAAAGTACTAGAAGGGACAGAAAGTCTAATAGAAAGTGCGGTAAAAGAATTAGAAAAGATAAGAGGAGGAGAAACAAGTCCAACACCAAACCCACCAACACCACCAGAAACGCCAATAGGATTAACGAAAGAAGAATTAAGTCAAGACACAATGATAGGAAAATATGTAGATTATAAACCACAAGGAACAGACTATACAGTAGAAGGAACATATTCAGGAACAGGCTCAAATCAAACATTTGCAAAAAATGACGATATGAAATGGAGAATATGGGGAGTAGAAGAGAATAAGTTACTACTAATATCAGAAACATTAGCAGGAAATATAGCGTTACAAGGAGCAGAAGGATATAACAATGCAGTAAAAATATTAAATGATGCATGTAGCACTGCCTATGGAAATAGTAGTTATGGAAGTGCAATAAAAGTAAGAAGTATAAATCAAGATGATATAGATAAAGTAACAAACATGACAACAGATGCACAAAGGAAGGCAGTAAACTCAAGTTATGGAAGTTCATATACACCAAGTAATTATCAATGGCCAAATATCTATGGACAAGAACCAGGAAAAACAGGGGGAGGAAGCTTAGATAGGAGTAGTCAGAGTAGTTGGTATATAGGAACAACAAATTCAAGCTTTACAGGAAAATGGACACATTATAGTTACAGTATATCAAGTTATGCAACAAATTCAATGTATTATGCGCTACTAACAAATATGAGCGCAAGCTCAACTAGTGGAACGACGTCACACACTGCGTATTGGGTTGCTTCGCGCTGTGTCGGTATTGACCACATCCGTGCGTATTTCAACGTGTTCGTTGTGGGCGGCGGTATCGTGAACTACACCTGGTTGTATTACTCGGGTGGTAGCCCGAACAGCCCTGCCTTTGCGGTGCGCCCAGTAGTTGAAGTTAATCTAGACTCCATTGCAATCGGAGGCACTGGTTCAGGGACAGGTGAAGATCCATATTCAATGGTAAAAAAATAGAAAAGCATAAGTATAAGAAATATTGTAGAAACTAGAGGAGGAGTTAACATCCTTATTTTTTTATTGAATAGGAAAATCAACTTTTTTGGCTATAGCTTGCGGGTTAGCAAGCGTCAATAGACAAAAAACATTAATTTCCTATTCAAAAAGGTTAATTTACCTTGGACTGTGTAATAATTGCGAAGCGATTTTGCACATGTGTGTCGAAAGCTTTGCTTTTGCTAACGCACAATTTTATTATAGATTTTTAAAATATAAAAACCTATCAATTTTGTCAAGTTTAGAGTAGTCTAAAAAGTGGCTTGTAGACTAAGTTTGAAAGATTATATAAGAATGTAACAAAACATATAAAAATGA
Source organism: uncultured Clostridium sp. (assembly GCA_947575745.1). Classification (GTDB taxonomy): domain Bacteria; phylum Bacillota; class Clostridia; order TANB77; family CAG-508; genus JAAWPK01. The sequence continues at coordinate 17,784 of CANPOS010000010.1, forward strand.
TAACGTACTATGCACGAACTATGCACAACTGATGAAATAATATGCAGATGAGATGATACACTCATCATTTTGGTTTATTACATTAAAGTAAGAACGGAAACTAGGTAAGTGAATTATTGAAGAATTGGAAAATGCCCCTTTGTAGTTGTCGGGGCATTTTCCTTATACAGTAATTAAAGTTAATACATTTCATCATAAAAATAATGTTGGGGAAATTGGGGAAAAATTTTAAAAAAGTATTTTTCAAAATATATGAATTATAAGTTGGGGGTTTTGGGTAAAAATTGTATAGAAAAAATTTTTTAAAAATAAAATGCTATTCCATATTCTGTATTCTTTAAATTACATATTTCTATAATATATATATATATTGAAGTTAATTAGTGTCATATATATATTAGAAGTTAAACACTATCTCAAATATATTACATATATACATTATACATTGATAACTATATTATAATATAGTTATCAATGTAGTATTAAGTATAAATAATAATAATATAAAAGTAATTAAATAAAAGAAAAAGTAATATTTATATAGGTAAAAAAAGTTTTCAAAAATTTTTACCCTAAACCCCCTAAAATAAATAATTAAAATTATTACATATAAAGAGGAGCGTTGGGCGTTAAGCCCATAAGCGACTCCAACTGCAAAGAGAAAAACAAAACCTGCGATATGCACACGAAGTGGGCATAATTCTTGCGAGATTATCGAGCAAGAATAGCAGGGCTACAAAGAATTACCCTAGAAAGATAATTATAAATAACTGAATATAAAATATTTATTCATTTTTTGCAGTAATCATATACAAACAACCGTTCTTGTAGTATAATATATATGGTATATTTTACTAGGAGAGTGTTACAAATGGAGAATAAAGAAATTTTAAATATAATGTATGAACATATTATGAACGAACTATCCCCAACTAATGAATATCAAGAATTGCAGAATAGATTAGTTACAGATACTGAAACATTTTTGAAAGTGATAGGAGAACAAAATCGTGAAGAATTAAAGAAAATGCAAAATATCATTTATACTATGGGAAATGAACAAGGAAAGCAATTATTCTTTAAAGGCTTTTCACTTGCAGTAAGATTATTTTTAGAAACAATAAGCGAAGATTAAAGAGATACTATGAGCAGTATCTCTTTTTTGCATTTTATATTACTTTTTAGAATTGATAATGTAGTTAATTAAATATGAAACCATATCTTTGTCTTTATCTTCAAATGTATCAAATGACTTATTCAAGAAATTGTTTGTGCAGATAGAAAATTTTACAAGACTAGCAAAAATTGAATTTGTATCAGTATCAAGAGCATTGCATATATCAATTAGAGTTGCAACACTTAAACCACTTTCGCCACGTTCAATTAGACTAATAAAGTGTGCAGTTTTGCCTATCTTCTCAGCTAATTGTTCTTGTGAAATTCCCTCTAAAGTACGAATTTGTTTTATATTTGCACCTAATATTTTTGCAATATTAGAGTTATCTTTCTTTTTCTCCATTTTTCATCATCTCCTATATTGAAATTGTATCAATTAGTAAGTATCACTACCAGTTATCAGTATTTACAAAACGAATAAAAATAGTCATTGATATTTACAGAAAAGAAAATTTATGATAGAATGTGAGGTGAAAAATATGTCAAAAGATAAAACAACAGAAGAAAAAGCAAAAACCTTAACTTGTTGGAGATGTGGACGTATTATATGGGAAAATACAAAGACTGGTCATACGGGTTGCTTAAACACAAAGTGTAAAGGTTATTTATGGGGTGCAAAGAATTTAGATAAGGAATACTTAAAACAAGTAAAAAAGCAGTAATTTATATTAGAAAGGGGTTTTAAAAATGTATTCATCAATATTACATGGAAACGGTAAGACATGGGCTGAAATGACACCAGAAGAACAAAAGGCTTGTCTAATATTTATTGGAATAGTGGTTATAGGACTTGCAGTTTATGGAATATACTATTACTTTAAGAAGAAAAAACATAAATAACTTTATATATGTTGTTTTTTGTCGAATAATGTCATATAATTAAATTATGATAGAGGGGGTTTTTAAATGGAAGAAGAAAAGAAGAAGATGAGTAAAGAAACAAAAAAGTTACTCATAATTATAAGTAGTTTCATAGCAGTAGTAATAATAGTGGGAGTAGTTTTTGGAGTAGTTTTCCCACAACTGAACAAGAAAGAAGTTCAAACTTCATCTCAACTGGAAAATGAAAACATACAAGAAGAAAACACTATACCCGATTACATGGAGTTATCTAGTGATAATCCATACGGAATGAGATATAAAATGACAATAGATGATTATGTGAATAGATATAATGAAATAATAGAAGAAACAAAAGATTTATCAGAACTTTTTAAAATAAATAAGTCAGATTTTGAATTTATAGGAAAAGTTAAAGACAATGTAAGTTCTTATTCGTATGTGCAATATGTAATAGGCAGTAATCAACCAAGGTTTATAATAGCTTTGCAAGTAGAAGATAATAGTGAAAAAATTATAGTAGTATCTTGTATAATTAACACTAAATATGCTAACAAACTTACACAAGAGGCACAAACTGCATTATTTACACAAGATTTAACAAGAGTACTTATGACAGTTAATAATAAACTAACACAAGAAGAAATTTTTAATAATATTAGAACAACAGTAAGTTCGCAACCACATATACATTTTAAAGATAATAATATGTTTACACTAACAGTTGCACAAGATAACGATACATATAGTATTACAGCAATAACAAATGGAGCATATAAAGACTTTGTAAATAATTTTTCAAATGATACAACGGAAACTTCATCAAGCACAAATAATTCATCAAGTACAAATTCAACAGTTGTTGCAGATATACAAGACAGAATTGATTTTTTCAATAGTTACTATGCTTGGAATTTCCACCCAACAGATGAACAAATGCAACAAATGGTAGAGTTTGCAAACAGTACAAGTAATTTCACTAATGATACATTGGCAGATTTTATTATAGATAAAGGTTGGTTGCCAGATAGTGGAACTGGAACGGTAAGCAGTAACAATAGTAGTTCAACAACAACAAATAATGGTAACAGTAGTAGCAGTAACAAAAATACAAGTTCAAGCAACACTTCAAATAAAAATAATAGCACAAGTTCAAATAATAGCAGTAGTAAAACTGAAAGTGAATATTTTAATGTAACAGTTAATATAAATATGAAACAAATAATTCAAAATAATGCAATAGCCAAAAAAGTTGTAGATAATGTAAAAGAGTATCCAACAATACATATAAGTATTTCTGATGGTGCAGGAGATACAGGATTAATTTATCAATTAGAAAACCCAGCTGATTATTCACAAGGTAGGAAAAGTATACCAGATACAATAACTCGAAATATTACTACAAAAGCAGGTGCAAAAATAAAATTTGTTATAGAGATGAGTTCAAGTAGTGAAGAAAACAGTTCTAATAATGTAGCAATTACTTTACTTGAAAAAGAAATGACTTTTGATAAAACAGGAACTTATGAAATAAAATAATTGAAAAAACAAAGTTCAGTAATGAAAAAAGTTACTGGACTTTTTCTTTTATGAATTATAATCTGTTATAAAAGTCCCTAGTTTTAAGTTCTAGGAACTATTTAATTAACGTGAGAAACGTCATGTAAGGTTTTTCAGAGAAAAAGTATATACTATATAGGTTACAATGATTTTTGACCTTATTTCTATTTTAAGATATTTGCCTTATACCACCCATAGCACCAGCTATTTGTATTCCTCCAAACTCTGCCATTTTGGAATCCGACAAATTAGTACAATAAGCTACTGGTAGACTTTCTTTCAATTCTATTTTGTCATTTTCCCACTCTTCTTGATTTTTTGATACATATAACATACTAAAAAATGCACCATATATTGTTGGAGTTAGTATTGCATGATAAACCAATATTCCTTTTTCTTTTTCAACCTTTTTCACAAGTTCCGTTAAATCTTCTCTATTGCTTACCCAGTATAAAACTGCTGAAAATACTTTGTTCTTATATTCGGAATAGTAAAGTGTATCTTCCTTTTCAAATTCTGTGATAACATTTTCTAGTAATTCGTATTTCTCATGTAATATTTTTAATCTTTCAATAGCTTCTTTCTTTTGTAATGTTCTAATATCTTCTGCCATAAAATTATTCCCCTTTCTTTAAACTTGCCTTTTTAGTTGTGCTTTTGTTAGTTTTAGTTTTGTTACTTTTTACATTTTCTTTCTTTTTAGTTGTAGTGGTTTCTTCTAATGATTTTCTTATTACTGTGTATTCCATACCTTGAGTCATTAAAGACGCTTTAAGTGATTTTGCTTTTTCTTCTGCTGATAATTCATCTATATTTGTTGTAGGTGCGTCTTTTGGAAATATTTTATTCTTCTGTATAAATGCACTAACGAATACGTCATGTTCCTTATAAAAACTGTCGATATATACGGAAAGCATATATTTAAACTCAATTTCTTGTGCTTTAGTAAGTTTAGTGAAAAATGATATTTTAGTTCCAAAACGTCTATACAATGTAGCATTATCGAAGTAAGCATATAATATTTGACTGCAAATTCTTTTTTCTGCATCCGTTCTTAATTCAATATTTACAACTTTTGTTTCTTCGTTTTTTATTTCTTCTTCTGTAATTCCGTATTTCTTCATTAGCTTTTCAAGTAGTTTTGTTGCATTTTCTTTTTCTCCAGCAATTCCCCTTTCACTTAATGCTTTTAGTTTCTGTATGATTTCTTTTTTCTCCACTTTAAAATCTCCTTTCATTGATATTTCAGCACTTTCGCTAAATATATTATACTATAACAAAACAAATGTTTCTACAATTTTAAGAAAATATTTTATTTTTTATAAAAAATTTTTTAATTCAAAGTTCCCCTTTTCCCCCTAGTAAGTTTTAAGACGTTGAATTATAACTGAAGATAGTCTGTAAAGGTTTAAAAGATTATAGGCGAAGTAGTATATACTTAAAAAATAAAAAGGCTTAAAATAGTTTTTCACGTTAAATATAATCTAAATATTCTCTACCTAGTGCATGATGAGAAATCACAAATTGTAAAAATATTATTATAGGAGATAAAAAAGGAGTGATTTTAATGACTGATTATGGCTAAAAAAGAAAAATGAGATTTTTCGAGCAGTTAGAAACAGTCATTAAGTACACACATTTTCAAGAAAGGGTTGTTAAATATGAAAATAATAAAAGAAGAAAAAACAGAACTATGTTGTAAATATAGTGATTTATTCAAAGTAATGAATAAACTAACTAATCTTATAAAGGACGTTCAAGCAGTAGATGAATATTTAAGTCCAAGTGATGAAGAAAACATAAGAAAAAATGTAGTTCAAAAACTAGCACAAATAATTGATGATACACAAGAAAGCATAAAATACGCAAAGAAAAGAGCAGAACAAGAAAAACCATACTGGAAAACTGGCGACTTAGACAGAATTGTAGACATAAGCAAACCATAAGAAAAATACTATAATTAAAATTAAAAAGGCAATTCACTATAAAAAGCGAATTGTCTATTTTTTCACACATTTATTGTTTCTTCTTTGGTGGTCTACCACGTTTTACAGTATAAGTAGATTTCACAGTTTCTTCAAAATTAGTTAAGATTTTCATTATTTCTTCATCATCTAGTTGTTTTGATTTGCAGTCTTGATATAGATTTTTAAGTTTTTCAAGTTCTTCATGGTAAGTAGGGTTATTATTGTATCTTTTACGCAGTTTTGCATAATATAAATTGACTTTTTCTTTATCTCTTCCTAAACGCATATTTTTATATATATAATTCTCTTTACATTTTTTAGTACAAAAAACTTGGTCTGTTCTTTTAGGGATAAAATATTCATTACAATTTTTACATTTCAATATAACTTTATGATTAAGTGATATTTGATATATTGTAACATTGAAGAAATCTTCTATACATTTTATTTCATAAGTATATTTATAAGGCCTTGGAAATTTAAAGCAATCAGTTTTATAATCAATTCTTGCAGTTGGTATATATGCTTGAATACCAGAAAAATTATTATTTCTAGTTTCACTATTATATATAAATGATTTTTTAATTAAATCTATTCCCTCTCCTAAAGCATTGACAAATTCTGCAACAGATTTTGCAAGTTGTTGTAACATATAATCAATAGTATCTTTCTTTTTTAAGTCCTCTATTGTTTGCTGATATAGGTTACATAGCATAATTTGACGTTTGGGCATATCTTTAGTAATACCATTTAAAACATAAGGAGAACCATGTTCTAACTTATAAATTGTTGATTTTAGTTCTTCAATATCTTTTTTATATCTTGTTTCTTCTTTAGTCATGTAATCTAAAGCCCATTGATTAAAAATGCTAAACTTTGGATTTATCTTTTCAAATTCATGTAATACCCTTTCAAAAATAGAATAACAAGTATTTTTTAGTTCTGTATCTAATATTTTTCTTTCAGATATATATTTATCATAATCATTTTTTAAATTATCTTGAATAACTGCATTTTTATTTTGCCAGTCTTGTTTTGCTTGACTTGACAAATTCATATAATTACACAAAATATTCTTTTTTATCTTATTAAAGTTGTTCAATATTTCAAGTAAAAAAGTTCCAACAGTTTCAGCAGAGTGTATTGGTTGTTTAGGGGTATTTTTAGACGCTAAAAAACCTCTAGTGTTTATTGTTTCAAAAACTGCTTGAACTTCCTTTATATCATCAATATTTGTTATTTCAAATTCCATATCTAAAGTAACAAGATTTTCTATAATGCCTAAAGAGTCTAAATTTATCATAATTTTATCTCATCTCCTAAATTAATTTTATCCCATAGAAAGTCCATAATTTTCTTTGTCTAATATTATAACTAGAAAGATGAAAACAGTATATCACGAATAAATAATTTACACAAATAAATTTTATCTCATCTAGTAAATAAATTTTATCCCATAGAAAGAGTAAAATTTTCAACGGAGAAAATTATAACTAGAAAGATGAAAAACGATTTATCTTTCCAAAAACAAAAACGCGTTTTAAAAATATAAAGATATTTTTTAGGAGGAATTAAAAATGGAACAAGAAAACTTGTTAAATGAAAATGAAGAAAAAGAAAATATAGGAGAAAACAATTCTCAAAAAGAATTACCCAACTTACCCGAAGAATTACATACAGAAAAATTAACAATGGAAACTGCTAAAGGAATTGACAATTTATATGAGGCATATTTAAAAGGACAAGAAGTAGAATTGCCCCCATGGTTAGTAGAAAATAATAATAAAGAAGAAAGAAAAATCGAAGTCCTACCACAAGAATTATATTTATATCTTAAAAAGAACGACCATATAAAATCTGTAAAGTTAGGAAACTCAAAAGGTATAATACTTTATCATTATGATAAGGACGGGTATTATAAAAAATGGACTGAAAGCGATTGCAAAGCACGTATAAAGAGTTTTATACCAGTTAAAATTAGAAATTCTAGTCAATGGGATAAAGTATATAAAGAATTGATTACTGATTATGCTAATACAAAAGAAAGCGAACTAAATGCTAATGAAGATATTATAAACTTTAAAAATGGAACATTGAATATTAAGACTGGAAAGCTATCGCCACATAGTCCAGATGATTTATGTACGATACAAATTCCATGCAAGTATACTCCTAATTTACCACTAGCAAAAGCACCAGTAACAATGAATTTTTTAAATACTCTTACAAATGGAGAGCAAGAAGATATATGGACAATTTTAGAAATTATAAGTTTAGTAATAAGCAATGTAAAATGTTCAAAGTGTAAGAAATTACTAATTTTATATGGTGCAGGAGATACTGGAAAGAGTCAACTTCGTAAATTAGTAGAAAAACTTTTAGGAGAAGAAAATTGTCATACAATAGGCTTTAACCAAATGAACAGTAAATTTGGTTTAGGTGTAGTTTATGGTAAAAGACTAATTGGCTCTGGAGATATGGAAGGTACAAGAATAGCTGACATTGAAATCTTAAAACAATTAACAGGTGGCGACAGTTTAAATATGGAATTAAAATATGAAAATGCGTTTACTGCTACATATAACGGTTTTGTATGGTCTAACTGCAATGTATTACCAAGTTTTAGTGGCGACCGTGGTAAACATGTATACGAGAGATTTTTGATACTTTCTTGTGATAATGTAATACCCAAAGAAAAACAAAACCCCAATTTATTAGATGACTTATATGCAGAAAGAGAGGTACTTGTATCAGTTGCAGTTCAATTCTTACAAGATTTAATAAAGAGAAATTACAAAATTACAGAAAGTAAAAGAACTATACAAAATCGTTTTAACTATGAAATTCAAAACGATTCACTAACATTGTTCTTAAAAGAGTGTTGTGAAGTAAGCAAAGGAAGAACAAACATATCATATTTTAAATACAAATATAAAGAATGGTGTAGAGAAAATAACCTTGTGCCTGAAAGACCTAATAGCATTACAGATATTTTAGTAAATGATTTTGGCATTGTTAAAGGAAAGTCTGGTAATGACTATTACGAATTGATTATAAAGGAAGATTAAGAAGTTTGGGAATTAGGGGAAAAATATTTTGAAAGTATCTTTTTATATAAAAGAAATATACAAAAAGAACTTCCCTAATTCCCCAAGATAAATAATAAAGAGTGCATAAAGCACAGATAAAATATAGGAGGAAATGAAAATGTATAAAAAATTAGCTTTATTTGAAGAGCCAAACGATAACAGTATATGTGAGGTAACATGGTACGATAATGATAGAAAGGTAGATATTATAACAAGAAAAAATAGAAAGGCAGACTTTTTAAAGCAATATAAAAGAATTTCAGCAGATGAATATTTTAACCCAAGAACTGGTAATGTTGAAAAATATAAACGAAGAGATACTAAAAATAAATCAGTAGCGTTCAAAAATTTAAAAATTGGTAATCAATATTGCCTTAACACTTTTGAGGGAAATGAAACAGAAAAAATAATTGAATTATATTTTAAAACAAAGATAAAAGATACACACCAATTAACAAATATATTAAGTGATTTTTTAGAAGATTTAAAACAAGAAATCAAACCAATAATGTATTTAAGAATATTACTTTATAATGGAAAGCACCGACCTATATGTCATTTTTGGTTAAAAACAAAAGATAATTCAAAACTAGAAATATCACAAGAATTATTAGAGAAACTTTGGAAAAAGCACGGAACTGTCAAACAAATAGATTTAACAAAAGAAAACCGTGAGGAAAAAGCAGAATATCATTATAACGGTTGTAAAACCGACTGCTACCCTAGAAATATACATATTTTAAGTTGTAGTAGAGATATAAAACCTTTAAGAAAAGAATATTTAACTCGTGCAGAAACAAGAGAAAAGCTAAAAGGTTTTATACCAAAATATCAAAGTGCAACTGTTCAAGCAGAAAAAGTTGATGGAAAAGAAGTCGAACTACAAAGGACAAGCTATGAAAGTTATGTAAAAGTAAAAGATATAAGAACAGTAAAACTGTGTAGAAATACCATACATAAACGATACAAAGGAACAATTATCAAAGACATATATTTTCCTCAGCAAGAGAAGAAACTCAAAAAAGAACTAGAAATAAGTCAAAAGTTGCAAGAAGTACAAGAAATAATGAAACAGAAGAATTTTGACAGTATTGCAGAAATTAAAAGAATAGATAATAAGAACGAATTTAATCTAATATACAAAAATACACAAAAGGTTTTACCTTTAAAATATAAAAGCATTGAGGAAATACTTGCCCTAATGAAAACAACAAAAGCAATTGCAGTCGAAAAAAGAAAGGAGGAATTAGACATACAAAGAGATATTGAAAATAAAGCAGATACTCTTGAAAACTTGCTATTGTTAGTAAAGGAAACTAATTGGAATATAAACGAATTAGCAAAAGATAGAAATATACAACTTTCACAAGCAGAAAAAGAGTTTATAAGCAATATGAAAGATGATTATAACCAATATGAAATTCAATTAAATGCAATTGTAAATAGATACAATAGACAAGTTGGAAGAAAAGTAAAAAGAAGAAGAAGAAAAAGAGTTGCAGAACAATATTAAATGTTAAGTGGGCGAAACATAATGTAACAAATATATTTTGCCCTCTGGAAAGGAATTTATAATTATGATACCAAAAAGAACAGAAAATCAAGAAGAATATATTTCCGAACTAGAAACGGAAATTATAAGATTAGAGGACTGGAAAAAAGAGTATGAACAATGGTCGGAAGGTGATAGAAAATTTATAGATATGTTATTAAAGGAAAATAAAGAACTGAAACATAAGTTAATAGTAAGTGAATTAAAATCAAAAATAACTGACCCAAAAAACAATAAAGAAGAAACAATTATAAGAATAATGATAAAGTACATTAAAGATAATGAAATGCAAAAAAGAGCTGAACTTGTAGTGAAAACTGCAACTAAACTCTCAAAGGAAGATAAAGATTATGTACTAATTGTTGGAGAAGTCCCCTCACAAGCAATGTGTGTTCGTATACCAATAGAAGAAATTGAACATATTTTTGAAATGCTTGTCATTGCACAAGAAGAAACAACAGAAACTTTATACAATAATGTTAAACTGGAAGAATTACAAACAATGCTAAAGAACTCACAATATAGTTATATGACAGTAAAAGCATTATTTGAACGTGATGAGTGGCAAATAATTGATAAAAGAAATAATCAACTTAGATTTGAAAATATACCAGCAATGGTAGATAACACTATAAGAGAAATTACAAAAAATAAATAAATAAAAATTAAAGAAAGAGGTAAAAAGATATGAGTAAGAAAGAAATTTTTAACAAGGAAGTAAATAATAAGGGAAAGGAAAAAGAAGAAATAGAAATTGTAATAATAGAACATTTAAAAGTATTGAAAGAATGTGGAATTAAAGATTTAGTAGAAACCTATTTATCTCCATTATATATTGAGGCACAAAAATCAAATGAATTTAAACAAGCAACAAAAGAGTTACTAAAAAATGCAAGTAAATCTAAAGATAACTTTTCAAGAATATTAGAAGAAATGTTGACTAAAGAAAGAGGTTATATAACAGATACAGAAAAAGTCCTTGTGGACACTTGTATAGCAATAAATTTTTTCATAGAAGATATTTTAAAAGACTGGAATATCAATAGTAAGCAAGAAATACATAAGTACTTAGAAAATCTAAAACTTAGATACTATAAGTTAGAAATTGTAACTAAGTGTTTAGAGAGATACTTTGTTAAAGCAGATAAAGTTGAGGAGTATGTGGAATTAAGAAATTGGTTATATCGCATGATAACAGATATAGAAGAAACAGTAAAAATGTATAAAAAATACATTTTAGAAACATAAACTATATGCGAGGGCTTGTCCCTCTCCTACATAAGAAGATAAAGGAAAATAAACCATAAAAGAGGGCAAAATTATAAAATTTTTGAAAAACATATCGTAAATGACTAGCCAAAACAAATGTTTTACTATATACTATATATAGAGGAAAGCATTGAAACAAGCGACTTTCAAAAACAAATACAACAAGTTTTGCCCTCTGGAATAGGAGGAAATGGGAAATGAAAATAAGAAACATGACAGTCAAAGAAGTTCAAGAAGAAACTGGAGAAAGTTTACAAAGCATTCGTGTTAAAATACAAAGACGGTCTTGTAACTTATGGAATAGCTTTTAAATTACCACGGTAGTGATAGATATACATACAGTATAGATACAGTAAAGTTTTTCCAAGAAAGAAATAAACCAATACCAGAAAAGTTTATTACAGAAAGAACAACTGAAGAATTAGGAATAATAACTGACCCAGCAATAGCAAACCAAGTTGTAAAAGGTTGGGGTGGTAAAAAATGAGATTACCAAGTAAGTTAGGTGGAGTTGTTAAAAATGGTGGAAATAGACGCCGTCCATATCAAGCAAGAGTTACAATAGGTTATGATGACAACGGAAAGCAACTATATAATACTATTGGTTGGTTTGAGAACAAAGAAGATGCAATAGCTGCTCTAATAGATAATAAAAGAAACCCTAGAGATTTAGACAAAGCAACAGTTCTTTTCAAAGATTTATACGAAGAATGGAGCAAAAAGCATTTTAAGGAAATAAGTAATACTGGTGGCTACAAAACAGCATACAAGTATTGTAAAGAACTTTATGACGTACCATTTATAGAGATAACTTTTGGTATGTTACAAGACGTTATAGATAATTCGGGAAAAGACTACTCTATAAAATATTTAATTAGAAATCTATTCAATATGCTATATAAATATGGTAAAAGAAAAGAACTTGTCAAAGAAGTTTTAAGTAAAGATTTAGATATAGGAAAAAATAAGCCAAAACATAAGAAGATACCATTTACAGATGAAGAAATACAAATATTATTCGACAATGTAGGTAAAATAAAATATGTAGATACAGTTCTAATACTCATTTTTAGTTGTATGAGAATAAATGAAATGATAAAGAAAATAGACAATATATATTTTGATGAAAGATATATGATAAATGGTAGTAAAACAGACGCACGGAAAAGATAGAATAATACCAATAAACAAGAAAATATTAAAATTCATACAAGATAGATATAATACTGAAACAAAATACTTAATAGAAATGGACGGAAAGCCAGTATCTTACAGACAATATATAGATAAAATATGGAATCCGATTATGGAGCAGTTAAATATGAACCATACTCCCCATGAGTGCAGACATACACGGAAATTCAATGTTAGCAAATGCTGGAGTTGAAGAACTTACACGTAAATACATATTAGGACACAAAACTGATAGTGGAATAAATGAAAGATACACTCACTTACATATAAGTAAACTTATAGAAGCCATTGACCTCATATAATTAAATTTTAAAAAAGGAGCAAAAAACAATGAAAAATGGAAAAGTAGATATTGCAGAAATAATCATTAAAAGTATGCCCGAAGAAAATGAAATGCAACAAAGAATTAAATTCTATATTGAAACTCATAAAAATAATTGTAATGAATTTCTTTACAATAAATATGAGAAAGAAACAGTATATTTGAATACAATTATTAAAACATTAAGAGCAGATTTAGGAGCAGATATTGTAAGGGTACTTACAAATAATCAGTTTGTACTGAGATAACTATTTAATGAAAGGAACTATATACGGTATAGGTTTATGATATTAAAACGTCTTAAAACGGAAAATGAAGTGTCTGAAAGTAGAATATTTGTAGATTATCAATTAAATGATGACTGGAAGTGTAGATTATATTTCTATGTTTCCAGTCATCATCATTTTATAATAGATTTTTCTAAAATATGTGGAAAAATAATTGTAAATGTGATAAAATTAAGAAGATTTAAAAGTGCCGTGAAATGCTTTAAAATCAAGCAAATAAGGGTAGATAATATGCAAGTACTATGCAAAAATACCCTTAAACACCTTGATTTAGGGAAACGGTTTTTTATAAAATATAAATTTTGCATATGAGGTTAAATTTATATTGACTATATTATATAAGTGTAATATAATTAAACTATGGATAATAAAACTATAAAATTTTAAAATATGAAATTATAACAAATTTTTAACGTCTACATTTAAGGCATCAGCAATATCAAATAAAGCTTCCAAAGACATTTTCTTTACTACATTTGGAGCTTCGATTTGAGTTAGATAAGAATAACTTATGCCAATTTTATTAGCAAGTTCTTCTTGAGTTAAACCGAGCTTATTTCTATAAGCACTTATCTTATTTCCAATAGATTTGTATTTGTTACTGTATTTTGATTTCATATTTTATCACCTAATAAGATTTTATCCTATTTTTTACAACATGAACTTTCACAAATAGTGAAACCATATAACAAATGAATAAAAGGAGGAAAAATACAAATGGAAACCAAAAAAGAAAGTAAAATTTGTAATTGCCAAAATGGAATAAACTTGAGACAAGCTGGATATCCCTTTGAGTTTCGGAGAAACGAAAAGAGAGTCCCAATTATCTCAAGACCAAAAAGGAATAACACTAGTAGCACTAATATTAACAGTAATCCTACTAGTAATATTATCAGCAGTAGGAATAAGTGTAGTGTATAATTCAAGAATAATAGAATTTGCAATAAATGGAACAATGAAATATGGGCAAGAAGGAGTAAATGAAAATAAAGTAATAGAAGGAGCAGAAGACTTAATACAAAGTGCAGTAGATAATATAAAGGATATAGGAAAAATACAAACCCCAATAATAACAATACCAGAAGCAAATGGAGAAAACGGATGGCATAATACAGAAGATGTAACAATAGAAATAAAAGATAGAGAAGAAGATCCATATAAATCAGAAGTAGAAAAGATAGTATATATAATAGATGGAGAAGCAAAAGAAGTAGAAGGAAGAATAGCAGTAGTAAGAATAGATACAGATGGAGTACATAAGATAAAAGCATATGCAACAGATGGAAAAAATAAAAGGTCAGAAGAAACAGAAGAATATATAATAAAAAGAGATGTAGCAGACCCAAATAAGATAGAACTATCAGAACCAACAGAAGTAACAACAAGTTCATTTAAAGTAACAGCAAAAGGACAAGATATGGCATCAGGAGTAAAAAGATTTAAATTTGAACTAAGTACAACAGAAGACTTTAGTACAATCATTCAAAGCCAAGAATATGAAGTAGAAACAGCAACAACAGAAGAAAGAACACAAGAACATACATTTAATGGATTAAATGATGGAACACCATATTATATAAGAGTGATAGTAACAGATGAAGCAGGAAGAAGAAGTACTTCAAGTACAGTAGCCCAAAACACAGTTGTAGCAAATACAGCACCAAGCAAAGCCCAAGTATCATATAACACAAAAGGAACGAATTATATAAAAGTAAATGCAAAGTCAGAAGATAAGGATGGAGATAAATTAACATATACATTAAGATATGGAACAAGTTCAAGTAACTTAAATTATTCAACAGACCTAACAAATCAAGAACAAAATGTACAAGTAGCAATACAAACACCAACAAACTTAAGTCAATATACATATTATTATTGGAGAGTAGATGTATCAGATGGAAAAGCAACAACAGAAGGGGATATACAAACACAAGTGAGAACATATTGCCCAGGAACAGGATATACATGCAATGGAGGAGGCATTATTTATAATTGTACGCCTTGCACAGCTTATGATTGCATTGATGGTCGAGTAAAACGTTCGTGCCAACGAAAATATGAGGGTGTTTCCGATGAGCGTACAACTACTTTATCTTGGGTTAGGTGTTTTAGATGTGGGGACGAACAGGGAGTAGTGGACGTAACTCTTATCTGTTATTATTGTGGTGGCTCAACAGTACAAAAATGTCCAAAGTGTGGAGAATTAACAACAGGATATTCTTATCGGGAGCAATAGTTGTGTTACGATGGGATTTTTCCCCACTAATATTGTTCATTACTGCGAATACTTTGAAAATTGTAGGAATTGTGGAGGCGATGGACTACAGAATGAGAGAACAACTTGCTCTCATCAGATGTATAATTCACACTCATATTGCTCACATAACAAAATAACTCAGCATGATGATTAGATTAATTTTTTTAAGAATGACTTAAATGGGACGGTTCTGTTTAGGACAATTTAGATAAAACAAACAAGCAATTACTTAAGAAAAAACAAAACTTAGGTAATTGCTATTTTTTATTGTATAGGAAAAAGTTACAAATAAAAATAATGTAGAAAAGTGTTGCATAAATAAAACATAAATGGTACAATAAATTTAAATTTGAAACAACTTCAAGCAAAAGGAGAAGAAAACAAATGAGAAGACCAATAACAATAAACGCTACAACCCTTGTGGGAGTACACACACACACACACACACACACACAGGTAGTGTTAGTGGCTATTTAGAGTACAAAAAAATAATAAAAGAAATAAATACACATGTGATTTATAAATATTTTGATATTTCAGGATATATATAAATTACATGTGTATTTTTGCTGTTATTGAAGATAAAAAGCAATTTGCAAAAACAAATCTAATATGAAAATAAAATTAATAAAGGAGGAAAAAACAAATGGAAACCAAAAAGAAAGAAAAAGGAATAACACTAGTGGCACTAATACTAACAGTAATCCTACTAGTAATATTATCGCTTGTCGGAATAAGTGTAGTATATAATTCAAGGATAATAGAATTTGCGATAAATGGAACGATGAAATATGGACAAGAAGGAATAAATGAAAATAAAGTGCTAGAAGGAACTGGAGACTTATTAGATAGTGTAGTAGATAATATAAAGGATATAGGAAAAATACCAACACCAATAATAACAATACCAGAAGCAAATGGGGAAAACGGATGGCATAATACAGAAGATGTAACAGTAGAAATAAGAGATAGAGAACAAGACATATATAAATCACCAGTAAAAGAAATAGTATATATAATAGATGGAGAAGAAGTAAAAGTAGAAGGAAGAATAGCAACAGTAAAAATAGAAACAGATGGAAAACATAAGATAAAAGCATATGCAACAGATGGGAATGTAAAATCAGAAGAAACAGAAGAATATATAATAAAAAGAGATGTAGCAGATCCAAATAAAGTAGAGTTAGGGGCACCAACAGAAATAACAACAAGTTCATTTAAGGTAATAGGAAAAGGACAAGATATGGCATCAGGAGTAAAAAGCTTTAAATTTGAGCTAAGTACAGGAGAAGACTTTAGTGTGATAATACAAAGTCAAGAATACTCGATAGAAACACCAACAACAGAAGAAAGAACACAAGAGCATACATTTAGTGGATTAAATGATGGAACCCCATATTATATAAGAGTAATTGTAACAGATGAAGCAGGAAGAAGAAGTACTTCAAGTATAGTAGCACAAAACACAGTAGTAGTAAATACAGCACCAAGCAAAGCCCAAGTATCATATAACACAAAAGGAACGAATTATATAAAAGTAAATGCAAAGTCAGAAGATAAGGATGGAGATAAATTAACATATACATTAAGATATGGAACAGACCAAAACAACTTAAATTATTCAACAGACCTAACAAATCAAGAACAAAATGTACAAGTAGCAATACAAACACCAACAAACTTAAGTCAATATACATATTATTATTGGAGAGTAGATGTATCAGATGGAAAAGCAACAACGCGAGGTGATGTACAAAGTCAAGTAAGAACATATTGTTCAGGAGGAGGTTATACATGTAATGGGCCATTTGTAAATTATAACTCCACGTCTTGTTCAACTTGCAATGGTTCTGGAACAAATAAAGTTACATGTCGGCAAAAGGATGGATCAAAATGGTATGTCGTACGATAATACTTACAGCACTAGCTTATGTCCTTCTTGTGGTAAAGTAGAATTCCGCAGACAAGGGACTTGGTGGTGTCCAGATGGTCACTATATTATTAGGTGGACGTGTTGGTCGTGTTGCAATTTCACGACAGATAATGGCTTCAGTGGAGGTCATTTTGGAAATTCCAGACCTTATTGTCCGAAAGAGTTGTCCTCAAATGAGTGTTCAGATTGTGGTGGCGATGGATTAGTTGATTCGTCAATCAGTTGCTCTCATGGTCGTTATTCAACCCATAACTATTGCTCACATGGAAGAGTAGGGCTACATGACTAATAAAAAACTTAATTTAATAATAATTAATTGAGATAATAATAAACATTAAATGGGACGGTTCTGTTTAGGACAATTTAGATAAAACAAACAAGCAATTACTTAAGAAAAAACAAAACTTAGGTAATTGCTATTTTTTATTGTATAGGAAAAAGTTACAAATAAAAATAATGTAGAAAAGTGTTGCATAAATAAAATATAAATGTTACAATAAAATTAAATTCAATAAAACTTCAAGCAAAAGGTGAAGGAAACAAATGAGAAGACCAATAACAATAAACGCTACAACCCTTGTGGGAGTATACACACGCACACACAGATAGTGCTAGTGGATATTTAGGATACAAAAAAATAATAGAAAAAATAAAGACACATGTACTTTATAAATATTTTGGAGTTCCAAATTATGGATAAAGAGATATGTGTCTTTTGATGTGTCTGCAAAAGTTTAACTAAGCATTTATTTAAAATATAAAATAAAAAAACAGAGGAGAAGAAATATAAATGAAAATTAAAAAAGAACAAGGAATAACACTAATAGCACTAATACTAACAATTATATTCTCTTATGACGAAAAAATAAAAAACAGTAATAGCAAAGGTTTCCTCCTAGCAACAGTTTAGCAGATTATAAAATTTATAGATTGATTTATAATGGCTAGTTTTTATACTATAATCATAACGATTGAATTTTCGTATTTTTTGTCACCTTTTGTATATAATATAGTTATATATTTTTTAAATGGAGATTATTATGGATTATAGTTATAGTTTTGAAAGTAATATTCCTTATGCTACTTTTAATTCTACCAGTAAGAATGTTTTAAATTGGATAGAAGAAAATAGAGATAAATTTGATTGGGCTAAAGATCCGAATGCTTATGAAATGGTAAATTTATTTTTGTTTGGAAGTAAATACTCACAAGAAGGTAAAGAAATTGATACAGAAACACTTACTAGAATGTGGGATATTCGTTCTAAAGATTTTGAAGGATGCAATATTGGGACAAATAATTTTGTTTATAGAATATGCCAAGATTCATATTATTCAGCTATTTCAGGAAAGGCAATGGTAAATGATGAAAATTCTCATCATGCTTTAAGAAAGATGGCGGGATTAGGATTATATCTAAAACAACAACAAAGAGATAATGGAGAAATATCCTATAATAATTCACAAGAATTATTGCAATTATTACAATGTTCTAGCTCTCTTAAGACATTTCATCCAGAATTATTTGATAGGTATGCGTTTACAGAAAATATTAAAGCTCTATGCAAATTACAATTACAAAATGAATTACCTAGTGAAATTGTACAATCTATTAAAGAGGCACAAGATAGAATATTTAATAAAATTACAGAACGTAGTTTTGATGCTGATATAGAGCATGATGACGTAGAATTAGATTAGTAAATAGTCTTAATGACTTAAATGGGACGGAGAATAATAGGACAATAATAGAAAAATTATAATCAAATAAACCAACCAAACAATTATATTAGAGTAAAATCTAAGTAATTGTTTGGTTGGGACAAACTTTTTTGAAAAAAATGTTGCATTTTCTAGAAATACGTGGTAAGATAATAACATATTTAATTTATAGAGTAGATTAAAAAAAAACCCCTTTTTGTGGGGCAATGTTTTTAATCTCTTTTTTTGTTTTTAGAAAGGAAAATAAAATTATGATCAAAAAGTACATATTTGTAACAGGAGGAGTTGTATCAGGATTAGGCAAAGGAATAACAGCTGCATCACTTGGAAGATTGTTAAAAAACAGAGGATATAAGGTAACAAATCAAAAGTTTGATCCATATATAAATGTAGATCCAGGAACAATGAGTCCATATGAGCATGGAGAAGTCTTTGTAACAGATGATGGAGCAGAAACAGACCTAGATTTAGGACATTATGAAAGATTTACAGATGAAAATTTAACAAGAAATTCAAGTGTTACATCAGGAAAAATATATCAAAGTGTAATAGACAAAGAAAGAAGAGGAGATTACTTAGGAAAGACTGTGCAAGTAATACCTCATATAACAAACGAAATAAAAGAAAAAATATATAGTTTTGAAAATACAGATGTAGACATAGTAATAACAGAACTAGGTGGAACAGTAGGAGATATGGAAAGTCTTGCATTTATAGAAGCAATAAGACAAATTGGGCTAGAAGTAGCACCAGAGGATGTTATATATATACATGTGACTCTACTTCCATATATATATGGCTCAAATGAATTAAAATCAAAGCCTACACAACATTCAGTGAAAGAATTACAATCTTTTGGAATAAAGCCTAATATTTTGGTATGTAGAAGTGAACAAGAAATGACAGAAGAAATGAAGGGTAAAATTGCACTATTTTGTAATGTTAGAAAAGAATGTGTTATACAAAACTTAACAGCAGATAATTTATATGCAGTTCCTCTAATGTTAGAAGAAGAAGGGCTAGCCAAAGCAGTATGCGAACATTTACACTTAGATAAAAAAGAACCTAAAAATGAAAAATGGGAAGAAATGATAGAAAACATCAGAAAAATAGGAAACGAAACAGTAAAAATTGCAATAGTAGGAAAATATGTAAGACTTGAAGACTCATACCTTTCAGTTGCAGAAAGCCTAAGACATGGTGGATATGCAAATAATGTAAATGTTGATATAAAATATATAGACTCAGAAACAATAACAGAAGAAAATGTAGCTGAAAAATTAAAAGATGTTCAAGGAGTAGTAGTTCCAGGTGGCTTTGGAAACAGAGGAATTTCACGGAAAAATAACTACAATAAAATATGTAAGAGAAAACAATATACCATTTTTGGGAATATGCCTTGGAATGCAAATGGCAGTTGTAGAATTTATAAGTAATGTATGCGGTTTAGAAGATGTAGATTCGGAAGAATTTAGTCCGAATTGCAAAAATCCAGTAATACATATAATGGATGACCAAAAAGGAGTAGATAGAAAAGGCGGAACAATGAGACTTGGAGCATATCCATGTATATTAAAGGAAGGAAGCCTTGCAGAGAGATTATATGGAAAAACAGAAATAACAGAAAGGCATAGACATAGATATGAATTTAATAATAAATATAGAGAAATAGTAGAAGAAAAAGGATTAAAAATTTCAGGAACTTCGCCAAATGGATTATTAGTTGAAATAGTAGAATACACAAAGCATCCATATTTTGTAGCAGGACAATTCCATCCAGAATTTAAATCAAGACCAGATAGACCACAGCCTTTATTTGTAGGATTAGTTGAGGCTACTAAAAAAGTGAAGAGATGAATTAATTAGAATTAGGACAAAAAAGTAATCATATAAATAATATGGTTACTTTTTTGATAGGTGCGACATTGGGGACGTACCTACTAAACTAGAGCATTTACAGAAATTTTGTGAAAATTTTGTAAATACTATTGACATTTGAAATAAAAAGGTATAAATTATATTAGCAGTCGTAAATAACGAGTGCTAAAAAGGAGGTAGATAAAAATGATAAAACCATTATGTGACAAAGTTTTAATTAAAATGTGTGAAAGTGAGGACAAAACAAAAAGTGGTATTATTCTATCAGCAAACTCAAAAGAAAAACCACAAATAGCAGAAGTAATTGCAGTTGGACCAGGTGGGAAAGTAGACGGAGAAGAAATTGAAATGCATGTTAAAGAAAAAGACAAAGTAATTGTAAGTAAATATGCAGGAACAGAAATAAAGTATGAGGGAGAAGATTATATTATTGTTAAACAATCAGACATATTAGCAATAGTTGTTTAGGCAATAGGATTAAAAATTTAAAAATTTATAATTAAAGTTTGCAAAAGAAGCGAGTAGAGCTAGGCACTTGGAGGAGATATTCCATGAGGTGTACTAGTGTACATTGAATGGAAATCGACTGAAAGTAACGACGCTATACGAAGGTTATTTTGTGAACGCAAAGGAGGATAAAATGGCAAAGACAATTCTTTATGGCGAAGATGCCAGAAAAAAATTATTAGAGGGTGTAAACAAATTAGCAGATACAGTAAAAGTAACACTTGGCCCAAAAGGAAGAAATGTAGTATTAGATAAAAGCTTTGGAGCTCCATTAATTACAAATGATGGAGTAACAATAGCAAAAGATATAGAACTAGAAGATCCATATGAAAATATGGGAGCAAGACTAGTAAAAGAAGTATCAACAAAAACAAATGATGTAGCAGGAGATGGAACAACAACAGCCACAGTATTAGCACAAAAAATGATAAAAGAAGGCGTAAAAAATGTGGCAGCAGGTGGAGACCCAATGGCAATAAAAAGAGGAATAGACAAAACAGTAAATGTTGCAGTAAGTGCCTTAAAAGGAATAAGCTCAACAGTTAATGGGAAAGAAGATATAGCTAGAGTTGCAAGTATATCAGCAAACAATCTAGAAGTTGGAGAACTTATTGCAGATGCTATGGAAAAAGTTTCTAAAGATGGAGTAATAACTTTAGAAGAAAGCAAAACTTCAGAAACTAAAGTAGAAGTAGTAGAAGGAATGCAATTTGATAAAGGTTATGTATCTCCATATATGGTAACAGATACAGAGAAAATGGAAGCAGTATTTGATAATCCATATATTTTAATAACAGACAAGAAAATAAGTAATATCCAAGAAATATTACCATTATTGGAAAGCTTAATGCAATCATCAGGAAAACTAGTAATAGTTGCAGATGATATAGAAAATGAAGCATTATCTACATTAGTACTAAACAAACTAAGAGGAGTACTAAATGTAGTTGCAGTAAAAGCACCAGGATATGGAGATAGAAGAAAAGAAATGCTAGAAGATTTAGCAATTCTAACAGGAGGAGAAGTTATTACATCAGATTTAGGATTAGAACTAAAAGACGTAACAATAGAACAATTAGGAAGAGCTAGACAAGTAAAAGTACAAAAAGAAAATACAATAATAGTTGATGGCGCAGGAGATAAAGAAAAATTAGCAGCAAGAGTAAGCCAAATTAAAAAGCAAATATCTGAAACACTTAGTGAATTTGATAAAGAAAAATTACAAGAAAGACTTGCAAAACTTGCTGGAGGTGTTGCAGTAATAGAAGTTGGTGCAGCAACAGAAATTGAAATGAAAGAAAAGAAGCTTAGAATAGAAGATGCCTTAGCAGCAACAAAAGCAGCAGTAGAAGAAGGAATTGTTGCAGGAGGAGGAACAGCATATATTAATATAATTCCAAAAGTAGAAAGTGCAGTAAAAGATTTAAAAGAAGATGAAAGACTTGGTGGAAGAATAGTACTTGCAGCATTAGAAGAACCAATTAGACAAATAGTAGTAAATGCAGGACTAGAGCCAGCAGTAGTCGTAGAGAAAATCAAAAAAAGTGCAGAAGGATTTGGATTTGATGCAAGTGCAGAAGAATATGTAGACATGAAAAAAGTTGGAATAGTAGACCCAACTAAAGTTACAAGAAGTGCACTTCAAAATGCAGCAAGTATTGCTTCTATGGTACTTACAACAGAAAGCATAGTAACAGATAAAAAAGAAGAAAAATGTGGCTGTGGTGGACATAACGAAGCTATGGCAGGCGGCATGGAAGGCATGTATTAATAGAAATGTTCATATAAGAAGCTAGAAGGATAAAAATATCTTTCTAGCTTTTTTAGATAATATATTGTCAATTTTTGTCGAAATTATTTTATTGACATTAAACACAATAGAATATATACTATTTTAAATAGTAATTAATCAATTTTATTCAAGCCAAAATCTTATATTTCATAATTTAATTTTAGTTTCAATTGTATGAGAGACTTTAAATCTTATACAAAATTAAAATCTTTAGGAAATTCTACCTAAGAAATCACCAAAAATAAAAATATATGTTGCTAAAACAAATAAGGTAATGTATAATGAAAGGAGAAAACACACTATGAGTGAAAAAACAATGCCAGTAACAAATGATTTGATTTTCCAAAGAATATTTGGAAAAGTAGGAAATGAAAATATTACAAAGGGGTTCCTAGAGAAACTGCTAGGAATAGAAATTGAGAGTCTAACCTTAAATACAAATAAAAGGCTGCAAGGAGAAATGTTAGATGACAAAATAGGAAGGCTAGATGTAAAAGCAAAACTAAATGATGGAACAACAATAATAATAGAAATGCAAGTAGCAAAATATAAGTATATGGCAGAAAGGCTTCTATATTATTGGGCGAAGGCATATATAGAAGGTTTAAACAGAGGACAATCATATGAGAAATTGAATAAAACAATAGCAATATTAATATCAGTAGAAAATTTAAGTCAAGCAGAAGGAATAGGAGAATATCATACTAAATGGAGTATACAAGAAGAAAAATATAGAAAGAATAAATTCACAGAGGATTTAGAAATACATGTGATAGAACTAAAGAAATTTGAAACAAGAAAAAATGAAAATCCAGAAGACAACTGGATAAAATTTATAAAGGCAAGGGGGAAGAGAGAAATGAAAAAGTTGATAGATGTAGACAAAATGTTAGCAGAAGCAATAGAAGAATTTAACAATTTACAAGATAGTCCAGAAATGCATGAAAAATTTGAGTGGAGGCAAAAAGAATTAAGGGATAAAATCTCATTTGCAACAGCAGCAAGAGAAGAACGGAGAAAAGAAAAAGCAAAAAGAAATTGTAATAAATATGTATAAAAAGAAATTTGATATAGAAGCAATATGTGAAATAGTGAACCTAACTAAAGAAGAAGTGGATAAGATAATTAAAGAGAATAATAAGTAAAATAATATTATATAGAATATCTAAAAAGCTAAAAGGATAATAAAGTAATATCTTTCTAGCTTTTTTTATATTATTTTCATTTATTATTTTAATGAGGATAAGGTTTAGAAATATTAGTTAATCCTAATAAATAATCTGTACTTGTATTATAGAATTTTGCAAGTTTTATTAAATGATCTATTTGTAAATTATTAATTCCGATTTTCTATTTGAGAATAGCTATTTTGTTGTATTCCTAATAATGCAGCTATTTCTTTTTGGCTTTTGTTATTGTCTTCTCTTAGACTTCTAATCCTATTCATACTAATCACCTTATATAATTTTAATATATCTTGTAAAAAGATATTGACAAATATCTTTAACAAAGATATAATTCTTTTACAAAATATCTTTATTAAAGATAAAAACATAAATATAGTCAGACAAAATAGAGGAGGAAAAAACAAATGAAAATTAGAAAACAAAGTGGAATAACATTAATAGCACTAATATTAACAGTAATTATACTTGTAATATTATCTTTAGTAGGAATAAGCGTAGTATATAATTCAAGAATAATAGAATTCGCAATGATAGGAACAACGAAGTATGGGCAAGAAGGAATAAATGAAAATAAAATACTAAATGGGACAGAAAATCTAATAGATAGTGTAATAAGGAATATTAAAGATTTAGAAGAAGATTTAAATACAGAACCTAATCCACCAATACTACCAGAACAAAAAAATACACCACCAACAAAATCAATAGTTTCATTTAACTCAAAGGGAACGAATTACATAAAAGTAAATGCAAAATCAGAAGATGCAGATGAAGATACATTGACATATACATTAAGATATGGAACAGAGCAAGATAACTTAAATTTGTATATAGATTTATCAAATCAAGTACAAAATATAGAAGTGCAAATAACAACGCCAGAAGATTTAGAAGAATATACATATTACTATTGGAGAGTAGACGTATCAGATGGAAAAGTGACAACAGAAGGAGAGATACAGACAAAGATTAGAACATACTGTCTAGCAGATTTATGTAATGGTGGAAAATGTGATGAGAGTATATGTCCTAAAACGGTAAAGACAGGAACAAGAAGTTGTACTGGAACATTTGAATTTTGGAAAACTGAGCCAATAGACCGTGCTGCAACCTGTAGATATTGCAATAATGGGACTCAAGCAACTTTACTTACTACTTGGCATTGTACAAATTGTAGTATGAATTATGGTAATTATACTTGTGATAGTCATACACATCCTTCTTCTGAAATCCGGAAAATCTTGTTGGGCTACAACTGATATTTACTCAACTTGTACCCAATGCAATGGCACTGGAGTTTTATATACTTACTCAAATTGTGAACATGATTATGCTTATGGTTCATCTCATTATTACTGTACTGCCCATGAGTATATAGGCAATTTAGCATTTCATGACTAATTATCATTAAAGTAAAAAAGCTAGAAATTCATTTTTCTAGCTTTTTTAGTTTAATATCCCTTGCCATTCGCAAAAAACTACGATATAATAACTTCAAAATACAAAAAGAGGTTCGTATATATGGATTTAAACAAAAATGTTCAGTATATAAAAGGAGTTGGAGAAGCAAGAGCAAAGACTTTAAACAGACTTCGGAATATATACATTAGAAGATTTAATTACATATTACCCAAGAGATTATGAGGATAGAAGCAAAATAAAAAAGCTAGAAGATGCAATAGATGGAGAAGAAATTTTAATTAAGGCTTATTCTGCATCAAGAATGCAAACAATAACCACAAGAAATAGGAAAATGAAAATATCAAAAATGATAGTAAAAGACGATACAGATGCATGTGAGATGATATGGTACAATCAGCCATACTTAAAGCAAAGTTTTCACATGGGAGAAGAATACTATTTCTTTGGAAAAGTAACAAAAAAAAGTGGACATATACAAATGGTATCTCCAGTTTTTGATAAAAATGGGATACAAAGTAACACAGGAAGGATAGTACCAATATATCCACTTACATATAACATATCACAAAATCAAATAAGAAAAGTCATAGAAAATGGATTATCGCTTGTAAAAGATAATCTTCAAGAAAGTTTACCAGAATACATATTAAAGGAAAATAAATTATTAGAGATAAATTCAGCAACAAAACAAATACACTTTCCAAGTAGTTTTGAAGAATTTGAAAAGGCACGAAAAAGGTTAGCGTTTGAAGAACTATTAACAATGCAATTACTACTTTTAAACTTAAAAAACAAATGCACAAAAAAAGAAAGTGGGATACAATTTAACAAAAATGTAAAAATGTCAGATGTAATAAATGAACTTCCATTTAGATTAACTGGAGCACAATTAAGAGCACTAGAAGATATAGATAAAGATATGGAATCAGATAGAATAATGAATAGATTACTTCAAGGAGATGTAGGCTCACGGAAAAACAATAGTAGCAATAATAGCGGCATATAAAGCAGTTAAATCAGGTTATCAAATGGCAATAATGGCACCAACTTCAATACTTGCAACTCAGCATTTGGAAAGCTTTTCTAAAGTTTTGGACAAATTTGGAATAAGATGTGAACTTCTAATAAGCAATATGATAGCCAAAAAGAAAAGAGAAGTAATAGAAGATATAGAAAACGGGAAAATAGATATAGTAATACGGAACACATTCAATTTTACAAGACAATGTAAACTTCAAGAATTTAGGTTTAGTCATTACAGATGAGCAACACCGATTTGGAGTTAATCAAAGAAAAGTAATAGGAGAAAAAGGAAAAAATGTAGACAAGATTGTAATGACAGCAACACCTATCCCAAGAACTCTAGCGCTTATACTTTATGGTGACTTAGATATTTCAATAATTGATGAATTACCACCTAATAGACAAAAAATAGAAACATTTGCGGTGGGACTATCTATGGAGGACAGAGTAAATAACTTTATAAAACAGCAAATCAAAGAAGGAAGACAAGCATATATTGTATGCCCACTTGTTGAGGAAAATGAAGAAATAGATGCAAAATCAGTATTAGAATTATTTGAAAAATATAAAACCGAAGTATTTAGTGAATATAGAGTAGAATACATACATGGAAAGCTAAAACAAAAAGAAAAAGATGAAATAATGAATAACTTCAAGAAAGGAGATATTGATATCTTAATTTCTACGACGGTTATAGAAGTAGGAGTAAATGTTCCAAATGCAAGCGTAATGGTAATACAAAATGCAGAAAGATTTGGGTTAGCAGCACTTCACCAATTAAGAGGAAGAGTTGGAAGAGGAGAATATAAATCATATTGTATATTAAAATATCAAGGCAGATCAGATAATGTTAGAGAAAGAATGAAGGTAATGCAAGAAACAAATGACGGATTTGTAATATCAGAAAAAGACTTAGAATTAAGAGGCTCAGGAGAGTTCTTTGGAACAAAACAGCATGGAATTCCAGAATTTAAGGTAGCAAATCTTTTCGAAGATGTAGATATGTTAAAAGGAGTCCAAGCACTTGCAATAAAAATATTAGAAGAAGATCCTAATTTAGAAAACAAAGAAAACATATTGCTAAAAAATACAATAGAAAAGAAATTTAGTGGAAAGATAGAGATTTAAAGATTTATTAAGAAAAATTTACCAAAAATAGCTTGATATTTTTGATATATTATTGTATGATAATATATGTAAATTTAAAATTAGAGATATATTAAGATAGAAGGGAAAGTAAAAATGAAAAAAGCAGTAATTTTTATAGCAATTGCCTTAGCTATTATAGGATTTATAGCGAGTCCTGTATTTGCAGCACAAGAAGTTTTAAACACAGAATCAGCAACTCAGTTAATAAAAATATCAGAAGAACAAAAAGAGAAGGTAGAAGATTTTATAGAAGAATATGGCTCAGAAACCTATGGTTGGACAGCCTATATATTAGATAAAATTAGATTGTTTAGTATTCCATTTTGTTTCTTAGGAATAACTATTAGTGCAATATATCAATATGTAATAGGTATAAGAAAGTTAGACGTAAGATACAGAGGATTTTATACAATGATAGCTTTTATTACATTATTTGTTATCGCTCAAGTGTTACCACTTGTATTTGTTATTGTAATAAAAGGATTTGGAAGGAGTTAACAAATGAAGGTTTTATTTGCGGTTAATAATGAAAATATATCAGAATCAATTATAAAATTATATCAAAAAGAATATAAAGAAATAATATCTGGTAAAAATGTTTATTATTTTAATGCAATAATTAAAGAATTACAAAGAGATCAAACTTATGATAGAGTAATTATAAGCGAAGATTTGGAACCATATACAAACAACAATTTTGATATCATAGACAAATTTTTATTTGAACAATTAGATAAAGTAAGTGATGAAGCTATAAGTGGAAGTGGAGAAGACATTCCAATAATATTTATAGCTTCTGATAGACGTTCAAAATCAGATAATTTATTATCTAAGTTATTTTCAATAGGAATATACAATGCACTACTTGGAACTGACAGAACAATTCCTGAAGTTTGCAAACTAGTAAACAAGCCACGTACAAAAAAAGAAGCAAAAGTATATTATAAAATCGAAACAGACGAAGTATCATATCACGCAGAATCAGAAGATAGTGTAAGCGAAACAGAGATTCAAAATATTATAACACACTATAAGAGACTGGGAAAAAATACAGAAAGATATGTAGAAAGTTTTAATAATATTGCCGCACAATATAATGATGCACAGCTTAGAATAATAAGCAAGTTTTTACCGATAGGTGTAAAAGCTATCCTAGAAGCTGAATCTCCTAAATATCAATCAATTATGACATTTGGAGAGGGAACATATAAAAAAGCACAACCTAAAGAAGAAAAGAAAAACGACTTAAAGATAGGATTTATTGAAACAAATTCTGATAAAGGAAGGCCTACAAAACCAGTAGTAATACCTTCAGCAGTAAATAAAGACGAAGTAAAGAAACTTACAAGAAAACAAGAAAAAATGTCTCAAGTAGAGAAACAAACTTCATTTGAAGATTTAGAAGAAGAACCAGAAATCCAAGAACCAAGAATAGTTGAACCAGAACCAATGAGGGAAGAGCCAAAAGAAGACGCATTTTTAGATTTATTAAATGAAGTAATGGAAGAAGAACCAAAAAAAGAAGAAATTGCAGAAGAACCAGTTAAAATAGTAAAAAAAGCCAAAGAAGAGTCAGCAAGTGAAGAAGAAGTTAAACCAAAAAGAAGAGGAAGACCTAGAAAACAATTAACACCAGAAGAAATAGCAGAAGCAGCTAAACCAAAGAAAAGAGGAAGACCTAAAAAACAGCCAGAAGTAGTCAAAGAAGAAAAACAAGAAGAAACATTACCAGGATTTGACGAATTAGAAGAAAATACTTTGCCAGGCTTTGATGAGATAGAAGAAAATACATTACCAGGTTTTGACGAAGAAAAACCAGTAAGTACAAATTTATATGGAACAACAACTCAAAGAGAACAAGACAACAATCAATTAGAACGTACTAATACTCAGAGTACAGTAGATTTAACTAGATTACTCTCAAGAGAGAAAAAAGTAGTTGCATTTGTTGGAACATCAAAATGTGGAACATCATTCCTAATAAACAATGTTGCAGATTTAATCTCAAAATCAGGGATTAGTACCGCTATACTAGATGTTACAACTAACAGAAATTCATATTATATATATACAAAAAATGAAGAACCACTAAGAAGAAAAGCAATGGATTGCTTAGAGAGCTTAGAACAAAATATACTTGATGGAATAGAAGTAAGCAAAAATTTAACTGTATTTACTTCTATACCAGGAAAAAAAGTAGAAGTACAAAATGTAGAAGATGTAATTGCAGCATTAGTAAAAAAATATTCATTAGTATTAATAGATTGCGATTATCAAACACCATTTGAGTATTTTGAAATAGCACAAGAAATATATTTAGTACAAAACATGGATATATTAACAATACAACCATTAACAGCTTTTTTAAGAGATTTACAATCAAGTAATAAATTAAGCCCATTAAAGCTAAAAGTAATTATAAATCAAGCAATGAAGATTAGAGGACTTAGTACGAGTGCAATAATTGGAGGAATGTCTTGCTATAATGATCCAGAAATGTCATATATGAGAAACTTATTTGATAAAGATCGTATACCAGTTATGACTATTTCATATGATGCAGATGTACAAGCAAAATATTTATCTGGAATGGTAGATTGTGTAGTTACAATAAATGGATATTCAAAACAATTTATGACAGAATTAAAAAAATTAGCAGATATGGTGTATCCATTGATAAATAGTAAAGGAAAAATTGATTATACAAAGAACAATAAATTTACTGAAACAGAAAATGGAGAAGAAGTACAGAAAAGCTTTTCAAGAAGTATGAGCAATACTCTAGATAAAATGAAAAAACAATTTAAATAGAATAAAAAACTCTTAGAAAGGGGAAAACAATGATATTTGCAGTAATAGCAGTCTTAGTAATAATAATATTAGTATTGCTAGTTTATAATATAGTAATAAGTGGAAGAATTAAAAACTTTAAAGATATAAATCAAAAAGTTACAAGTTTAAATGTTTTGCAAGACTTTATGAGTACAGTTGGTGATTCAATGAGTGTTGACGAAAAAATTGTAAGAATAAATGAAATATTAATAGAAGAATATTCTATAAAATATTCAACAATAGTAGTATTTGATGGAACAGAATATGTTGTAAAAGCTTCAAATGTTGATCAAAAGCATTGGGATACTCTAAGAAATTTACAAAACGAAGAAATTTTTAAAGATAGTATAACGACCGCAAAACCTAAATATGTAACAGTTAATAATGATACAGAAAGACTTCCATATCAAAAAATGGAATTTGGAAGAGCAAAATCTGCAATGTTTTTCCCATTATATATTGACAATGTTTATATTGGATACTGGATACTAGAAAGCGGACAGATGCATGCATTTGATCATGTAGATACAACAATCCTAGAAGTAGTAAAAGAAAATATTATATCAGTATTTAAAATAGTATCTTATCAAAATATAATAGAAAGCTTAAAAAGACAAGATTTGTATTCGGATTTACAAACTTCTGAATATCTATATGAAAAAGGAAGAAATATAATTGATCAATATACTACATCAACAATTTGTATGTTTAAAATAACAAACCTAGAAGAAACAAATAAAAACGTAAATAGGGATACTGGAAATCAAATGATAATAGATGTGTGCGACTATATCAAAGAGAAATTATCTAAAGAGTATCTTTTTGTAAGGTATATGGGACCAAAATTTGTTATAGCATTTTCAGGAATAGAAATAGACGGAGTAGTAGAATTTTTAAACGACTTAAAGCAAGAAGTAGAAAACCTAGAAGTAGAAGATGTAATTGTAGCAGAACAAAATGAAAAAACTAATAAAAAGAAAAAAGTAGTAATGACAAATCCAAAACTTAATTTTGTTCTTACAACATATTATAAAGGAACAGCATTAGAAGCAGTAATGAAAAAACTAGAAGAGTATCTTGATACTGCAAAAACAATAGAAAGTGATATAAATAAAATTTAATAATTATTAAGGAGGAAACAATATGGATTTTGATAAAACAATGAATTTTAAAGTAGAAAATGAGAACAATGTAAAATATAAGGAGGTACTAAAAGAAGTATATAAAGCACTTGAAGAAAAAGGATATAATCCAGTAAATCAAATAGTTGGATATATACTATCAGGAGATCCTACATATATTACAAGCCATAATGACGCAAGAAATATAATTAGAAAAGTTGAAAGAGACGAATTACTAGAAAAAATGGTAAAATCATATATAGGATTAGACGATTAAATCTAAAAAGAGGAAAATATGAGAAGTTTAGGCATTGATTATGGAGATGCAAGAGTTGGAATAGCAATATCAGATGAACTTAATATTACAGCACAAGGATTAGAAACGATACATCATAATGGAAATGACAAAATAGTACTTAAAAGATTAGAAGAATTAACAAAAATGTATGAAATTTCTACATTTGTAATTGGTATGCCACTAAATATGGATGGAACAAAAGGAGAAAGAGTAGAAATTACTAAAAAATTTATACATAAATTAAAATGTAAATTTAATAATATAAGTATCGAAACAATAGATGAAAGATTAACAACAGTTGCAGCACATAAAACAATGAATTTCCTAAATGTTGCAAATAGAGAAAAAAGAAATATAGTAGATACAATATCCGCTGTATATATATTAGAAATGTATATGAATAAGCAAAAAGAGAAATAATGTATAATAAAGTCATTAAAATTGTAGAAATACAATGTAAAATAAATTAAAAATTCTGAAAGGAGAATTAAGATAATGGATGAAGAATTAGATAACATAATAGTATTAAATGATGAGGATGGTAATGAAGTAAATTTTGAATTCTTAGATTTAGTAGAATTAGATGGAGAAGAATATGTAATATTGTTACCAGCAGAAGAAAGTGAAGAAGGACCAGGAGAAGTAGTTATATTACAAGTAGAAGATACAGACTCAGAAGATGAAGAATCTTATGTAAGTGTTGAAGACGAAGAAGTACTAAATAAAGTATTTGAAATATTCAAAGAAAAATTTAAAGACGAATTTGATTTTATAGACGAAGACTAATTATAATTATCCCCCAGTATAACTGGGGGATTTTCATATCGGCCTATAAGGCCTTAA
>CANPOS010000011.1 GCA_947575745.1 uncultured Clostridium sp.
TAGAAGCTTTCTGGTTCCCCCAGCATAGCTGGGGGTTTTCTCCTTAAGTTAAAAAAGGGAATTAGAGATATAAAACTCTAATTCCTTTAATTTTAACTTTTCTCAATAAACAAAGCCTTAGCAATATATGGAGTAATTTCATTTATATCATACCAACCAGAAGCCTTATATTCATCTATACCATTTGGATTAGATACATAAACTTTAGAATTTCCATCTGTTGCAAGTAAAACCATATAATGAGAAGCTGTTGTCCAACGATTTTCTCCATTTTGTGTCCATATACATATTAAAACTGGTTTATTAGTGCTTAAATGATTTATTATATATTCATTAGATAAACGTACCTTATCATAACAAAAATCAGAATTTTTAATATTAAAAGTCTTTGATAATTCCTTAGGGATTTTATTTCCATTTAAAACAGGATAATATTTTTCTCTTAAATCTTCAGGAGTTATATCTTGTCCATAACCACTTAAAATTATAGCCATAGATGTAATTCCACAGCCTGTATTTGTCATGATATCGTTCCAATATGGGTTATTACTCCAAGAAGAATTACCATTTTGTTTATATTCTATGTATGTTTTTTGATTAGTTGTTGTAAAAGTTGTAAAATAGCCATCTTTATTATCTAATTTTTCCTGTCCGCTTTCCATCATAATCGCTATTTGTATCTTCTTTTACAATAGGATATTTACTTTGAGTTTCATTTGAAATCCCCTCAGGAAACTCTGCTATATCTATATCGACCTCATTTGTAGTATTAGTTGTAGCTCCATCTCCGCTTCCATCTGCAAAACGTTTAGAAATCAAAGAATTAGTAAGCTGTATTATTCCATATATAATAGCGATTAAAAGTAGTAAACAAATAATCACTCTTTTAATTTTCAATTTTTTTAAATTAAATCCTTTCAATATAAATATCCTCCTTTATTCTTTTGTTCTATAATATCATATTATACTACATAAATATTAAAAATCATTTAAAAAAAAGTTAAAACTTCCTTAAAAAATTCTTAATTATTTCTTACATTTTTCTTACAATTACTGGTATTTAAGTGAAAATTGCAATCTTGTATGCTATAATGCTTTTGAAAGGAAATATTGTAAATATGGAAGTATTAGAAAGCGAAAAAGAAGTTATAGGTAAATTAAATATTTTAGGAAAATCAAAAGCTAATGCCATTCATATAAATGGATTAGAAATTAACAAATGGAAACATAGATGTATACTATATAATGAAGATATTTCCTTAACACCTTTAGAATTTAAAATACTTTGGTATTTATTAGAAAATAGAGGAAGAGTAGTAACAGGACAAGAACTCTTTGAAAATGTCTGGGAAGAGGAATATTTGGGCTCAAATAATACCATTATGGTACATATAAGAAGAATTAGAAAAAAGTTAGGAGAAAACACAAAAAAACCGAAATTTATTAAAACAGTATGGGGAATAGGTTATAAAATAGATAAAAACTAAATTTATTAGCTGTTTGAACGAAGTTAAGTTAGCTGTTTGAACGAAGTGAGATACAGATAACTTATGCGTAATGAAATGGAGAAGAGTTACAACTAAGTTATACGAAAATAAGATTTTCTTGTAAGAAAATCTTATTTTCGTTATTCTTTTTTATAGATACTTTTTCAATGTCTCTACACTATCCTCTTGCATTACAACAAAATCATTTAATATATTTTTTACATTTTCATTTGCATTTGGATTTTGATTTAAAAGTCTTCTTCCTTCAATAATTCCCATATTAGTTCCTTGCATTAACAATTCAGATAACTTTGAAGTTGTATCATCAGTCATTGTTCTCATTTGTATACCATACCAAGTCATAGCTTTATTCATAGCATTTGTCTCATGAGGTTCTTTGTCAGTATATTCTGAATACAAATTATTTACTCTTTCAGAGATTTTTTCATATTTTTTATATTCTGTATTAAGAACTTCTTTAAAATCATAATCAGACACTTTATCCTTAATAAATGAAATTGCATCCATACCCATTGTTGCACCTTTATTTACTTCATCTAATATATTCAAATTTTTATTTTCCATAAAACCTCCATTTGAATAATTTATTCTTTAAAAACATTTGAATAGATTATTCGAAAAATATTATTTGCAAAAATAAAAAAAATATTACTAATGCAACCGACAAATTTTTCTAATTATTTTTTTTAAAAAATTGGCATACTAAACACATAAAAACAATTTGTATGAAATTTTGCTTTATTTAAAAATATAGCAAAGTTCTACAATATCAAAAGAGGAGGAAATTTTTTATGAAAAAAACAATTAGTATAATAGCTATTTTCGTAGCAATAATACTTACATTTTTTATTACTGGAAGTTCTTATGCAGCAGCTTTAGACGCTATTTCAACAAAAGTAAATAATCAAACTATAAGACCTGATGAAGAATTAAATGTAACAGTTGAATTTGGAGAAGACTTAGGTGCTGCAATACTAGAATTCTCTTATGACAATAATATATTCGAATATGTATCAGTAGATCAAGGAACAGCAAATGACCAAGGAGATAAAGTAAGAGTAGAATTTCACGATACCACAGGAGGAACAGCACCAATAGCTAGCATGACTGCAACATTTAAAGCAAAAGCTGACTTAACAACATCAAATCCTACTGAAATCACAATAGTAGGAGAAGGATTTGGTAACCCAGACGGTTCTGTTAGATATGATGATATTACAACACCAATGGTAGAAAGAGTAACTGTAGAACCAGATTATCAAGATTATACAATAGATTTAATATACACTGGAGACATTATAGCAAATGAAGAAAAGGATATGACACTTTCTTATGCATCTAGTATGGGACGTTATTATGAACACGCAAGATTAGAAGCAGAAGCAACTACTCCAGCAGGAGCAACTGTTAAGCTAACAGGATTAAATACTGTTGACAATGCAGAACAAAACCTAATTTTAAGTGGTTGGGGAGATCCTCAAGGATATAAAATAGGTGGAAAAGACTTTGAACAAACTTTAAACTTAAAAGGACTATTCAGTAATGCAGGAGAATATACAATAACATTTAAACTAATAGATAGAGACGATTCAGATAAAGCAATTGTAGAAAAAGTTGTAACACTTGCAGTAAAAGAAAAAGATACAGTTGTAACACCACCACAAGAAGATCAAACACCTGAAACTCAAGAACCAGTTCCAGAAACACCAAAAGAAGAACAAAAGCCAACAACTTTGCCAAAAACAGGAGAAAATATCTATATCACAATGTTTAGTTTAGTTCTTGCATTAGTAGGAGTAACAGCTATATATAATAAAAAATCTCATTAGAACTAACAATAAAAGTGGCTAAGCCACTTTTATTGCATACATAACTATTTTTTTAGGAGAAAACATGAGAAGAAGAAGAAGAAAGAAAAACATAGCCAAAAAAGTTTTTATAAATACAATATTAATGGGCTCTATTTTAATCATTATGACATGTATATTTACAGAAAAACTTGGGGAAAATCATTATAAAGGAAATAATTACTTAGCCGAAAAATTAAGCCTAGAAGGTGAATCTAATACTCAAGAGATAGAAGATGTTTTAGAATATCCAAAAGAATATATAGATAACAATTTTAATGGCTATGAAGTTTGTGCAAAATTGGAAATACCTAAAATCTCTTTAACAACCAATGTATTAAGCGAATACTCTAAAAAAGCATTATCAATATGTGTAACTAGATTTTGGGGTGTAAAACCAAATACTGTAGGAAACTTCTGTATTGCAGGACATAATACTAAATCTAAAAACATGTTCTATAATCTAAAAAATCTAAAAATTGGAGATACAATTTTTCTTACTGACCATGAAGTTGGAAAAGTAGAATACGAAGTATTTAAAATATATAAAGTATCTCCTAATAATACTGATTGTTTAGATCCTCTTACAAAATACGAAAAAGAAATAACTCTAATAACTTGTACAAATGATGCGCAGAAAAGGTTAATTATTAAAGGGCGTGAAGTTTAAAAATAACAAACAAAATGTATAAAAATAAGTGTAAAGAGCGTTGGATAGGAAGGTTTTGTAGAAATTGTTAGATAAAAAATGAGGGATGTTCACGTAGATTTACAAAGTAAATCTTACAAAGTGAAAGAGGCGCATTTTCTATCGTTGCAATTTCTTAAAAGCTGTATTGACAAGCGAGTGTAACATTTTTTATACATTTTATCTGTTATTTAAAGTTTTAAAGCTAAAACAAATTTATATAATTAAATTTTACTTAAGAAAGGTTAGTTTAATGAAGAAAAAACTATTTTTTTGCACACTTATTACCATATTTTTCATATTAATCAATATTAAGGTAAATGCCTCTACTTTTTTAAGTGGTATATCAAACTTTCCAAGTAGCTATCAACCATATTTACAAGAACTTGCAAAAAATCATTCTAATTGGAAATTTGTAGCACTATACACTAATTTAGATTGGAATACTGTAATAAATGAAGAAAATATTTTTGGAAGAAATCTAGTACCAAAAAACTATTCAGATGCTTGGAAAAATCTAACTCCAGGGCAATATAATATTGAAGTAGACAGAGGCTGGGTAGATAGTTCAAGACAAGCCGTTGAATATTGCATGGATCCCAGAAACTTTTTAAACGAAACTAGATTATTTCAATTTGAAGGTTTATCATACGATGAAACAACAAATAATCTAAGTGGTGTAGAAAAAATATTATATGGTACAGAATTTTATCAAACAAGAGTCTCTTATTTGGACAGTAATGGAAATACCATTAATACAAACTCTAATTACTCAGATTTAATACTAAAAGCAGCTATAACTTCAAGAGTAAGTCCTTACCACTTAGCATCACGTATTAGACAAGAAGTTGGACCATTTTTATCACATAGCTCTATAAGTGGTAATGTAGAAGGCTTTAAAGGTTTATATAATTTCTATAATATAGGTGCTACAAGTTCAACAGAGCCACTTGGTGCTATAAAAAATGGACTTACCTATGCAAGAGACGGTAAAGGAGCAAGTCAAGAAACAAAAAATAAATACTTAATCCCATGGGATACAAAAGAAAAAGCAATTACTGGTGGAGCAATTTGGATTGGTTCTAGTTATATTAATATTGGTCAAAATACAATATATCTACAAAAATTTGATGTTAATGATGCAAAAGGAGGAAGTCTTTTTTGGCATCAATATATGACTAATGTATTAGCACCATATAGTGAATCAAAATCAATGTATAACGCTTACCAAAAATTAGGAATGTTAGATAATCCTTTAACCTTTATCATTCCTGTCTATGAAAATATGCCAAATCTTCCAGTTCAAAATCCTAATATAAATCAAAATAATTTTGCATTAGATAATACTAAAGTGTATTGTACAAGAGTAAATGTGAATATACGAACAGGACCAAGTACCTCTTATGAAATAATTACTACTATTCCTCAGGGAGAAAAAATGACTAGAATACAAAAAGGTATAAACTCAGGAGAAAGGTGGGACAAAATAACATTAGAAAATGGAATTACTCGGATATATATTCCAAGAATATGTAGAAATAGTCCCTAATGCTAAAATTGAAAAAATTGAATTAAAACTTGATAATACAAAATTAGAAAAAGGAGAAAGAAAAAAACTAGAAGTACTAATTGAACCACAAGAAGCAAGCTCACATAAAGTAAGTTACACTTCAAGCACTCCAAATGTTGCATCTATAGATAGAAATGGTAATATTCATGCAGTAAGTTCTGGAGAAGCAACTATTACTGTAAAATCAGAAGAAAGTGATGTAAAAGCAGAAATAACTATATCTGTTCATACTAGTGTAAAAGATTTAGACATTGATCAAACGGAATTTTATATGCGAGCAGGAGACACTTTTAAAATAAATACTACTATAGAACCTAAAAATGCAGATAATAAGACTCTAATATATACAAGTTCAAACGAAAGTATAGCATCAATAGATAATACTGGAACAATTACTGCAAAAGCTGAAGGAGAAGCTGTAATTTTAGTCACTTCAGATGAAAACAATAGTATAAAATCTGAATGCAAATTAACAGTCTTTCCAAAAATTCCAGATAGTGAAATACAATTTTCTAAACCACTTAGCCTAAATAGCATGGAAATAACTGGTATAGAATATAATAATAATACTGTACTAGATATTAAAGAAAAGATTAAAACAAATTATGAAATAGAAATAGTAGATAAAGACGAAAAAGTTCTTGAAGATACTGATAGAGTAGGAACTGGAAGTAAAATACTAATAAAACAAGATAATAATATTTTAGCTAAATATTTGATTTTACTATATGGAGACGTGAATGGAGATGCAAGAATAGATAGTATAGATTTATTAGTATTACAAAGGCATATTCTGCAAATTGAAGAACTAAAAGGTATCTATAAAAAAGCAGGTAATATAGCTAAAGACGGTGGGAAATTAACAGCTATTGATTTATTATTAATTCAAAGACATATATTAGAAATTCAGTTCCTAAAACAATAAAGTTCAAAGAATGTAATTAAAGTAAATTAGTGCAAGTGGAGGTTAATATGATAAAAAAAAATATTTTCTTGATAATAATTTTATATATGTTTTGTTTAAGCTTTCCCATCTATGCAGAAGAAAATGCAACAGTATCTTTAGAAGCGGATAAAAGTATTATTGAAGTAGAAGAACAGCTTGAAATTAGCTTGAATATAGATAGCGAAAAAGTCGCAGCCTTTTATGCAAATATTTACTTTGATTCTTCGAAATTTGAATTTGTATCTGGACCTGAAACCATTAATGTAGAAGAAAACAAGGTAAATCTTGTATGGTATGATTTAGAAGGGGGAAGCGGTTCAAAAAATGGTAAACTCGAAGAATTAACATTTAGAGCAAAAGAAAATGGAAGTACAGATTTCATAGTAGAAGGAGAATTCTTTAATGAAAAAGGAGAACTAATTGAAATCAGTTCTGAACCTATACAAATACAAATAGGAAAAGAAGAAGGAACATTTAAAAAAGAATTTGAAGAAGATAGAGGTTCTGACACTAACACTGATAATGCAAATCTAAAAGACCTTAAAATAAATGAAGTAGGACTTGTTCCCGAATTTAACAAAGATATTTTAGATTATGATCTAACTGTTGAAAATTCTATACAAGACTTAGAAGTACTTGCACTTTCTGAAAATCCAAATGCAAAAATCGAAATATATCGGAAATATGCGGATTAAAGACAGGTATTAATCTAGTTAGAATAAAAGTAATATCAGAAGATAGTTCGCAAAGTAAGGAATATGTAATTAAAGTTACAAAAACTGAAAATTTTGAACTAGCAAATACTAACTTAGAAACTTTAGCATTACAAGACGGACTTTTAAATCCTGTTTTTGATAGTACAATAACTGAATATACTGCCAACGTTTCAAACACTGTCACTAGCCTTAGGCTATTAGCTGTACCTGAAAATGAAAATGCTAAAGTAGAAATAACTGGAAATGAAGATTTAAAAACTGGTACAAACTTAATTAATGTAGCTGTTACTGCTCAAAATGGTACAACAAAAAGGATCTACAAAATCACTGTACACAAAAGAAATGATGAAGAACAAACAAAATTCGAAAAAGAACAAGAAGAGCAACAAGAAAAACTAAAAGACGCATATAATCCTAAAAAAACATCTGCAAACACTAATGAAACTAGCAGTTCTATACAATCAAGGGAAGAAAGAAGTAGAAATTATTTAATAGTTTTAGGTATAATTGCTTTAGGTATAGTTATAGTTTTTGGTGCTATCTATATTATAAAAACTAGATTTAACAAATAATTTTTCATTTATTTCATGTAGCATTATGTAATATATAACATATTATGTAATGTGAGGTGAATAAAAAGTGTATTGGTTTGAAAATCTAAGCCCAGTAATTCAAGCACTAATTGCAACAACATTTACATGGGGAATAACAGCTTTAGGAGCACTCATAGTTTGCTTTTTTAAAGAAGTTAATAAAAAAGTATTAAATACCGTTTTAGGTTTTAGTGCTGGAGTAATGATAGCCGCTTCCTTTTGGTCTTTACTTGCACCTTCAATTGATTTATCAGAAGAACTTGGATACATAGTATGGTTACCACCAACTATTGGTTTTACAATTGGAGGACTTTTTGTACTATTTTCTGATAAATTTCTTGATAAAATGCTAAAGAGCAAAAAAGGATTAAAAGGTGCAGACTCGCTAAAAAGGTGTATATTACTAATCTCTGCTATCACTATCCATAATATTCCAGAAGGAATGTCCATTGGCGTTGCCTTCGGTGGTATAGCAAGTGGAGTACCAGGAATGACAGTAATTGGAGCTATAATGCTTGCACTAGGAATAGGTATACAAAACTTTCCAGAAGGTGCTGCCGTATCTTTACCATTAAGAAATGAAGGCTTTTCAAGATTTAAAAGCTTTATGTTAGGGCAGGCATCAGCTCTAGTTGAACCTATTGCTGCAGTAATTGGTGTAATATTAGCATTAACAATAAGAAGTATCTTACCATTCTTACTAGCTTTCGCAGCAGGAGCAATGATAGCAGTGGTTGGAAGAGAATTGTTACCAGAATCTGTAAAAGAAGACAAAAACTTAGCAACAGTAGGATTAATATTCGGATTTATCTTAATGATGATATTAGATGTTGCATTAGGATAAAATAATATCCAAGATAAAAAGTATATCTTAATTTTATAGGTATACTTTTTATTGCTTATTATTTGTATTTGTGTTATTATTATATTCTAAATTATTTTAATAAGGACTTAAAGTGATTAATTATGAATAGATTTGAAAATACTAGAAAAGCCAGCATTTTCGGAATAGCTGGTAATTTATTTTTGTTATTAATAAAAACTATAGTTGGAGTTGCGAGTCATTCTCAAGCAATGATTGCAGATGCCACCAATAGTGCAGGAGATATCTTCGCATCTCTTATGACTTTTATAGGAAATAAAATTGCAAGTGAACCAAGTGATGATTCTCATAATTTTGGACACGGAAAAGCAGAATACATATTTTCGCTATTTATTAGTATCTCAATTATATTCGTATCTGCAAAATTGTTATTTGACTCTGTCTTATCTCTAATAGAGCATAAAACATTTATATTTTCTTGGGCACTTGTTGTAATTTGTGTTATAACAATTTTAACAAAGTTATCATTATACATTTACACAAGAAAGCTATACAAAAAATATAAAGATTTACTATTAAAATCAAATATGGATGATCATAGAAATGACTGTTTTTTAACAGCATGTACTCTAGTTTCAATATTATCTAGCTTATTGGGAATCTATTTTTTAGATGGAATTGTCGGAATCTTAATTTCTATTTGGATTTTCTATACTGGTATAAAAATATTTCTTGAAAGCTATAATGTATTAATGGATAAATCCATAAACAATAAAACTAAAGAAGCTATTTTAGAACTAATAAAAAAGTATAAAGAAATTCAAAAAGTAGATTCTATATATTCTACTCCAATAGGTTACCAATATATTATTACTATTACAATTTATCTTGATGGTAATATGTCCACATTTAATAGTCATAAAATAGCTGACGATTTAGAAAAGGACATCGAGGGAATAGAACGGTATTGCTAAAGTATTTATACATGTAAATCCAATTTAATATTAGAAGGAAATTATATAAAAGTATAAAAAAGGGCTACACAAATAAAGAAAAATATGGTAATATATAAAAGTATAGATAAATAATAAGGAGGAGATTTACATGTCAGGACACAGTAAATGGCATAATATTCAAGCAAAAAAGGGAAAAGCAGATGCAGCAAGAGGAAAAGTATTTACAAAACTTGGAAGAGAATTATTAATAGCAGTAAAACAAGGAGGACCAGATCCTGCTGGCAACTCAAAGTTAAAAGACGTTATAGCCAAATGTAAAGCGGCTAACATGCCAAATGATACAATAAATAACGCTATAAAAAAAGCAAGTGGTGCTGGAAATAATGAAAGTTATGAAGAAATAACTTATGAAGGATATGGTCCAAGTGGAGTTGCAGTAATAGTTAATGCTACAACAGATAATAGGAATAGAACAGCAGCAGATGTAAGACATGTATTTGATAAAGCAGGGGGAAGTTTAGGAACAACTGGTTGTGTATCATATATGTTTAATAGAAAAGGTGTAATTGTAATAGAAAAGGAAAGTACTACGTTGTCAGAAGATGATATTATGATGCTTGCATTAGAGTGTGGAGCAGAAGATTTCTCTGCAGAAGAAGAGGTTTATGAAATCACAACTACTCCAGAAGATTTTTCACAAGTTAGAGAAGCCTTAGAAGAAAAAGGACTAACATTTTTAGAAGCAAGTGTTCAAATGGTACCTACAACATATGTAGATCTAGACGAAAAAGGTTCAGAAAAAATGGAAAGATTAATAGAAAAACTAGATGAATTAGATGATGTATCAGAAATTTTTCACAATTGGAGCGAATAAACTTGACATAATTCAAATATTATGGTATACTAAGTAAGTCATATATGTTAATTTACATTACTTAGTTCCACATGTATGCCTTTAGTATTGATCTTTGGATATGTGCTTTGGCAATAGCCTAGGCGCCTCTGTTCTAAGACTAGGAATTTTTTCCTAACTTAAGGGTACATTTTGGAAAAGCCCCCATGTTTCAAGGAAGAAACATGGGGGTTCCAATTTTTTTGTTCTAAAATCAAATTTGTTTCATATAATTAATATTGATTACATTTTAAATTTAATTAAATATATAATAAACTAAAGAAGTAGGAGTAAAGTATGTTCGAAGTCTTAAACTTTTTTCCAAAAAGCATTTCAAATATTTTATATCAAAATATAGAGAATCACTTTGAAGAATTAGAAGAAATACGAATACGTGTAGACAAGCCTATAATTCTAAAATTTTCTAATAAAGAAATTATTATCTCATATAATATAAATAGTGAAGAAATTCTAAACCTATTACAAAAAATATGTGATAATTCTGTATATTCATATCAAAATCAAATTTGTAATCGGATATATTACAGTAAAAGGTGGACATAGAGTAGGATTAACTGGAGACGTCATAATGGAAAATGGAAAAGTAAAAAACATTTCATACATATATAGCCTAAATTTTAGAATTGCAAAGCAAGTAGAAGGTGCCTCCAAAAACATTTTACCATATGTTCTAGATATTCCAAATAATACTATATATAATACTCTAATTGCAGGAAGTCCTGGTTCTGGTAAAACTACAATCCTAAAAGATATAATAAAAAATATCAGTAATGGTATAGAAAATTTTAATCGGTTTAACAGTACGGTGTAATAGATGAAAGAGGAGAAATTTCAGCTATGCATAGAGGAAAATCCGAAAATGATTTAGGTATTAGAACAGATATACTTAATAATGTAAATAAAAATATAGGAATAGAAATGTTAATCAGAAGCATGGCTCCAAAAGTAATTGTTGCTGATGAAATAGGAAACATAGAGGATATAAAATCTATAAACTATGCTTTATGTTCAGGAGTTAAAGGTATATTTACAGCTCATGGAGAAACATTAGAAACTCTTAAACTAAACCCGATTTTTAGTAAAATGATTGAATTAAATTTATTTGAAAGAATAATTTTTTTAGATTCAAAATCAAAAGGAAAAATAGCAAAAATATAT
Organism: uncultured Clostridium sp.; assembly: GCA_947575745.1. Classification (GTDB taxonomy): domain Bacteria; phylum Bacillota; class Clostridia; order TANB77; family CAG-508; genus JAAWPK01. Next base: position 11,719 of record CANPOS010000011.1, read on the forward strand.
TATTCTTCTGATGCATAAAAAGCAAGAGGCTGGGTATAACTCCCAGCCTCTTTTGTGCCTGCATGCAAATCAGTTTCCCCTTTTAAAGGAAATAGTAACGATAACATTGCGAACAGTGCGGTTTCCCAAAATGTTCTTTTTCTTACGTTCCACAACCATGTTGCAAGTGGAGTTATCGCTGTTCAGGTGATGATCCACCTTCGGAAATTTAAGCCGGATTTCAGTGGTATCAATACCACCATAGCTGTACTTTCCAATGGTGATTGCTGTCCTAACTTGCACCTCCATCATCTCTCCAAACTGGATTCGGCGCCGAGCATAGGCTTCCTTATCGAGACGAACCCGAATTTTGTCGGGATTGTAAAGGGATCGATCCTTAAGGATCTTGTCTAACTCTTGCATAGCTTCTTCAAACATAGAGACACTCCTCTTTATAAGATGTAAATTAATTATAGCATAACTTTTACAAAAAAGCAATTAAATTTCTTGTTCTAAAATCTAAATATATGAATATATATATATTAATCATTATTTTAGGAGAATAATTATGATAATTATAAAATTAGCAATATTAATATCTATTTTTGGTATATCAGTCCTTTTAGGACTAGCTATTGCAAATAAATATAAGGGGAGAGTTATAGATTTAAAGAACATAAGAAACAGTTTAAACATACTTGAAACCAAAATAAAATATACATATGATCCGCTTCCTCGAATATTTGAAACTCTTTCTAACAGCTTTAGTAATGGTATTGGTGAAATTTTTAAAACAGCAAAAGATAAAATGGAAGAACTGTCAGCAGGAGAGGCATGGAAAATAGCAATAGAAACCTCTAATACAAATATGAATTCAGAAGATTTAAGTGTTTTAAAAAACTTTGACAAACTACTTGGAAAAACTAATGTAGAGGGGCAACTTAGTGAAATAGAACTTCTAAAAAGATTTATAGACACACAAATAAAAAAAGCAGAGGAAGAACAATATAAAAATGAAAGATTATACAAAAATTTAGGTATGATTGTAGGACTTGCTATTGTAATAATTCTTGTATAAAGGAGGATGAAAATTTTGAGTATTGACTTATTATTTAAAATTGCAGCAATTGGAATACTTGTTGCAGTATTACATCAAGTATTAGTTAGAGCTGGTAGAGAAGATCAAGCAATGATGACAACTCTTGCAGGACTTGTAATCGTTCTTACTATGGTTATACAAGAGATAAGTACTCTTTTTAACACGGTAAGAACTATATTTGATTTATAGGAGAATCTAATGGAAATAGTAAAAATTATAGGAATAGCATTTTCGGCAGTAATAATAATTATTATTATAAAACAATACAAGCCTGAATTTGCTCTATACATATCACTAATTGCAAGTGCTCTAATTTTGTTTTTACTTTTAAATAAAATCTCTGGAATAGTTACTCTTTTAACTAATCTCGCAAATAAAATGAGTGGTACAAGCCAAGAATTTCTAAAGATACTTATAAAAATTACAGGAATTGCATTTTTAACGGAATTTGCTGTAAGTATATGTAAAGACTCAGGTGAAAGTTCAATAGCCTCAAAAGTTGATTTAGGAGGAAAAATAATAATTATTACAATGTCAATCCCTATAATATCTTCAATGCTAGAAACTGTACTTAAAATTTTACCTTAAACAAAAGAGAAAGAGGAACATATGAAAAAACTAATATTTATAATATCATTTCTTCTCGCAATTCAATATGGAAATACGGTATACGCTGAAACAAACGAAACATTAAAAGCACAAGAAGAAAGTTTAGGTATTTCCGAATTTATAAGAGAAACTGAAGAATATACAAAAGATACCTTTTCAGATATTGATATAAACTCTATGTATGAAAATGCACTTTCAGGAAATATAAATACTAATGGAATAGTTAATTCTATTTTTAAATTAGCTGGAAAAGAACTTGCAAGCACTTTAAAAACTCTTGGCTATATACTAATAATCGTAATAATTCATGGAATAATTAAAACAATAAGTGAAGGCATGGGAAATCGGTGAAGTAGGCGAAATAACTTATTATGTTCAATATATATTAATTGTTACATTAGTTATGACAAACTTTTCAGAAATAATAGTATTAATAAAAAATACTGTAAATAGTTTAGTAGGTTTTTTGAATTCGCTTCTTCCAATACTTCTAGCACTAATGGTAGCAACAGGAAATATTGTAACAGCTTCTACTATTCAACCTGTACTATTAGTTATAATAACTTTTGTACGGAAATATCATCTCTTCAGTATTTCTACCACTTATATTAGTTGGAACTTCTCTTGGAATAATATCTCAAATATCAGACAAAATCCAAATAAACAAATTATCAAAATTTTTTAAATCCAGTGTAGTTTGGGCTTTAGGAATTGTACTTACAATATTTGTTGGAGTATTATCATTAGAAGGAACACTAACTAGTAGTGTAGATGGAATAACTATTAAGACAACAAAAGCTGTAGTTACAAGTGCAATACCTGTTGTAGGTAAAATTTTAGGAGAAACCGTAGATGCAGTACTTGGGTGTAGCAATATATTAAAAAATGCACTAGGTTTTGTTGGAATATTTGTAGTACTTGCAATATGTATAATGCCAATAATAAAACTTGCTATAATGTCTGTTTCCTTTAACCTAGCAGCAGCTCTATCAGAACCAATTGCAGATAAAAAAATTGTTTCAGTCCTAGGACAAATGGGAGATACCTTTAAAGTTCTTCTTGGAATGGTTTGCACAATTTCTGTTATGCTTATAATTGGACTTACTCTTGTCATAAAAATAACTAATAGTGGGATGATGTATAGATGATAAATAATATAAGTTCATGGGCAGAACAAGTAATTATAGCAATGATTATCGCGACAATAATTGAAATGATTTTGCCTAAAGGAAATTCTAAAAAATACATAAAAATGGTAATTGGCATATATATATTATATACAATTATTTGTCCTGTTATTACTCTCTTCAATGGTGGTGATATTAAAATTGATTATTCAAAATATGATGAGTATTTTGCAAATACTGATGAATATAAAATGCTTGAAGAAAAAATTAATGACGTTTCTACAAATTCGATAGAACATACATATAAAGAAGAACTAAAAAAACAAATTCAAAATGATATAAAAGATATTGGCTTTAATTTAGAAAATATTGAGATTGAAATCAACTTAACTACTGGAGAAATAAATTATATGAATTTAACTATAAATGAGCTTAAAAAGGAAAATAATGAAAATAACATCTATATAAATAAGATAGAAATTGGAGAAACAAAAAAGCATAATAATTTATCAAAACAAGACATAGAAAAAATAAAAGATGATTTAAAAAACAAATACAGCATAGATAGTGAAAAAATTACTATAAACTCTATATAGGAGGAAAACTTTATGTTTAAAGAACAAATGAATAAAATTAAAGGTTTGATTGTAAAGAACAATGAAGGAACAAAAGAAGAAGGAAAAAATAAAAAGAAAATAGAAAATTTAGTTGCATTTTTAGTAATACTAATTATCACATTAATAGCAATTAACGTGATACTAAAAGATAACAAAGAACCTATTAAAAATAATGATGACACATATAAAGAACTTGCAACTGAAAATAAACAAACTACCAAAAATACTTCAAGTAATGAATTAGAAGAAAAGATAGAACACATTTTAAGCACAATGTCTGGTGTTCGGAGAGGTAAATGTACTAATTACTTATTCGCAATCCTCTGAAGTAGTTGCTATGTATAATGAAAATAATTCATCATCACAAACTTCTGAAACAGATTCAGAGGGAGGAACCAGAGAATCTAAAGAAGAAAACACTAAAAAAGAAGTAATATTTACAAATGAAGGAGGTTCACAAGTTCCTGCTACTCAAACTATCATAAATCCTAAAATAGAAGGAGTTATTGTTACAGCAGAAGGTGCGAATGATGTAAACATAAAGACAAATATTATTGCAGCAGTTGAGGCTGTAACTGGTGTTGCAACACATAAGATTCAAGTATTTAGTTGCTAAAGCTGTTAAGGCTATGCCTGTTACAGTGGAAGAAATGCAATTTGGAAATTTGAATAAGAAATTATAAAGTAATGAAAGAAGGTTTATTATGAAAATTTTTAAGAAAAATCAATTAGCTTTATTAGTTATTTCTTTAATGCTAATAACAGCAGGATATCTAAATTATACATCTACATTTGGAGAAGATGCAAAACTTGCTTCAGCTGACACACAGAATAGTGTAAATTTGGCAAGTATAGGAGATGCAGAACTTGTAAATGCTAATGCTGTATCTGATGAAAAAACGATTACTACTCAAACTCCTCCTGTTCAAGAAGAAAATAATGAAGTATCCTCAAATAATTCAAATTCGAACAACAAAAATTATTTCACTACCTCTAAGCTAGAAAGAAATGTAATGTATTCTCAGATGATAGAGAGATATCAAGAAGTATTAGAAAATCAAAATGCTTATGCAGATCAAAAAACAATAGCAGGAGAAGAAATTGCAAGTATTAATGAACTACAAAATGCAATTATGATAGCTGAAAATTTATTAGCTACAAAAGGATTTGAAGAAAGTGTTATATTTGTTAATGGAGAAAGCATAAGTGTAATAATTGGAAAAGGAGAAAAAGAAAATCTTACACAAGATGAAATTGCACAAATCCAAAACATAGTTTCAAGAGAACTTAAAGCAGAGGTAAATAACATACATATATCGTTAAAGTAGGCTTGTTTAGCCTACTTTTTTCACAAATTCTTTAGTTTCATAATATTATAATATATCTTTTCCAAACTTAAGTCTAGAACAAGGAGGTATATTATGAAACTTGGATTAACACTTGCAGGAGGGGGAGTAAAAGGTGCAGCACACATTGGAGTTCTAAAATACATAGAAGAGCAAAACATAAAAATAGACTATATATCAGGTACTTCCTCTGGAAGTATTGTTTCAGCACTTTATGCAACAGGATATACAGCAGATGAAATATACCATATTTTTAAAAAATATTGTTCTCAAATAAATTATATAAGTATTTCTAATATCTTTAAATTAATATTTGGATTACTCTTTAAGAAAAAAATATTAATACAAGGACTAAACAATGGAGAAAAAATTGAAAAAATAATAGATGAGTTATGTTATAAAAAGAAAATCATTAATATTAAACAAATAAAACTTCCACTTATTATTCCTAGTGTAGACTTACATAATGGAAAAACCTATATATTCACTTCTTCAAGCCTTAGAAATGCATATAATGATAATGTAGAATACATAAATGATATAAATATTGGAACTGCTGTGAGAGCAAGTTGTAGCTATCCTGGAGTATTTAGTCCATGTAAATACAAAAGCACAGAACTAATTGACGGAGGAATAAGAGAAAATGTACCTTGGAGAGAAACAAAACTTATGGGAGCAGATAAAGTAATAAGTGTAATTTTTAAAGAAGATTTGCAACCTGATAACTATATAAATATCATTGAAGTTGTTTCAAGAGCGCTTGGTATTTTATCTCATGAACTTTCAAATTATGAACTTTTTGGAGCAGATGATTTAATAAAAATTAAAACCTCACATATTTCTTTATTAGATACAAGCAAGATAGAATACCTATATAAATTGGGATATAAACAAGCAAGCAAACAACTTCCTAAAATTCTAAAAAAATATTGACAAACTATTTTTTATATTTAATAATATAATATAGTATGAGTAAGAAGATAATTATCTTCCTATTTTCAGATATGATTGAACCATAAAGGGTGAACTTAATATGTTAATGGTAAAAAAATTTGGAGGTACTTCTGTTGCAGATAAGGAGAGGATATTTAATGTTGCAACAAGATGTATCGAAGATTACAAGGAAGGAAATGAAATTGTTTTAATCCTCTCAGCCATGGGAAAATATACAGACGAACTAGTATCACTTGCAAATGATATAAATCCTAATATGCCAAAAAGAGAAATGGATATGTTATTTACTGTTGGAGAACAGATAACAGTTTCTTTAATGGCAATGGCATTTGATAAACTTGGAATACCAGCAGTATCTCTAAATGCATTCCAAGTAAGAATGATTACAAATGAAAATTATGGAGATGCAAAACTCCTAAAAATTGAAACCGAAAGGATAAAAAAAGAATTATCAGAAAAGAAAATAGTTATTATTACGGGATTTCAAGGAATTGACAAAGATAATAATTATACAACTCTTGGAAGAGGTGGATCAGACACAACAGCAGTAGCTGTTGCAGCAGCATTAAACGCAGACTCATGCGAAATATATACAGATGTAGATGGTATATATACTGCTGATCCTAGAATAGTTAAAAATGCAATAAAACTCGATAGTATTTCTTATGATGAAATGCTTGAATTTTCTAACTTAGGTGCAGGCGTCCTTCATAATAAATCTGTAGAAATTGCAAAAGAAAATAATATAAAATTAATTGTAAGATCTAGTATATCTAAGGAACCTCGGAACAATAGTTGCAAATACTTATAAAAAGTGTTGTAATTTACCTAAAATTACTGGAGTTACATCAAATAAAAATATTATATCAATCATTGGTCTTGATTTAGATTTACCATCTAAGGAAAAAGTTACTGAAGCTTTAAATACAAATGAAATAGCTTATAGTAATATTGATAAACACAATATGAGTATATCTATAACTACTCCTGAAGAAAATGTAAATAATTGTATATGTTGTGTTCATGATTTATTTTTTAAAGTTTGAACAATAATCAGCATATTGCGTCGTTACTGAGGCTGTTAAAGCTATGCTTGTTACAGCGTCAGTATGCAATTTGCAAAGCAAATTGCATACATTAGAAAACGCCTAGCACTATACTAATTCTTATTCAAACTTAATAAGTATCTAAAGAAAGGATTGATATAAGATATGAATAATAAAAAATATAAACTTGCACTTGTTGGTGCAACTGGCGTAGTTGGAAAAGTTGCAAGACAAGTATTAGAAGAAAAAAATTTACCAATTTATGAATATGCATTCTTTGCATCTCATAAATCGGCTGGAAGTGAAATTGAATTTAAAGGAAAAAAATATATAGTTAAAGAATTAAAAGAAGATTCTTTTGATGAAGGATTTGATTATGCAATATTCTCAGCAGGAGGGGAAACCTCTAAAAAATATGCCCCAATTGCAGCATCAAAAGGTTGTATAGTAATAGATAATAGTAGTGCTTGGAGAATGGATAAAGAAGTTCCTTTAATAGTTCCAGAAGTAAATAGCGAAGAAATAAAAAATAACAAAGGAATAATCGCAAACCCTAATTGTTCTACTATTCAAGCAGTAGTTCCTTTAAAAGTTTTAGATGATAAATACAAATTAAAAAGAATAGTATATTCAACTTATCAAGCTGTGTCAGGTGCAGGAATTAAAGGAATAAACGATTTAAAATATGGAAATGAAGAAGGGTATGAATTACAAAAATTCCCATATCCAATAATTAATAACTGTCTACCACATATAGACGTATTTTTAGATAATGGATACACAAAAGAAGAAGAAAAAATGATAAATGAAACTAGAAAGATATTAAATAAACCTGAACTTAGAATAACAGCAACAACTGTTAGAGTTCCTGTTATAAATTCACATAGTGAATCTATAAATGTAGAATTCGAAAATAGCTTTGATTTAAACGAACTTGTTAATTTATTAAAAAATTCTAAAAATATTATAGTTGAAGACGATGTTAAAAATAATATATATCCATTAGCAATAAATGCTTCTGGACATGACGAAGTATATGTTGGAAGAATAAGAAGAGATTATAGCGTAGAAAATGGAATAAACTTATGGGTAGTTGCAGATAACATAAGAAAAGGTGCTGCAAGTAATGCTATCCAAATAGTAGAAGAACTTATGCAGCAAGACAACTTGACAAATTAGCTAATTTAGTTTAGAATAAATTTTAGAGTAAATTGGATAGTCGCGTATACGTTTGTATATGAGGAAAGTCCGGGCTCCATAGAGCAAGGGTGCTGGATAACGTCCAGTGAGGGAAACCTTAAGGAAAGTGCAACAGAAAATAAACGCCATAGTTTTCTATGGTAAGTGTGAAAAGGCGAGGTAAGAGCTCACCGCTGGTATGGTGACATACTGGGTCAGTGTAAACCCCACCTGGAGCAACGCTAACTAAGAACACAAGGTTGCTCGCCAGTTTCTTAAAAAGTGGCTAGAGATATATAGTAATATATATTCGAGATAAATGACTATTCACGACAGAACCCGGCTTATAGATTTACTTTTAATTAAAAATATTTGGAAGTTCTAATAATGAACTTCCTTTGTTTTGGGTAATTTTGGGGACGGACTCAAAAATCACCTCATTAATCAATTATTCTTTTCATGTCATTAGATAAATCTGCAATGATTTTCATATTTTTCTTTGTTATAGGGTGGACAAAACTCACTTTATATGCATGCAAAGCTTGTCTATCTATTAAACTAGAAGCTTTACCATAAAGAGTATCGCCGAAGGAGCGGATTACCTATATATTTAGAGTGGACTCGTATTTGGTGTGTCCTTCCTGTTTCTAAAATAAAATGAACTATACTAAAATTATCTTTTTCCGATATTACTTCATAATGAGTTTTCGCCTCTTGTCCATCCATACTAACGCATCTTTCAATAATGCTTCCTTCTCTTCTTGCAATAGGAGCACTAATTATCCCTGATTTTTCACTTAAGTATCCATCTAATATGCCTATATATTCTTTCTTAAAAATATTTTCTTTCATTTGGGAAATTAAGGCTTCTTGTATATACTCATTTTTAGCAAATATAACTATACCAGAAGTGTCTTTATCTAATCTATTAACAATTCGTATCTTTCTATGTAAAGAAATACTATCAAAATAATATTTTACTCCATTTGATAAACTATCTGAAAAATGTGTTATAGAAGGGTGTACAGCAACAAATGGAGATTTATTTATAATTAATATATATTTATCTTCATACAATATATCTAAAGACATTTTAGTAGGCACAATATTCGAATTATCTTCTTCAAAATTCAAATCAATTTCAACTATGTCATTTATCTTTAAAATACTATCATAAGAGATAGGGGAGCCATTTAGAAATATATGATTTCCTCTTTTTGATTTTAAATATAATCTTGAGGAAATATTAAATTTCTCTCTTAAAACTTGTTTTATTGTTAAATTATCCTCAATTACTTTATAATATAAATCCATATATAAGCCTCCAATTTCTTTAAATTATATCATTATTTTTTTAATTTCTTCAACTTTTAATGTACTTTTTATAGAAATAATGGTATAATTTTAATTATTATTAATTATATGCGAGTATGCTGGAATTGGCAGACAGGCACGTTTGAGGGGCGTGTGTGAAATCACGTATGGGTTCAAATCCCATTACTCGCACCAAAATCCTTAGTTGCTGTTTTATGTAAATTATGTTATAATATTATTATAAAAATTTTTATTGGAGGTATAGAGTTATGTCAGACATTCTTTATTTTGTTCCAGGCAATAATGAGCGGTATATCAACAAAAACTGGAAATCTAAGATAACAATTGGGAATAAAATCTCTAAAGAGGGATATTATATTGGGACAGCAAAAGAAAGAGAAAGGTGCTGGATTTTCTATGGTAAACCATATATTCCTACTGACACAGATGTCCCTTCCAAAGTGGATTTTGATCCTAGTCCATACCGAGCTGGCATTGACCAAGATAGCATTCAGTATTTCCTTGTGAGACACAAAAAAAGTGATGCATATTTTGTTATTTGCTCTTACTTACTTGATCGTCGTTATCCGATATATCGAGAACGTCATTTTTCCGAATTACTTACATTTATTGACGGTAAATGGGTAATAATACGGGAAACGCCAATTGATTCGGATCGAAGGCACACAAATGACAAAATATTGGAGTACTGGAGAAAATACGGCAACTACTATGAAGAAGATTTCGAAGTAATTCGTGAACTTAATCGTTCGTAAGTACCTCAGAGTGCATAAGCTTTGCTTGTGCACTCTATTCTTTCTTGTTTATTTAAATAAAACATGTTATAATAAAAATGTAAGAAACGTCAAGACGTCTTGCAAAGCACATTTCCAAATTTTATTTTAGGAGATGAAAAAATGGTAGAATTAGTAGTCCCTGTCCAAAGTGTACTGAATATCCTTGCACAAGGATTGTCCATTCGGTACACTGAGCAAAAACTGGTAAACCTTTTCCCAATGAAATTTCTGCCCTTCGTTCAGTACAAGCCTGTATCTGATGAAGTTCAGGAAACCTTCAAGAATGAGTTAAAAGCTCAGTTGGAGGAGAGTGCCCAAGAGCTTCCCCCTTCAAGTGTAATCTACCTCAGCTGTTACTTTGGCAAAGTTCGTGGCAATTCACTTCTTCACTATGGCTCACCTGTTGCAAGCCTGAGCGCTGAGATGGCTGAGGCAATTTCCAAGTTACCTCAGTTAAATGATGAAGAAACCTATGGCTTTCAATATCCTACCTCTGCTTGTTTCAGGCTGAACTCCGACAAAGAGTTTGAAGTAGATTTGGAAAAGCTTTCTCCGTGGATTCTGGACAATATTTCGGACAGCTAAATTTCCATTGCCACCCCTGTTTTGTTTTTGCAAAGCAGGGGATTTGGCTTTTTATCATAATATATTCCCTCATACACTATTAAAAAAATCCCATAAGTACTTGTAATTTCTGTAATTATGCTATATAATTATATATAATTATTTTAATAGGAGGAAAAAAATGTCTTTTATTGAAGAAATAAAAAATAGAGCAAGAAAAGATATTAAAACTATTGCTCTACCAGAAGCAAATGATATAAGAACTTTAGAAGCAGTAGATATAATCTTAAAAGAAGGTTTTTCAAATATTATTTTAATTCGGAAATGAAAAAGAAACTTTAGAACTTGCAAAATCAAAAAATTTAGATATCTCAAAAGCAAGTATAATAAATCCAGAAACTTCAACTGAATATAATAATTACGTTCAAGAATTTTACAATTTAAGAAAAGCAAAAGGAATAACTGAAGAAAAGGCAAAAGAGTTAATCTTAGATCCTGTTTATTTTGGAATGATGATGGTAAAATGTGGAATGGCTGATGGGCTTGTTTCAGGTGCTGCACATTCAACAGCTGATACATTACGTCCTGCACTACAAATACTAAAAACAGCTCCAGGTACAAAGCTCGTTTCTGCCTTTTTTGTAATGTGTGTTCCTAATTGTCAATATGGAGAAAATGGGACTTTTGTATTTTCTGATTGTGGTTTAAATATAAATCCAACAGCTGATGAATTATCAGAAATTGCCATTTCTTCTAGTAAAAGTTTTGAACAATTAGTTAATAAAAAATCACAAGTAGCAATGCTTTCATTTTCTACACACGGAAGCGGTAAATCAGAGTTAGTAGATAAAGTAACTCAAGCGACAAAACTTGTAAAAGAAAAGGCTCCCGAACTTTCTGTTGATGGAGAATTACAATCAGATGCAGCAATAATTCCAGAAATTGCAAAATCTAAAGCACCAGATAGTCCAATTGCTGGAAAAGCAAATACTTTAATATTTCCTGATTTGAATACAGGAAATATATCATATAAATTAGTACAAAGACTTGCAAAAGCTGAAGCATATGGTCCACTTTGTCAAGGTATTGCAAAACCTGTTAATGATTTATCAAGAGGATGTAGCAGTTCAGATATAGTTGGAGTAGTTGCAATTACTGCAGTTCAAGCCCAATCATTCATTAACTAGATACGTAATAAAAAATTTTAATATAAAGGAGATTAAAATATGAAAATTTTAGTTTTAAACTCAGGAAGTTCTTCATTAAAATATCAATTAATAGATATGACAAATGAAGAAGTAATTGCAAAAGGTAACTTTGAAAGAATAGGACAAGACAATTCTTTCTTAACACACAAGGTAGGAGAGGAGAAGCATTTAATTGAAACTCCTGTAAAAAATCATGAAGAAGCTATTAAACTTGTACTAGAACAATTCACTCACCCAGAATATGGAGTAATAAAAGTACTTGGAGAAATTGATGCAGTAGGACATAGATTAGTTCATGGTGGAGAAAAATTCTCAAGCTCAGTAGTTATAAATGATGAGGTTATAGAAAAAGTTAAAGAATGTAGTAGTTTAGCCCCATTACATAATCCTGCTGGTATTTTAGGAATAGAGGCTTGCAAAAGATTAATGCCAGGAACACCTATGGTTGGTGTATTTGATACAGCTTTTCATCAAACAATGCCAAAAGAACACTACATTTATCCAATACCTTATGAATATTATGAAAAATATGGTATTCGTAAATATGGTTTCCATGGTACATCTCATAGATTTGTTTCAGAAAGAGCAGCAGAACTTATGGGAGGTCAAAGAGAAGATTTAAAAATCGTAACTTGCCATTTAGGACAAGGTGCGAGTATAGCTGCTATAAAAGGTGGAAAATGTTTAGACACAAGTATGGGATTAACACCTCTTGCAGGAATTCCTATGGGAACTAGATGTGGAGACATAGATCCAGCAATAGTAAAATATTTAATGGAAACTGAAAATCTTTCAATACAAGAAGTAGATACTATACTAAATAAAAAATCAGGAGCACTTGGAATTTCTGGAATAAGCCCAGATTTTAGAGATATAGAAACAGCTAAAGCAGAAGGTAATGAAAGAGCAAAATTAGCACTTGATAACTACAACTATCTAGTTGCTCAACATATTGGAAAATATGCAGTGACTTTACAAGGGCTTGATGCAATAGTATTTACAGCAGGAGTTGGAGAAAATCCAGGAACTGTAAGACAAGGAGTTTGTGATCAACTAGCATTTATGGGAGTTAAAATAGATGAAGAAAAGAACTTCAAAAGAGGATGTGAAGGAGAACTTTCTACACCAGATTCAAAAGTAAAAGTATTTGTAATACCAACTAATGAAGAATTAGTAATCGCAAGAGATACTATGAATTTAGTTAAATAATATGTAGTGTAAAACTACTAAACAAATTAGAGGTTAAAAAATAACCTCTAATATTTAATATAGAAATGGAGGAAGAAACAAATGGCAAAAATTTTACCAGACATATCGAGAACATTTAATGAATTTTTATTATTACCAAATTTAACAACAGAAGAATGTATACCAACAAATGTATCATTAAAAACACCATTAGTTAAATTCAAGAAAGGAGAAGAACCAAAGTATCATGCAAATATTCCTATGGTTTCTGCTATAATGCAATCAGTTTCAGGAGAAAAAATGGGAGTTGCACTTGCACGTGAAGGTGGAGTTAGTTTTATCTATGGAGCACAATCTATAGAATCTCAAGCTCAAATGGTTTATCGTGTAAAAAAACATAAAGCAGGATTTGTAATAAGTGACTCAAATGTAAAATCAGGAACATCTTTAAGAGAAGTATTATCTTTATCAAAAAGGACTGGACATTCAACAGTTATTGTGACAGATGATGGAACAGCTAATGGAAAATTTTTAGGAATCGTTACAGATAAAGATTATCGTCCTTCAAAAGACGATTTAGATGCTCCAATAGACAATTATATGACTAAAGCAGAAGATACTATCTCTGCAAAAAAAGGAACTACTTTATCAGAAGCAAATGATATTATATGGAGCCACAAGATAAACTGCTTACCAATTCTTACAGATGAAGGAAACTTAAAATATTTAGTATTTAGAAAAGATTATGAAGAAAGAAAAAATAATCCAAACTCTTTATTAGATGAAAATAAAAGATATGTTGTAGGAGCTGGAATAAACACAAGAGATTACAAAGAAAGAATACCAGCTTTAGTAGATGCTGGTGTTGATATGCTTTGTATGGATTCTTCAGACGGATATTCAATATGGCAAAAACAAACTATTGATTTCGTTAGAGAAAGATATGGAGATAATGTAAAAATAGGTGCTGGAAATGTAGTGGATGCTGAAGGATTTAAATATCTTGCAGAAGCAGGAGCAGACTTTATCAAAGTTGGTGTTGGTGGAGGATCTATCTGTATCACTAGAGAAACAAAAGGTATAGGACGTGGACAAGCAAGTGCTTTAATAGATGTAGTTGCAGCAAGAGATAAATATTTTGAAGAAACAGGAGTTTATATACCAGTATGTTCAGATGGAGGTATAGTTCATGACCACCACATAACAATAGCTTTAGCTTTAGGTGCAGACTTTGTTATGATGGGAAGATATTTTGCAAGATTTGACGAAAGTCCAACTAGAGTATTAAAAATAGGTAACAACTATGTTAAAGAATATTGGGGAGAGGGCTCTAATCGTGCTAAAAATTGGCAGAGATACGATTTAGGAGGAGATAAAGATAAATTATCTTTCGAAGAAGGTGTTGACTCTTATATACCTTATGCTGGACCTTTAAAAGATACCCTAGATGTAACAATATTGAAGATAAAATCAACAATGTGTAACTGTGGAGCAACAACAATACCTGAGCTTCACGAAAAAGCTAGATTAACAATGGTTTCTGACGTAAGTATTTCAGAAGGAAAAGCACACGATGTAATATTAAAAGAGATAGATAATTCATATAAAAACTAACAAAAAATAACCAAGAGTTTTAAGGCTCTTGGTTATTTTTTTGTATATAATTATTCCCATTCAATAGTAGCAGGTGGTTTAGACGTTATATCATAAACTATTCTGTTTATATTTTTTATCTCATTTACAATCCTTGTAGAAACTTTTTCTAGTATTTCATAAGGAATTTTAGCCCAAGTTGCAGTCATAAAATCAGAAGTTTCAACAGCACGTAGTGCTAAGGTATAGTCATAAGTTCTTACATCTCCCATAACACCTACTGATTTTAAATTAGTTAAAACAGCAAAATATTGGCTTAAGCTTCTGTCCAATCCAGCTTTGGCAATTTCTTCTCTAAAAATAAAATCCGCATCTTTTAGAATTTCTAATTTTTCATCTGTTATATCTCCAATAACTCTTATAGCAAGTCCTGGTCCAGGGAATGGTTGTCTATATACTAAGTTTTCTGGAATTCCAAGTTCTAATCCTGTTTTTCTAACTTCGTCTTTAAATAAATCTCTTAAAGGCTCAATAATTTCTTCAAAATCTACATAATCAGGAAGTCCTCCAACATTGTGATGGCTCTTAATTGTTTGTCCTTTTCCTGAAGAGCCACTTTCTATTACATCTGGATAAATAGTACCTTGTACCAAATATTCAACTTTTCCAATCTTTTTAGCCTCTTCTTCAAATACTCTAATAAATTCTTCACCAATTATTTTCCTTTTTGTTTCAGGTTCAGTAACACCTGCTAATTTCTTTAAAAATCTATCTTTTGCATTTACTCTAATAAGGTTAATATCATATTGCTCTCTAAATACTTTTTCAACCTCGTCGCCTTCATTTTTTCTAAGTAAGCCATGATCAACAAATATACAAGTTAAATTCTTTCCAATAGCTTTATTTAAAAGTACAGCAGCAACAGAAGAATCAACTCCACCAGATAAAGCACAAAGAGCTTTTTTATCTCCAATTTTTTCCTTTAAAGCTTTAACTGAATTATCTACAAATGAAGACATGTTCCATTTTCTTTCACAACCACATATATCTAGGAAATTACTTATTATCTTTATACCATTATTTGTATGATTTACTTCTGGATGGAATTGAATTCCATATAGTTTCTTTTCATCATTTGCCATACCTGCGATAGGGCAATCAGCAGTTGATGCAATTTTTTTA
This sequence comes from uncultured Clostridium sp., assembly GCA_947575745.1. GTDB lineage: Bacteria > Bacillota > Clostridia > TANB77 > CAG-508 > JAAWPK01. The sequence goes on from CANPOS010000011.1 coordinate 27,521, forward strand.
AATCCTTCAGGAAGTTTATCTACGAAATCTGTATGAGTCATTAAGCAATTGTTTGTATCTCCAAATCCTTTAAAAAGGGGAGAGGTATTGTCAATATTTACTTGCATTGTTCCATATTCTCTTTTTTCAGCTCTTCTTACATTTCCTCCTAAAGTATAACTCATAAGTTGCAATCCATAACAAATACCTAGAATAGGTATACCTAATTCAAATATTCTTTTGTCTACCATAGGAGCATTTTCTTCATAAACACTTGATGGACCTCCTGTAAAAATAATTCCTTTTGGATTCATCTCTTGAATTTTCTCTATGCTTGTATCAAATGGAACTATTTCAGAATAAACATTGTTCTCTCTAACACGTCTTGCGATTAATTGATTATATTGTCCATAAAAATCTAATATGATTATCTTTTCGCTATTTTTCATTTAAACCTCCTAAAATTAAATTATAATATATTTTATCATATTTTGGTACTTTATGTAAATATTTATTGAGCAAAATTTACATTTAATTATCATTTTACTTCAAAATATTAGTTACAAAATTTACATAATTTCATAAAATATATGGAGTATTTATTTTTTAAGGAGGCAATAACTCTTGAAACTAAAAAATAAAAAAATTGCATTTGGTTTAACAAGTCCTTTTTATGCTTTTAAACCTACTATAAATGAAATGAAAAAAATTATCTCTGAAGGGCGGAGAGATAATTCCTATAATGTCTACAATCTCTCATAGCACAAATAATAAATTTGGAAATGTCAATGAATTTGTTAATAAGATAGAGAGTATAACTAATAAAAAAATAATCTCTAATATGGAAGAAGTAGAAGATTTAGACGCTGATATAATGATAATTGCACCATGTTCTCGGAAATAGTATAGCAAAATTTTCATCTTCTATATATGATTCAACTGTACTTATTGCCGTAAAAACTCTTTTAAGAAAGAACAAACCTATTTTACTTGGAATAGTAACTAAAGATGGCCTTAGCACAAATGCTGAGAATATAGGAAAACTATTAAATATGAAAAATATCTTTTTTCTGCCTTTTACCCAAGATAATCCTCTAACAAAACCAACTTCTTTGGCTTTTTCTCCAAAATATCTGTTAAAGTCAATTGAGTATGCTTTAGAATATGAGCAAATACAGCCATTATTGTTATAGCTAAAATTGTACAAACATTTTTTTGCATTTTTTATAAAAAAGTATTGACATTAAACTTTTGTTCGTATATAATAAGTTTATCAAAGCAAAAGAATGTTTGCATAATAAAAGGAGAGATAATTATGGTAATAAAGAATTGGAAAAAATTTTTAAGAGCACTACTTATAATAATAGGAGTAATAATTTTTATAAATTTACTTATTCCTGATAAATCTTTTTCACATCAAGAAATAGAATTTAAAACTGTAGCTGTATCAAACGGAGATACTCTATGGACAATTGCAAAAGATGAACAAGAAGAAAATGCTTATTATGAAGGAAAAGATATAAGAGATATTGTATATAATATTAAAAAAGTAAATAACCTAAAAAGTTCTAATCTAAAAGTAAATCAAACTTTGGAAATTCCTACATATTAGATAAAAGATTTTAAGTATAGAGAGCTATTAATTACAGAATTAAGATTTATAAACAATAATAGTAATAAGATAATAAAATATGCTCAAACAGTGTATAATCAAAAAATTAAAAATATAGATATAAACTATATTAAAAATACAGTTGATTTCAAATTGCTTGAATAAAAGCTAAAAAATTGGAATGAATAATTTGATGGCAACTCCTAATCACTTTATAATTAGGAATTGCCATTGTTTTAATTAGTTTCATTTGCTAAAGGATTACTTTCAACAGCATTTCTTACTTGTTCATTTGCAACATGAGTATAGATTTCTGTTGTAGAAATGCTTTCATGACCTAATAACTCTTGCAAAGCACGAATATCTACTTTTCCATATTGATACATAAGTGTTGCAGCTGTATGCCTTAATTTATGCGTTGAATATTTAGTAGTATCGAGTCCAGCTCGTTTTAGCTCCATTTCAACAATACGTTGAACCGTCCTTTTACCAATTCTTTCTAATCTTTCACTCAAAAACAAAGCATCTTGGTCTTTTTCTTTTATTTTCTCTTTAGCTGGTCTAATTGTTAAATATTTATTTATTGCACTCATACAAGCATTATTTAGATAAATAGTGCGTTCTTTGTTTCCTTTTCCTATAACTGTCATTTTACATTCGTCAAATTTTATATCCTTAAGGTTTATTCCAACAAGTTCTGATAAACGCATACCACAGTTTAAAAATAGGGTAATTATAGCGTAATCTCTTTCACCATTTCTATTTTCTTCATTTGCTGTTACATGTAATAATTTTTGGCTCTCTTCTAATGTTAAATATTTAGGTTGTCTCTTTTCTAATTTAGGGTTCTTTAAATTCTGAGCAGGATTTATTTCAATTAGCTTTTCTTCTGTCATATATGCAAAAAATATTCTTATAGTTGATAATTTTCTTGCAATAGTCGCAGGTTTACTGTTATATGTATCCTTCATATAGTATAAATAAGAATATATATCATCTTGCGTAATCTTTTTTAAAAAGTCTATATCTAAAGAATGTATATCTATGTCTTTAATATCGTCGCTAGAAGAATAGCCTAAATGATTAGACATAAACTTCAAAAAATTTGATAAATCATAGTTATATTCTTTTATAGAATCCTTTGATTTGTTTAATATAACAGTAGAGTGTTGCAAAAAGGAATTTACGAAATCTGGATTTTCTTGTCTATTAATCATAATTAACCTCCATATATTTAGCTAATTTTTTATGTTATTTGGAATTTATTTAATTATATCATATATTATATATTTCTAAACATTTATTTTTAAATTTTGTCAGTATTTTACATAATTGCTTTTTCCTTAATATTGTGTTATTATATTTATGATTTGATATTAGTTAATGAAAGAGAGAAAATTTAGTTGTCTATTTTTTGCAATTTTTTACAATATATATAATTTTTTAGATTTTTTATACATATTAGCATACTGATTTAAGTTTTGTTTATAATAATATTGTCACTTCCCAATTTTGGAAATATTTGATTTTTGGGAAGTAATATGTTATAATATTTTTGAGGTGGAAAGTATGAAATTAATAAAGAGAGAATACCTTAATACTTTAATAGATGTAATGGGAACTCCAGACATAAAAGTTATTACTGGAGTAAGAAGAAGTGGAAAATCTAAATTGTTAGAGCTTTTTAAAAAATATATAATAAGCAATGTAAAAAATTACAATATAATAGATATAAATTATAACTCATTGGATTTTGAAGACTTAAAGGAATATCATAAATTAAATGAATATATAGGACAAAAATATAAAAAAGGTACGAATAACTTTGTATTAATTGATGAAGTACAAATGTGTGAAGGATTTGAAAAGACAATAAATAGTCTTCATGCAGAAGAAAAATATGATATATATATAACTGGTTCTAATGCATTTTTGTTAAGTAGTGATTTAGCTACATTATTTACAGGAAGAACATTTGAAATTGAAGTTTATCCATTTTCTTTTAAAGAATATCTTGATTATTTTAAATATAATGATATAGATACTGCATTTAATAAATATGTAATGGAAGGTGGAATGTCAGGTTCATATTTATATAATTCAATAGAAAAAAAATATGATTATTTAAATGATATATATAATACATTAATAGTGAGAGATATTTTTGAAAGAAATAAAATAAAAGACGGAAAATTAATGAGTTCATTAAATGACTTTTTGATGGACAATATATCTAATAGAACATCTTTAAGAAATGTTGCCAATTCATTAAATACTATCAATTTAGAAACCAATCATAAAACAGTTGGAAATTATATTGAATATTTATGTGAGGCTTTTGCTTTTTATAAAATAAGCAGATATGATATAAAAGGTAAAAAATATTTAAATAGTGACGAAAAATATTATTTGTCTGATCATGCATTTAGATATGCTCGTTTAGGTACAAAATCTTTAGATTATGGTAGAGTCTATGAAAATATTGTTGCAATTGAATTGCTAAGAAGAGGGTATGAGGTATATACAGGAATATTATATAATAAGGAAGTAGATTTTATAGCAGTGAAAAGGAATGAAAAAATTTATATACAAATTTCTGATAACATAGACTATGAAAAAACTATGCAAAGGGAAGTAGAACCTTTATTACAAATAAAAGACGCATATCCAAAAGTAATAATAGCTAGAACAAAACATGAGACTTATCAATATGAAGGTATCCAAATATATGATATAGCAAGATGGTTAGCAGAATAGTATGACCATTAAGAGATATCTAAAAATTTTGTGTAATAATTTTATACCAAAAAATATTATTTTAAAAAGCGAACATTTGTTGTGATTGTTCGTAAATAAATTTTTATATTATAATTTTATAATTTTTTGTATAATTATTATATAAATTTAGATTACTAATCCATAATATAATTTCATATTATTAAGCTCTAAAATCAATTTTAAGACATTTTAATAATTCATTCAATAAGTTACATGTTTTAAATTTGATGTGTACATTCTAAAATCTAATCTTTATAATATAATTTTAGTAAAATGTTGATTTTTAGGCAGTTATAAAAAATGCTGAAAAATGGCTAAAAAATCGAGCCACGAGAATCGATTTTAAGCCATTTTTATAAAATATACATATAGTTTGTTGTCCATAAAATCAAGCAAAATACTGAAATATAAGGATTTAGGAAATTTTGATAAAATAATCTAAAGTTATATAAATTTTTTTAAAATTATGTGGTTACAATAATGAAAAAAATCCAACCAGGAATAAACTAAAATAATAAAGCTTCAGAATCGATTTTAAGGCCATTTTATTAAAAAGTAGTATAGAGTTTTTAGTTACTATTTGCGAAGAATGAGCAATTACAGTAATTTAATGCGTAGCGTTAGTGTAGAAGTTATTAGGATAATAAGCTAAAATAGGCGTAATAGCAAGTAATAGCGAAAATTTAAAGGTATAACTATTTTCGATTCCACTTTTTCACAAAAGTTTAATAATAGACACCAAAAATTATACATGTTTTAAAAATATATATAATTTTTTTAATTTTTTATATATATACATTGAAAATGTATAAAAAATATGATATTTTATATATATGGAGGAAAGATTATGAATTTAGAAATGTTACCATATAAAAATATTAATTTAAAAACAAATAAAATTTTAGAACAATTAACTTTATCATCAAGAGCCTTAGCAGAACTTAAAGGGTATGCAAATACAATACCAAATATGCATATTTTAATAAATGCTGTAACTATTAATGAAGCGAAAGATAGTAGTGCTATCGAAAATATTGTTACCACTCATGATGATATTTATAAAGTACTAACAGAAAGTGGCTATAAAGAAGAAAATGCAAAAGAAGTTGTAGATTATAGAAATGCTATTTGGCTTGGATATGAACAAATAAAAAAAGATGGATATATTAATACAAATACAATTATCAAAATTCAAGGAACTATTGAACATAACAATGCTGGAATTAGAAAATTGCCAGGTACTGAATTAAAGAATTCCATTACAGGAGAAACAATATATACACCACCTCAAAATGAACAAGAAATAAGAAAATACCTAAAGAACTTAGAAGATTTTATTAATGATAATGAAGATAATATAGATCCATTAGTAAAGGTTTGTTTAATACATTATCAATTTGAAAGTATACATCCTTTTTATGATGGAAACGGAAGAACAGGAAGAATACTTAATATTCTTTATCTTGTCTTAAGTAAACTAATTGATAGTCCAATTTTGTATTTAAGTAAATATATAAATAAAACCAAACAAGAATATTATAAATTATTTAATGAAGTTAGAGATAATAATAATTTTGAAGATTGGATTTTATATCTTTTAAAAGGTATTGAAATTACATCTAAAGAAACAATAGAACTAATCGAGAATATTCAAGATGAGATGAAAAACTACAAAGAAGAGTTTAGAAATAAACTTCCTAAAATTTATTCAAAAGAACTATTAGAAAGCCTATTTTATGAAGTTTATACAAAGATATCCTATATAGAAAAAGCATGTGATGTTACAAGAATCACTGCAACTTCATATTTAAATCAACTGGAAAAAATAGGTCTTTTAGAATCCGAAAAAATAGGTAGGGAAAAGCTATATAAAAATACTAGATTGATAAAACTATTATCAGATAAATAGTTAAAATATATAGAAAGGTATTGGTATGAATAATGACTATCATAAAAGAGTTTTCATATACAGAATTAACAAAAATTGCTAATATTGAACAAAAACTAAGAAAAAATGGAAATACTAATCATAATGGCTTAGCTGAACATGAAGTGCAATTGCTTCTTGAATGGGTTATTAATCAAGCTAGGAGAATACTAGTAAAATCTTTTGGAGTAACTAATATTGAGGATTTAGATTTACAAGGGCTATGTAGCGTAGCTCAGACAATAATTTATAAATTACTAATAAATATGGAATTAAGTCCTAAATGCTTAACTTTAAGTAATATTTTAGATAATTATGATGGAGAAGACCATAAAATAAATATTCTGGATTTTCCAATGGTAGATGGGATTAGTAAAACTTATTTGTTAGATGTAACTTATAAACAATTTTTAGCAGAAGATTATACTCCACAAGTAATTAAATATTGGAATAACGATTTGGGAAGAAAAAAAGTATTAATATCACTTTTAAGAAATGGATATTTGGAACTTATACCTGAAAATGCAAGTTTATATGCTCTTTCCTTTTTGTTTACATCCCAGACAGATAGATATCATAGCGAAACATTAATTAATAAAAAAACAAAAGAACAATATCTTTTAGATTTTATAAATCCTTCCAAACAAGATACTTTTCCATATTACGATGATGAATATCTTGAATATTACTATGGCATTGCACAAGATGATTTAAAAACACCTTTAAGGATAATGTTTGAAAGAAGAGATAATAAAGAAAAGAAGTCTTGGACATTGCAAACAGAAGAAATTGCTAGAATACAAATACAATCTGCCGAAGTTGCTGAAAATTATAGAGAACAACAAGAAACTAAAAAAACGAATCGACCACTACAACAGCAAGAAGATATAAAAGAATAATTTTGAATTTTCATTTTGTGCAAAGTTTAATTTTTAAAATCCAATTTCAAAAAACGAACATTTGTTATAATTTGATTCTATAAAAATTTTTTGTATAGATTTCATCATACTCAAATAGAAAAATATTTTATATTTATGAAGCTCTAAAATCGTTTTTAAGACATTTTTATATCTAATCAATAAAAAATTACATGTCTGACCTTATACGAATATTCTAAAAATAGTATTATATATAATAGAAATTTACTAAAATGCTATAAATTGCTGATTATAAGTAGTTCTATTAAAATAGCTAAAAAAGTGAAAAAAAACGAAGCACGAGAATCAATTTTAAGCCGTTTTTAAAAATCAGACATATAGTTTGTTGTCTATAAAAATGGTGTAATTATTGAAATATAAGGATTTTGTAAATCTTTTAAAAAATATTAAATATATTTATGAAAAATTATAAAGTAACAATATAAATATATATGATAATAATAAAACCTAGTATAAACTAAAAATAAATGAAGCTCCAGAATTGATTTTAAGGAGTTTTTATTAATAATGAATATAGTTTGTTGTTAAAGAATAAGCTTGAGAGTAGCTAATATAAAGGAATAGCAAGATTTACGAAGATAGGACCATATTATATGGTTCTATTTTTGATCCTATACTCTATTGCACAAAAGTTTAATTTTGTGCAATGTTGTGTGTCTATACTTTATCTTTTATTTTTTTAAATTCTACACTACTCTACCTCTTTTCTCTTGTAAAAAATTTACTAATTTTTACACTTTCTAAAATCACATTAATTTCTGCACCAAATAAAATTACATAAATTATTGCATAAAGCCACATCATAATTAAAATTATTGTAGCTAGACTTCCATATATAATAGAAAAATTTGTAAATACATCTACATAAATTGAAAAAAAATACGAAAGTACAAACCAACCGAATTGATGCAAAAATAGCACCTGGAATTTGTTTCTTTAGCCTATTCCCCTTCTTGTTTGGTACAAATCTATACATTATGACAAACATTGTAAATAAAGATGCTATTACTATCATATTTCTTATGCTTAATATAAAAGTTGTAATACCACTAAAACTATTAAAATTTTCTTCTATAATAATATTAATTCTATTACCAAACACCATCAAGATAAGTACCATTATAACGCTAAATATTGCAATTATAGTACCTATTACCCCTTTAATTCTAAGTAAAATCCTATTCTCCTTTTCTTCCCCTTTATATATTGCTGAAAGTCCTAAGCTTAAAGAATAGAAACTGTTTGCAGCAGACCATAGTAAAAAAATTGCAGATATAGACACTGTTTCAAAGGATTTAGAATATACCTCTTGTATTATATCCAAAACACTATTTTTAGTTATAGCTGGTAATACAGCTTCTAAAATATATACAAGAGTATCTCTTTCTATATTCATATATTTTATCAAGCTTAATAAGAGAATTATAAATGGTATAAAAGATAAAAAAGTAAAATAAGCACATTGTGCTGTATATTCGCCAATATGATCTTCATTTAATCTATCAAAAAAAGTACCTATTACCTTTATAAGCTTCTTCATTTAGTAATCCTCCTAATTGTATATTATTTCAAAAAAGCATAAAAATAACCACTATGTTTTAAATTGCATAGTGGTTTTTTATATATTCTATTTAAAATTCTTTAGGAAAAAGTCTATCTTGTCCAAAAAATCCTCATTATTTTTACTTACAACCATTTGTGTTAAAAATTGTTCAGTAACATCTGCAACTGGCAAACTTGATAATGCTTTTCTAAGTGCATATACAGTTTCTTTTTCTCTTTGTGTTAAAAGTTTTTCTTCTCTTCTAGTTCCAGATTTATTTATATCAATAGCAGGGAAAATACGTTTCTCTGATAGTTTTCTGTCCAAATGTACTTCCATATTACCTGTTCCCTTAAATTCTTCAAAAATAATGTCATCCATTTTGCTACCTGTTTCAACTAGAGCTGTTGCAAGTATTGTTAAGCTTCCACCATTTTCAATATTTCTAGCCGCTCCAAAAAATCTCTTTGGTTTATATAAAGCTGTTGGATCTAATCCTCCAGATAATGTTTTTCCAGAAGGCGGAACAACAAGGTTATATGCCCTTGCAAGTCTTGTAATACTGTCTAACAATATTACAACGTCTTTTTTGTGTTCTACTAATCTTTTAGCTCTTTCAATTACCATTTCAGCAACTTTGACATGGTGATCAGGAAGCTCATCAAATGTAGAATATATGACATCCCCATTTATTGATCTTTTCATATCAGTTACTTCTTCTGGTCTTTCATCTATTAATAATACAATTAAATCTATCTCAGGATTATTTGTTGTAATACTGTTTGCTATTTTCTTAATTAATGTAGTTTTTCCTACTTTAGGAGGTGCAACTATCATTCCTCTTTGACCTTTTCCTATAGGTGAAACTAAATCTATCATTCTAGTTGCTATTTCATTTTGAGTAGTCTCAAGTTTCAATCTTTCCTCTGGATGTATTGGTACTAAATCATCAAAGCTTTTTCTTTTCATGGCAACATCTGGAGAATCACCATTTACATCTCCTACAAATATTAAAGCTGGAAATTTTTCGCCTTCTTTTGGAAATCTTGCAATTCCCTTTATTTTATCACCTGTATTTAGTCTAAATCTTTTTATTTGAACTGGAGAAATATATACATCTTTAGGACTTGTTAAGTAATTTTCACCTCTTAGAAATCCATAGCCATCAGGTAAAACTTCTAATATTCCTTCTACAATATCGTCATCCTCATTTGTAACTTTATATCCTTCATTTGTATTTTGTTCTTTTACCACTTTTATTTCTTTTGTTTCTATGGTATTCTCTCCTTCTTCTAAGTTATTTAATAACTCTATTAACTCGTCCTTTTTTAGCTTGCTGATATTTTTCAAGCCCTTTTCTTTAGCAATTTTGCGCAATTCTACTAATTGCAAATTGTTCTCCATATATTGCCCCCTATAATATATATTTTATTTAATTTTTTTAAATTGGAAAAAATAAAGATTAAAAAAATATTTTAAAATTGATAAAACTTATTGAAAAGTTTTATCAATTTTAGCTTCCTACATCTATATAAACTTTTTCATTAGGCATATACATATCTAGCTTTTCTCTAGCGATTTTCTCAATATATTCTAAAGAGCTAGCATTTTCTTTTAGAGAAACTAAAGATGTTTTTTTCTCATTTGCTTCTTCTATATCTTCTTCAATAGAAGCAATATTGTCTTTATATGTATTTAATACCTTTTGTTGATTAAATAATGTTATTGTTACATAAGCTATAAAAGCTACTAATAATAATTTTTTCAATAATTTTTTTATATTAATTTTCATATGTATACTCTTTCCTATGATTTTCTCTGTTGAATATTTTACTTAATATAAATATAATTCTACATAAGCTGTCAAAATCCTTCTTTATTCTGTAATATTTCACGTTTTTTATCTCTTTTTTTAGTATTGTACAATCTTTTTCTAATTTTTGCAAGAGTATTTGCAAAATTTGTAGAAATTTTCATTATTGGTCCGTATTAATATGATTTTTATTAATTTATATAATATATTTAATGGATATGATATTATCTTAAATATAAACATTATAATACTTTTTATAGTCTCTATAATCTTGACAGAAATTTTAATAACTATTTTGCTGAAAAATAACATATAAGTTGCTATTCCTAAAAGAATGCCTACAAATATATATGCTCTAAACTGCCCATTATTAAAAATAAATAATGAATACATAACAATTATTGCTGAAATTATCCAAAATAAAGTATCTTCAATGTATGTAACAAAATTAGGTGTATTAAAACTTTTTCTTAGTATTCTAAAAGCATCAAAAGTTACACCTATCAAAATACCATTTAGTATGAATATCAAAAATAAATAAGCTTGATTTATAGTTTCTGCATTCAATTTTATTCCACCTTTATTTGAATATTTTACTTATAAAACTTCCAGCTTTATCCTTATTCAAATCTTTTTCACTATAATTTAATCCACTTATATCTCCATCAACAATTACTTCTGAAGTATCTAAACTTAATTTATTAATTCTTAAATTTTCTCCTTTTACAGTAAGGAGTCCGAAGCTCTGTTTCTACCATTACAACTTGATCATCAAAGCTAAGTACATCCAAAACTCCTGATATACTAAGTTTCTCCCTATTTTCTAATATTAAATTTTGAATAGTCGTTTGGGTTAAATTTTTTCTTTCTTCAAGTGTCATATGTCTTTTATGCTCCTTTCGTATGTTATATAAATATATATATTCACTTCTTGTCTTATTTAGAACAAAAAATGAATGTTACAATTTACTAAAAATCATAACATTCATTTATATTTTCTAAATATTACTTTTCAAATATGCTTCTATAAATTTATCTATATCTCCATTCATTACCGCTTCCACATTGCCCATTTCAAAATTCGTTCTGTGATCTTTTACAAGTGTATATGGACAAAACACATAAGATCTTATTTGACTTCCCCATGCAATGTCTTTTTGAACACCTTTTAAATCCTCTATTCTATCTTTGTTTTCTTTTTCTTTTAAATCTAATAGTTTAGACTTTAGCATTCTCATAGCAGTTTCTTTATTTTGCAGTTGAGAACGTTCTGATTGGCAAGATGTAACAATATTTGTTGGAATATGTGTAATTCTAACAGCTGAAGATGTCTTGTTTATATGCTGTCCTCCTGCTCCTGATGATCTATAAGTATCTATTCTTAAATCGTCAGGGTTTATTTCAAGCTCTATATCATCTGAAATCTCTGGTAGAACTTCAACAGATGCAAATGATGTATGCCTTCTTCCTCCTGCATCAAATGGTGAAATTCTAACTAATCTATGAACACCCATTTCACATTTTAGATATCCATATGCATTTTCTCCTATAATAACTGCTGTAACACTTTTTATTCCCGCTTCATCTCCTTCAAGATATTCTGTTTCTTTTACACTATACCCATTATTTGTAGCCCATCTACAATACATCCTATATAACATTTGTACCCAATCTTGCGACTCTGTTCCTCCTGCTCCTGGGTGTAAAGTAATTATTGCATTATTTTTATCAAATTTTCCTGAAAGAAACATTTTTGTTTCTAGTTTTTCTATTTTATTTCTTAGACTAGAAGTACTTTTTACTAATTCTATTTTCATTTCTTCGTCATCTTCTAAAAGTAAAAAATCATTTGTTTCTATAAGATTTTCTATTTCATTCTTTATTTTAACAATACTTATGTATTTTGCCTTTACATCTTTCATATCACGTAAAACAACATTTGCACTTTTATTATCATTCCAAAAGCCGTTCAGCAAGAGTTTTCTCTTCAAGTTCTTTAAGCTTCTTTTCTAACTCTTCTTGTTTTCCAATTGTTTTTTCTAAAGTAATAAATTTTGTTTTTAATTCTTGCAATTCTCTTCTATTTTCTTCAAGGTCTATCATTCTATCAAAATCCATCCTTTTTTATATATTTATTATTTAATTATAACAAATAAAACTATAAAAGTATAGATATGCAGATAAAAAAATAGATATACACTTTTTGCAATTGCAACTTTGGCTTCTCTCAGCTTCCTCCTCACAAAGGATTCCCTTACAATTTACTAACAGTTCGCCACTATTAGGTACCTTAAGAGATTTTCATTTTCTGGTTATTGCCTCTTGACATACTAGTCAAAAGACCATAGCACATATATACTACGGTCTTTTGACTATGTGAAGTTAACTTTATTTAAGTTATTCTTCGTAAGAGGTTTGTTTAATTACATAGGTTCCTTTCCTTGACATTTAGTCCTTTTCCAAGTTGTCATTTTTTCGATTTCATCAACAATTGCTAATATTTCTTCTAATTCTGCATGTTTCAATATTTTGCTTCTAAGCTTTGTGAACATTATTTCCTTTTTGTTAAGGTTCGTTCTTGCATTTGGCAATTTAAGTATTAGTGGTTTCATTTCATCTTGAATATCCACTAATATATTCGAAGGAAGATGAATCAAAGGTCTCATTGCAAATTCAAAACTTTTATTGACATTACATCCGCAGAAACTATAGTGTAAAGCATGTTGCTCTATTCTACTTTTGTTCATACTGCACAAGCTACGATTGTTAGGGTTAGCTTGCATACTAATAAATGCAAGCCAATATTCTCTATTAACAGGCTTTATATCTGGATTATACAAGATTTTTACCATATCTTCTGTCCAAGCTTTTCCTTCTGCCTGAAGCTTGGAATTTGAATACAAATCGGCAATATTTTTCAGAATTCCAATTCCATTCAAATATCCTTCTCTGCCCCTCAGTTCTAATGTGTCTTCAGTTACATCACCTGAGACAAGCCAAACTTCTTCATTAAACAAAATTGGGTAATAAACGTGACCAACTTCTGCCGTAAAAGTCTGCGTCTTGGTGATTCCAGTGAATTTTTCAGAATAGCTTAAGCTTTTTTCTTTATTTGGGCTATATGCAATTCCTCTTTCAGACATTAGTTTGTTTACTGACGGTATCTGCAATGCCTCCTGAAGCAATATCCATTTTGCCATAATTATGTCCTCCTGCTATTTTAGTTATATCTAGTTTACATTCCTATGTATGTTTTATCCTCTCTTTCTTTGTTTTTTGCAAATATGCTTTCTACAAATGCATTACTTACTTTAGCTTATAACCATCATAATATATTTTATGTAAAGTGTCAATACTTTTTAATTCTTTTCCAATATATAATACGCCCCTCACCTCTACCTATTAATAATCTCGGTATATGGTGAGGGGCTATTCGTGATTTTTAACGCCTATATCCGCTTGAACTTCTAGATTTACGCTTTTTCATCTTGCCCTTCTTTTTCTCCCTCTTCAGGGCTCTTGGCTTGGGTCCACCTTTCCTCATTAAAGGTTTTTGATTTTTTTTAGGATTAACCTGTTGACTTGCTTTAAGCTTTCCTTCCCCATCAGCAACTTCAGCTTCCTCAAGTTGCTCCTTAAAGGTTTCCTCAACTTGATGAGGAACTTGTGGCCTTATCGCTGGAACTGTAATAACTGGTTCTTTCTTAGGTTCAACTGCTTGCGTGGTTTCTACCTTCTGACTTCTTAAGGTGGGTTTGGGAATTCTATACGGCCACTGAACAATTTTCTTGTCCTTAACCGTTAAATAAATAACCTTCCCCCGGTAGCCACATGCACTAGCAAACATGGAAAATCTGCAAAGCTCACTCAGAGCCTCTACATCACTTCCAAATTTTCTAGCTTGGAGTTTTTTTAGTTCTGTATCGAACCTTCTTAACTCCATTTTCATCACTCCTTCAACTATTTGGTAAATGCATAATATCATATTGCGTACAAAAAGTCAAAAAGTTTTTTTATATAGTCCATGCACAGACAAAATCCCTCGAACATATAATTGACTATGTGAAAAATGGAGGTGTTTTCTCCTTATGATAGGAACCTTAACTTTATCTGGTTTTTTTGCTTTCTTAAAATGCGCGACATTTGCAGTTCGGATACATACAAAGCTCTAACTTATTTCCTGAACCTCTTAGTTCAGAAGAAGAATTAGAGTTCTTAAAAAGATTGAAAAATGGCGATGAAGAAGCAAGAAATATTTTAATTGAAAGAAATTTGAGACTTGTTGCTCATGTTTCTAAGAAATATGCTTCTACTAATATAGAGCAAGACGATTTAATCTCAATAGGTACTATAGGACTTATAAAAGGAATTAATAGTTTCAATATGGATAAGAACATTAGACTAGCAACCTATGTTGCTAGATGCATAGAAAATGCAACTATCACATATTGGAAAGCTGTGTAGCAATTAGTAAGCTATTTGATAAATTAAAGGACAAGCTAGATACTGAAATCACTCTAAAAACTCATGCTGTTTGGAAGATACCACAGATAAATGAAAATAGCACCATAGGACAGCAGATAAAATATTATCGTAGATTAGCAAATATTAAACAAACTGATTTATGCTTAAAACTTGGCTGTGATAGAGGTGTTTTAGACCATCTTGAAAATAGAGAATTAAAACTTGTTAATATTAAATTGATTAAAGATATTATAAAAGAATTAGATATTGAAGATAAAATTGTTATGAATGATGATTATATTGCTTTTCTTTTAGATAATCCAATTCAAGCTATAGTTGATTTTAGAAAAAAGAATAACCTTAAACGAATTGATTTAGCTAAAATGCTTGATAAAGATATATCAGTTATTAAAAAATGGGAAACGGGTAAATCACAGATGACTAGAGCAAGTTATAATAAATTAAAAAAATGTATGAGTTAGTCGCTCGTACATTTTTCTTTAACATCTTTTAAAATTAAATCTAGGATTTTCTTTTTAGATGCATCACTAACATTTAATCCTTTAATTTTTTCTATCAATAAAGTTGCATGAAAGTTTGCAACTCTATTTTCAAGTTCTTCTTTATCTTCTTCTAGTTCAGGAAGATTTACAATAACTTTCATACAACCTCCTTACTTAAAGTTTATTCAAACTATAAAATAAATTGATTAATGTTTGCTATTATTTAGAATTTTTTCATAATCATCAATCCAATAACATTGTGCAAGTGTTTTATTAACATTAGAAATATATAAACCTCTAGCATTTTTAGGAATTTTTTCAGATGCATCTTTATTATCAAGTATGATATTGCTTAATATTTCATCAGCTCTAAAACAAATACGATACCCTATGTTTGTTCTAGTTTGACCTGAAATTAAATCAGCTGAAGGACGCTGTGTTGAGAGTAACAAATGTATGCCCACCATACGACCTAAACGAGCAATTTTTTCAATATTTTCTTCAATTCTTGAAAGCTGTTGTTGTTCTTCTTTTGATAAATATTTTTTATTTACTGATAATACTTCTGCAACTTCATCAAAAGCAAGTATAATATGTTTCATTTTATTAGTAGTTCCCTTATTGTAATTATCAATATTATTAACACTTGCTTTAAGCAATTTATTAGCTCTTATATCATATTCTTCTATAAGGTTGTCTAATACCATAAGTAAATCATTTTTTGTACTAACAATTTTACATTTATCATGCCAAATTTTCTCGTAGTCTATTGCATTTTTAAAATCTGCTATAATTACGTTATGTCCTAATGCTAGAACTTGTGCTAGAACTAATTTTACAGAAGATGTCTTACCTGAATTACTTTCTCCACCATCTAAACCATGAGGAATTGTAGACATATTCCAAATTTCTTGATTACCAAATGCATCTACTCCTAAAACTACTTTTAATTCAATCTCATCTTTTTGTAAATAATCATTACTCCAAATTTTAGGTTTAGGATTGCTTAAATCTTCTTTTGTTAAGCATAAAAGAATTTTGTTGTTTCCTAATCTTTTAATACCTTTTACTATGTACCCATAAATTTCTATTCTGCTCATGTTCTTTTCCCAATCAGCAACCATTGTTGAATTAGTGAAAAATTTATATATCATTGTATTTTTATCTTTAGGATTAATATAACTTGCTATAAATATGGCTGTTCCTCTAGCATAATTAACTATTCCTGCATTATATATTTTTTCACATATTTTGTTAGAATTAATAGGTATTGCTAGACTTATTACATATATAATATAAAATAGGATTGCTAGAATAACTGCTATTATGCTTGATGGTATATTAGTACCTAATATATTGTTAATTAGCATCAATATTTTATTATCAGGTATTTTTGCACCTAAATTATGAATTATTAATAATATTATTCCTAATACTATTGTTCCAATAATTAAAGATATTAATTTTAATTTACTATGATAAAATTGATTTCCTGCTATTTCTAAAAATTGAAGTATAGTAATTTTTCCCTTTTTATATTCTCTATTATTTTTTATTTCTTTATTTAAATTATCTCTCATGATAATTCCTCCTCATATTTTGTTTCTCTATGCTTAATAATTTCATATTTATTTTCTGGTGTTTTCTTAAATTCAAAAATGTTTCCCCATCTTCTGTCGTAAGCTTTCCAAGTAGATGGTTTCATTACTTTTTCATAAGCATACATATTTTCATATTTGGTATTTGTTGCAACGACAAGCACATCAAAATTTGGAATTACATTGTTATACCTGTTGCTAAGTCCAGAGGACAACGGAAATTTATCTGTAATTATAAGCATTAATTCGATAGGAACATTTGTTATTTCATCCATGAAAACTACTTTTTCACCATCATATCCATCCCACATAGCATTAAGATTATGATAATTATAAACTCTAAAAATATCTTGAGGTGGAAAATTCTCATATACCCAAGTGGATTTACCAGTAGCTGTTTCCCCATAACAAAAATATGTCTTAATTTTTCTAAAAGATTTTGAACTTTTTTCTTTTAAATAATTATGTCTAATAGTATCAATTTCTCTTATTCTAAATGCAAATGATGGATTTTCTTCTATAATCTCAATATTTGTTTTTCCTGCTTTTATATCTTCAAGTAATTTTTCTTTTTCTTTATTATGTTTTTCTTTTACAGATATAGGAATTTCGCCCCACTCAAAAGATTTTATTTGAGTTTCAGCTTTTTCAGTATTTTTCCATTTTTCGATTTTAAGCACATAAGCACGGCATTCACTTGGTTTTCCTTTTATTTCAGTTTCAGCATGACACATATAAAATCTTGATTTAGAAATGACAGTAGAAAATCTTGCTGGTGATTGACTCCTCCAATATATATGATAGTGAGGTGTCCCTTTTGCACCAACTTCATGTGATATGCAATAATATGTAGGTTTAAATTTCTTTATAATTTCTATTGCTTTTTCCCAAGTCAAATTATGCTTTTCTGGATTATTTATAACAATTAAGTAATCTCTTGATTGAGTGTCTTTTTTCTTATTTTTAGCTATAATAATCAACTCCTTTAAAACAATTTTAAATATTGCTACAATGCTACTAATAAATGCTATAAAGGTAATAGTAAACTTTATAGCATGGGGCTACGTAAGACTTAACGTCTTACTCGCCCTTACTATAATTTCTAATTATTCAGTAGCTTTAATTTTTAAATTACGTGGTTTATCTTGGCTAATACTATTAGCAACTAATCCTAAAACATCATCACAAATAATCATTACATCAGAAGCAGTTCCAGTACCTCTTATTTGACTTTCACGAGCATAAAGTCTCATCTTTAAATCTTTAAAGATTACAGCTTGATAGATATTTGATTCTGGTTTATCTAGCAATAATTTTCCTGGAATTTTGATAGTTGCTTCCTCAATTCCTGGAAATTGAACAATGTAATTTCCTCCTTGAGGAGTTTCCATCTTTTCACCATTTTTATAGTAGTCATTTGTGACATTTTTTAAGATAAATATTTGATTTTGATAATCTAACATAATTATCTTTCCTTTCTGCATTTAACTTACCCTGTCGGGAAACAAGTTAATGTAAGTTAAATGACTTTGTTATATTCTCCCATTCTTTATTTCAAGAAAATTGTTTTTTTAGCTTATAAATGTTATAATCTTTTTAACAAATCTCTTATATTTGCAAACTATTTATCGCGATAATTTTTGTTTGCTAACTATAAATTACCATAGATAAAAGGTATTAGCACTCGTACTAAATTTAAGAAAAAATTTTAAAATTTGTACTAATTTCAGGAGGTGAATCATGAGTGAATTTGAATATATTATTGAGATTGAAAAAGATAAAAATAAAATATCAGGTAATATAACAAAGCTAAAAAGTGGCAAGATTTTAAAAGAAAATGATACTATTCATGAAAAAATAAATTTATTTTTTTCAAAAAAATTAGACCAACTATCAGAAATTCACTATAATAAAGCAGATTTATTTTTATATTCAGAAGATATTAACGACATATCAAATATTGCTATTAAAGATAAAACAACATTTAATCCTTTAACTGCTTTATGTGATTTAAGAAATTTAAAACCTAAAGATAAAGATTTAAAAGATGATAAAAGTGTAATTGATACTTCAATAAAAAGTGAAAATGTTTTTGGAATACTTTTTAAAATAGATAAAAGTGAAGATGGAACTTACTTTTTACTTGTAAATTATATAAATGATATGATTAAAAATAATAACGTAGTTTCTATTAAGGATTTAGAAAAATTGAGATTATATTTTGACTTAAAATTAGATTACACAATAGAGTACAAAAAATTAACCTGCTTAAAGGTTAATAAAAAGAATAATATTAAATATAGATATGTTCCATTAAATTATTATTGCAAATTTGATGAATTAGATTTAAGGAATATTGATAAGAAACCTCATAAATATATTTATAATTGCTATACAATAGCTGATGTTATATTTGCTGTATTACATTTCCTAGTTTTGCATGGTTATAATGATATAAAAAAATGTGAAAATTGTGATAAATATTTTTTTAGTACAAAAGCATCAAGAGAGAAATATTGTGAAAGAGAAAAGAACAATTGTAAGAATGTAATTAAAGATTTAACAAAAGAAATACAAAATCTTAATAAATCTATATATGATAATATATATTATAATTGGTCGCAATACAATGATGATGATTTAGATGAAGAAGATACATCTAATACTTTATGGCTACAATTTAAAGAAGAACGTAAGGAATATGAATTAATGATAAAAAATAAAAAAGCAGATGTTAAGATGCTTACAAGATATAAGGAATTTCTTGAAAAGTATAAATCTAATATTATAAAAGAATTGAACGATTAATAATTTTAGAACAATTACATTGTGATCTAAAATTATTAACCCAAGATATTCTAAAAAAATAAGTTATATGATAAAATTATTAATAATGAAAGGAGCAAAATTTTATGAAAATAACTAAATACCCTCAATCATGTTTATTGATTGAAACAAACAATAAAAAAATATTAGTAGATGCAGGAGGATTAAAATACAAAGAAGAATATTTTGATATATGGAAACAAGCAGATATTATCTTATTAACTCATAAGCATGGAGACCATGTAAATTATGATGTTTTAAAAAATATTGATGTTCCAATTTATTCTACTTTAGAGGTACAAAATACTTACCCTGAATTAAAAATTAATATTATCAAAGAAAATGATACTATTCCTTTAGATAATATAAATATTGAAGTTGTAAAAGCTGTTCATGGCTATAATCCAAATTTAAAAAATGGTGGCGAAGTATTTGAAAATGTAGGTTATATAATTGATGATAATAAAACAAGACTTTATATAACAAGCGATACAATATGCTTTAATAACGATTATAAAGCTGACATTGTTGCTTTACCTGTTACAGCTTATGGATTAACAATGTCTAGTTATGAAGCATCTCTATTTGCAAAAGATTTAGGTGCTAAATTGGTTTTACCTATTCACATGGACAATGAAAAATATCCAACTAATTTAGAATATATGAAAAAGAATTTTGAAACATTTGATATAAATTATAAAGTATTAAAAATTGAGGAAAGTTTGGAGGTGTAAAGATGGATTTTGAAAATAAAGTAGCTTTAGTAACTGGCTCTAGTCGTGGTATAGGAAAAGCAACAATTATTGAACTTGCAAAAAAAGGTTGTAACGTTGTTATAAACTACAATAAAGATGAAAAAAGAGCTAAAGAATTATGCGAGGAAGTTATAAATAATTATCAAGTAAAAGCACTATGTATTAAAGCAGATATATCAAATGAAAAAGAATGCGAAAACATGATAAACGAGATAATTAAAAGTTATGGTAAGATTGATATTTTAGTTAATAATGCAGGTGTTGTTATTGATAAACCTTTAAAAGATAGAACAATTGAAGAATTTAAAAATACTATTAATACTAATTTAGTAGGTGCATTTGTTTTATCTAAATTAGCATCAAAATATATGCTTGATAATAAGTATGGTAAAATTATAAATATTTCTTCTACTAATGCAATAAATGCATTTAGTCCTGAAGCAGTTGATTATGATTGTTCAAAAGCAGGATTAATAACTCTTACAAAAGATTTTGCAATTGATTTAGCTCCATATGTAAATGTTAATGCTATTGCTCCAGGTTGGGTTGATACTGAAATGAATATAGATTTACCTGAAGATTTTATTGAGGAAGAAACAAATAAAATATGGTTAAAACGATTTGCTAAACCTGAAGAAATTGCAAAATGTATTGTATTTTTGGCAAGTGATGATGCAAGTTTTGTTAATGGAACTGTTTTAACTGCTGATGGTGGTTATTAATAAGGAGGATAAAAAATGAATTTATTAGAAAGTAAAGAATTAATTGAAAATAATCCTATGCATATAGCCACTATTTCAGCCGATAATAAACCTAATTTATCAGTAGCATCAGATGTTAGAGTTATAGAAGAAAATAAAATAATAATATCACATAATGAGATGGTTAATACACCTAAAAATATATTAGCAAATAAAAATATTGTATTAACCTCATTTAATGAAAAATGGGAAGGCTTACGTATGACTGGAACAGCTGACTATTATACAGATGGCGAATACTATGATTTTTGTAAAAATACGTTTTTTGGAAATGGCGAAGTTACACCTTTTGGGGCTACTAAACCCAAAGGAGCTATTGTAGTTATTATTGAAAAGTGCGAAGAAATTAAATAGTATTAAGAATTAAGACCAAATTAATGGTCTTTTTTTCATATCTATTGCATTTTTAACCTTATTTGTGATATTATATTTGTAACATCACATTTTAGGAAAGGAAATATAAAATATGAAAAGTACAAAACAAGATAATAGAAAAATAGCAATATATTCTCGTAAATCAAAGTTTACAGGTAAAGGCGAAAGTACCCATAATCAAATAGAAACTTGTAAAAGAAAAATTGAATTAACTTTTGATAGTGTAGATTTAGAAAATGATATTTTAATTTATGAAGATGAGGGCTACACAGGTTATAATACAAATCGCCCTGCTTTTCAAAAGATGCTTAAAGATATTAGAGATAAAAAAATAAAAGCTATTGCTTTTTATAAATTAGATAGAATTAGTCGTAATGTATCTGACTTTAGTAGTTTAGTAATTGAACTTGATAATTTTGATGTATCATTTTTATCAGCAACAGAAAGCATTGAGAACGTAACCCCTAGTGGTCGTGCTATGATGTTTATGATTTCTGTATTTGCACAACTTGAGCGTGATACAATCGCAGAACGTATTAGAGATAATATGTTAGAACTTGCTAAAACTGGTCGTTGGCTAGGTGGTATGACACCAACAGGTTATAAATCTGAACAAATAGAAAATATAACTGTTGATGGTAAAAAAAGAAAACTATTTAAACTATCTACTATTGATGATGAAGTAAGAATTGTAAAAATCCTTTTTGATAAAATGAGAGAATTAAAATCACAAACAAAAATTGAAACTTATACAATCCAACATGATATAAAAACTAAAAATGATAAGGCTTATACTAGATGGGGATTAAAAAATATTCTAATAAATCCTGTATATGCTATTGCAGACCAAGATACACTAGACTATTTTAGAAATTTAGGTGTAGAAATTTATGCAGATGAAAAAGAATTTGATGGAATACATGG
>CANPOS010000012.1 GCA_947575745.1 uncultured Clostridium sp.
TATGATATAATAAACACATAATTACAAAAGAAGGGAGTTTGATTTTTTTGACACCACACAATGAAGCAGAAAAAGAGGATATAGCAAAAACTGTAATAATGGCGGGAGATCCACTTAGAGTAAAATATATTGCAGAACATTATTTGGAGGATTACAAATTAGTAAACTCTGTAAGAGGAATGTATTGTTATACAGGTTTCTATAAAGGAAAAAGAATATCTGTAATGGCACATGGAATGGGTATACCAAGTATGGGAATATATTCTCATGAGCTCTATAGTTTCTATGATGTAGATACAATTATAAGAGTTGGCTCATGTGGAGGTAACTCAAAAGAGCTTAAATTGCTAGATATAGTACTTGTAGATAAAGCCTATACAGAAAGCAATTATGCATACACTCTAGATAGCAAGCATTGCAATTTAGTAAGTGCAGACATTGACTTAAATGACAAAATAGAAGAAACAGCAAGAGAAAATGATGTAAAGTATGTAAAAGGAACAGCATTTTGCACAGATTGTTTTGATTTATACATTCCAGAAAAAGACAAGCCAATAGGACGTGCTCCAAAAGATTTAGACCTTATTGTTTCAGAAATGGAAAGCTTTGCACTATTCTATAATGCACAAAGATTAGGAAAAAGAGCAGCGTGTCTTTTAACAGTTGTAGATATTCCAGACGACAAAAAAGGTGTGAGTACAGAAGAAAGAGAAACTTCATTAAATGATATGATAGTATTAGCACTAGACACAGCAATAAAAGTTTAAACAAGAAAAGAAAGGAAAGATAGAAAAATGGAAAAAGTATTTATTTTTGGACACAAAAGTCCTGACACAGACACAATAACATCAAGTATAGTAATGGAAGATTTAGAAAGGAAAATAGGAAACTCAGAAGCAAAAGCATATAGACTAGGAAAGCCTAATAAAGAGACAGAATTTATATTAAATTATTTTAAAGTAGAGGCACCAGAACTATTGGAAGAAATTCCAGAAAAAGCTAATGTAATATTAGTAGATCACAATAGTTTTGCACAAAGTGTTCAAGGAATTGAAAAAGCAAATATTTTAAAAGTTGTAGATCACCACTGTATTTCTGGATTTGAAACAGCTACTCCACTATTTTACATAGCACAGCCAGTAGGTTGTACGGCAACAATTCTTTATGAATTATATGTTATGAACAAAATTGAAATATCAGAAAAAATGGCAGGACTTATGCTAAGTGCAATTATTTCAGATACATTATTATTCAAATCACCTACATGTACACCAAAGGATAAAGAAGTCGCAAATGAGCTTGCTAAAATAGCTAAAATTGATATTGAAAGCTATGGAATGGAAATGTTAAAAGCAGGAACAGATTTAAGTGATTTTTCAGCAGAAGAATTAATAAATTTAGATTCTAAATCATTTGAAGCTAATGGAACAAAATTCCAAGTTGCACAAGTTAATACAGCTTGTATAGATGATGTATTAAAAGATAAAGAAAAAATTGAAAATGCAATAAATAACTTTATATCAGCTAATGGAGTAGATTTATTCTTATTTGCAATTACAGATATAATAAATAGTAATTCACAAGCTATTGTATTAGGAGCAAAGACAGAGATAGCAGAAAAAGCTTTTAATGTAAAGCTAGAAAACAATATGGCATTTCTACCAGGAGTAGTTTCAAGAAAGAAACAAATAATACCAGTAATTAGTGAAAATGCTTAAATATTATAGACTAAAGATTAAAAAGAAAGAGAGGAAAAAGTCTATGTCAAATATAAAGGTAAATTTAGAAAATACAAATATTAGTATGGAGGAGATATTAGAACACAAGGAGGAAGTTGAGAAAATAGATAATATTTTACGTAAGGATCCAAACAATGAAAAAAATTTTTTAGGATGGTTAGAACTTCCTACAAATTATGATAGAGAAGAATTTGAAAGAATAAAAAAAGCTGCAAAAAGAGTTAGAGAAAACTCTGAAGTATTTGTATGTATAGGAATAGGTGGTTCATACTTAGGAGCAAGAGCTGTTATAGAAGCCTTAACAAATACTTTCTATAATTATTCAAAAAGAGAAACTCCACAAATTTTGTATGCTGGTAACAATATAAGTCCAAATTATATTACAGATCTTATAGAACTAATAGGAGATAGAGATTTTTCAATAAATGTAATATCAAAATCAGGAACTACAACAGAACCTGCAATAGCATTTAGAATATTTAGAGAAATATTAGAAAACAAATATGGAATAGAAGGAGCAAGAGAAAGAATACTTGTTACAACAGACAAAGCAAGGGGAGCATTAAAGCAATTATCAGATGAAGAAGGATATGAAACTTTTGTTGTACCAGACAATATAGGCGGTAGATATTCAGTTCTTACTGCAGTTGGACTTTTACCTATTGCAATTGCAGGAATTGATATAGATAAATTAATGGAAGGTGCAAAAAATGCACAAGACAAATATGCAGATAATAACTTAAAATACAATGAATGTTATCAATATGCAGTAGCAAGAAATTTGCTTTATAGAACAGATAAAACAACTGAAATTTTAGTAAACTATGAACCAAAAATGCATTATTTTACAGAATGGTGGAAGCAATTATTTGGAGAAAGCGAAGGAAAAGATGGAAAAGGAATTTTTCCAGCAGGAGTTGACTTTACAACAGATTTACATTCAATGGGACAATATATACAAGATGGAAGAAGAGATTTATTTGAAACAGTAATAAATATAGTAAATTCTGCATCAGATGTTACTTTGAAAGAAGAAGAGGGTAATTTAGATGGTCTAAATTACCTAGCAGGAAAGACTATGGATTTTGTAAATAAAAAGGCAATGGAAGGAACAATTAAAGCACATGTTGATGGAAGAGTTCCAAATATTTTAATAAGTGTAGAAGATTTGTCAGAGAAAACTTTGGGACATTTGATATATTTCTTTGAACTTGCTTGTGCAATGTCAGGAAATATACTTGGAGTAAATCCATTTAACCAACCAGGAGTAGAAGAATATAAAAAGAATATGTTTAAGCTTCTAGGAAAACCAGGATATGAAAATTAATAAAAAGCGTCGAAAAGACGCTTTTTATTATGAGACAACAATGTCTAGGAAAAACTACTTACGATTATTATTATTTTAAATTTTGAAAGTTTTGATTATTAAGATACCTTGTCACATTTTTTGCACTTACTCCTGTGTTTACAGCAATGGTATCAATAGTATAATCTGAATTTTCTTCAAAATAATTTTGAACCTTAGATATATCTAATCTATCTTTTGGAGCACAACAATTACAAACTTCTCCTTCTGTTACAAAAAAACATCCGCAACGTGCACATCTCTTAAATTCCATAATAACCAATTCCTTTCTTATTACATAGCTAATTTAAAAAAGAAACAAAAAGAAGTTTAATTTTTAAATTTATTCGACATTATTTTATCATATAAGTAGACAAAATAAAACACTTTTTTAAAAAATAGAAAAAATTTACAAAAAAACTTTTTTTTAATATATATATTTTTACTTGAAAAAGTAAATAATAATTTTGATAAAACTTTTAGGAGGTAACTTAAAATGGATAAAAATCAAAAAATAAATTGTACAGTTAATAGCTGCAAATACAATAATTGTGATTGTAATGAATGTACTTTAAAACAAATAACAGTAGAGCCAATAGAAGATTGCGAAACTTGTACACCAGATGAATCAATGTGTGGAAGCTATGAATATCAGGAAGACGAACAATAGTAGATAGTTTAAATTATAAACTAGAATTGAGAATAAGGGTTATATATAGTTTTTCTTGCGTCCCCATTTTAGAAAATGTAATTCACTTTGTTCATACATTTTCTAAAACAGTCGCCCCAACGTCTATCGAAAAACTATATATAACCCTTATTCTTAAATAAATAAGTGATTATTTATTTCTAATTCTTTATTTTTCAAATAATCTAAAATTCCACTGTTTTCTTTGAAATCAAAACGCATTTTATAAGAAACTAGATTTTGAGTTTTTTCATTAAACTTTTTGTTAACCTCATTAATGCCATATTTACCGATCACCAATAATAGGATGACCAATATAAGCTAAATGAGCACGAATTTGATGAGTACGTCCAGTATGAAGTATTATTTCAAGAATACTAAAATTTTTTTCATTATTTTCCTCAAGAACAGTATATTCAGTAGTAATTGGACGATAGCCTTTTTTGGGAACATCACTTATATAAACAATAGACTTTTTGTTATCTTTAAATAGATGTGCATTTAAAATATCATGTTTTTTATTTAAAATTCCAAGTACTTTGCATTTATAAATTTTTGTTATTTCTTGATTTTTAAATTTTGACAGAAGTATATTTAAAATTTCATTTGATTTAGCAAAAAGTACCAACCCCTCAGTATTTCTATCTAATCTGTGGCAAGGTAAAATAGAAGAATTATTAAAAGTTTTACATACAAGTTCGGTTAAAGAATTACTACCAGTAACTTCAATATTTTTAGGTTTATTTATAACTAATATATTATTATCTTCATATACAATATCTAATCTAATGTCTTCGCCAAAAAGGAATTTATCTAAAATGTAGACTGTAACTTTATCTCCCTCATGAACAATAGTGTTATTAGATATTTTTATGTCATTTATACGAATGTCTCTTTTTCTAAGAGCTTTATATATAGTATTTTGAGTAAGAAAAGGAAATTCACTCATAAGAAATGAATTTAAATATTTATTATCAAATTTATGTTTTACAATAACAGTTCTCATAAAAACCTCCTTGTTGCAAAATCATTAATTTAAAACTTTAGTTACAGCTTCAAAAACTCTTTCTTTTGAAAAAGGCTTAAATATAAAATCTAGAGCTCCTTTATAAAATGCATTATTTATAGTGTAAGGATCATGTATACCAGAGCACATAATGATTTTTGCATGAGAGTCTATTTCTTTAATTTTTTCTAAAGCTTTTATTCCATCTACTTTGGGCATAGTAAGATCCATTATTACAACATCAGGTTTTATATCTGAATAATTACAAATTGCTTGTTCACCATTTTCAGCTTCGAATATTTCGAAATTTTCTTTTTTTAATATGTTAGATAATGTCATTCTAATTGCATCAGTATCATCACAAATAAGGATTTTTCCTTTAGTATTTTCTTCCATAAACTTATCACTCCTAACATAACACTAAATGAGTTATATAATAATATTTTATATTTGTCAATAAAAATATATTTTTAGGTTGATAAAAAAAATTAAATAATATATAATAAAGAAAAATGAAGAAATTTAGGAGGGTAACATATGAAAATAAGAGAAAACAAAGGAATTACATTTATAGCTCTAATCTTAACAGTTATTTTACTTGCAATAATTACATCAGTTTCAGTATCAATGGGAATGAATTTTATGCAAAGTGCAAAATTTGAAAATATAGAAACATATCTTTTATTAATACAAAGTAAATCAAAAATAATGGCAGATAAAATAGCAATAGGAGAAATGGATGAGGATGAGATAAGAGGAGATAAACAAGAAAGTGGAGAATATGACGGTTGGTACAAATTATCACAAGGTGATTTAAATGAAATGGGAGTAAACAAAGCAAAAGCAGAAGAAGGATACTATGTAAATTATGAAACTTTAGATGTTGCCTATGATAAAGGGGTAGCATTAGATGATATTTTATTTACAAGATTAACACAGATATTAAATTATCGAAATACTAATAAAGGAAAATAAAAAATGAATGAAAAAGAAGAACAAAGATTAATAAAATTAAAAGAAATAGACGAAGAAATATATAATAATGGAGCAAAATATATCTGTGGAATAGATGAAGCAGGACGTGGACCACTTGCTGGTCCAGTAGTTGTTGCAAGTGTTATAATGCCAAGAGATTCTATGATAGAGGGAGTAAATGATTCCAAAAAGATTTCAGAAAAGAAAAGAGAAAGAGTTTATGAGCAAATAATAAAAGAAGCAATTAGTTATAGTGTTGGAATAATAGATGAAAGCAAAATAGATGAAATAAATATTTTGCAAGCAACTAAAGAAGGACTTACAGAATCAATAAAAGAACTTAAAGTGGTACCAGATATAATTTTAGTAGATGCATTAAGAGGAATAAATACTTGCAATATACCATATAAATCAATAATAAAAGGAGATGCAACAAGTTATTCGATAGCAGCTGCATCAATTATAGCAAAAGTTACAAGAGATAGACTTATGCTTAAGTATAATGAAATATATCCAGAATATGGATTTGCAAAACATAAAGGTTATGGAACAGCAAACCATATTGCAGCAATTAAAGAATACGGGCTATGCCCAATACATAGAAGAAGTTTTGTGAAGAATTTTGTATAAAAAGGCATTGACAAAAGTATTACATATATACTATAATACTTGATATAAAAGAATGGAGGAAACATCTGATGAACAGAAGACATGTAACCCTTGCAGGAGTACACACACACACACACACACACACACAGGTGGTAATCTAAAAGTAAAGAGTAATATAAGGACACATAGTACTTATATGTTTTTTGACATATAAGTTTTATGTGTCTTTTTGTTATGCGAAAAGAAAGGGGTGATGTAAATAATATTTTTATTTATTGCAAAAAAATTATAAGAAAGGAAAGGATAAAAGATGAAAAGTAAATTAGTAGTGGTTTTTGTAGCAATAATATTATTATCTACAATGTTTATTAATACAAATGTGAAAGCTGTAAGTTATGCAGAACAAGGAACGATGATGAGCAATGCAATAAAAATCACATTAGGAAATTCATATACTAAAACATGGTATAGAAGTTCTGACCATTTATATTGTTATAATGAAATAACAATAAGCGAAAGAGGCACATTAAAAATGACATTTAGTAAGCCAACAGATTCAGAAGGAGAATATGGAAGGCTAAAAGTAGCTATATATGATGTAGAAGGAGAATTGATATGGGATACAATAAGTAGCAATTCAGTAGAAACAGCTTCTCCAGACTTTAAATATTATATAGGATTAGATAAAGGTACATATTATGTGTCTATTACGCCAGGATTTACTGTATTATCAGGAGGGATAACAACAAATTATTCATTTACATTTACACCAGATAAGTATTCTGAGGTAGAACCAAATGAAAATCCAAAACAAGCAACAAATTTAGAATTAGGACATATGTATAATGGATATTTTGGAAATGAACATGGAAACAGAGGCGATTTTGACTATTATAAAGTGTATCTAACAAAAGGTATAAAATATAGAATACTATTTGAAAATATAGATATTTCATCAATAATGGCAGACTTAAAAACTCCTGATGGACAATCAGATTATATAAGTTATAATATGAAAATAGATAATGAAGGTAATCAATATTATGAATTCACAGCTACTTCAACAGGAAATCACTTTATATGTATTAGTAATTATAGCCAAATGCAAATACCATATAAAATTGGTGTGTTTGATATGATTAATGGAAATAAAACAACCAAAAAAGGAGACATCAATGGAGACGGAAAAGTCAATACACAAGATGCAAGACAAGCATTATTGCATTATATAGGGAAAACAAAGCTTACAGAAGAACAAAAAAAGGTAGCAGATATTAATAAAGATGGAAAAATAAATACACAAGATGCAAGACAAATATTACTATTCTATATAGGAAAAATAAACACATTATAAAATTTTAATAAAAAAGGGAGGAAAAGTAAATGAAAATATTTACACAAAAATTAATCGTATTAGCAGTGGCAGTTATGTTAGTTAGTTTAGTATTAGCAGGAGTATGTCAAGCTGCAACAGCAACATTCAAAAATGTATCAATAGGAAGTGTATCAGGAAAAGAAGGAGAAAAAGTAAAGGTAGAAATTAAAGCTACAGAAGATTTAACAATTGAAGATGGAGGACTATTAGTAAAATTTGACAACAAAAAACTAAAATATGATTCAGTAGCAACAGCAACAATAGCAGATACAATGATAATGGCAAACAACAGAGTAAATTCAGTAGAAGGAGCAGATGGAGTAGTAGTAGCAATAACATCAACAGGAGCAGATGCTACAACAATCAAAAAAGGAACAGTAATAGCAACAGTAACATTTGAGATATTAAAAGGAGCAAAAGGAACACAAACATTAACACTAGTAGATGATCAAGATAAAGCTCAAACAGTAATATCAACAGGAAAAGTTACAGCAACAGAAGTAACAACACCAACTAAGCCAGTAGAGAAACCAGAAGAAAACAAAAAGCCTTCAACAGGAACAACAGAAGGAGACAAGAAACCAGCAGATACAAATAAAAAACCAACAACAAGTACAAATAATAAAAAAGATAAAACACCAACAACAGGAGTAGTAGATTATGTAGTAGTTGGTTCTATTATAACAGTAGTAGCTATAGCTAGTTTAGTAGTTATTTCCAAAAAAAATAATTAAAATTAATCCATAAATAAATATAATAAAATTAGTAATAACCCCTAAATTTTTAAAATATAGGGGTTATTTTAAATTATATTTACTAAAAATAATTTTTTCAAATTCTTTATATAGAGTTCCAATATCTAACTCATTTCCATCTTTAATTTTATATAAAAGTATTGAATACGTAATACCAAATATGCCAGAAGCTAAAATTTTTGGATTATCTACATTAGTAGTTGCTTCTCCATTATCTATACTATCTTGAATGATTTTTTCTACTGTGTCAATATATTCAAACACATATTTTCTACAAGTAAGATTTATAGAGCCTTTACCTAAAATATGACTTAGAACAATAGTCATGAAATCTTCATATTTAGTCATAACTTTAATTTGTATTAAAAGAATAGCCTTAAGTTTACTTATTAAACTAGTACAATTAGCAATTTTTATAGAAATGCTATTTTGTAAAAGTTTCATTCCTTCTTCTACAAGAAAAGTGAAAATTTCCTCTTTGCTAGAGAAGTGATAATACAAAGTTCCTTTTGCAACACCAACAACAGAAGTAATTTCTTCAATACTTGTTGCATCATATCCTTTAGTTGCAAATAAATTCATAGAAGTTTCAAATATTTTACGTTTTGTTCTATTCATAAAAAACCTCCAATATTCTAGTTTTATATATTATATATGTTAAATAAAGTTAGTGCAAGTAGTTTCTTAAAAGTTACAAAATTAGATAAAAAAATATAAAATACCACAAAATCTGCAAAGACAAATATCTAATAAGAAAAGAAATAGTCTAAAAAGCTAGATTATTTCTTTTTTTCTACCCAAGGATTTGACAGAATTTTAAGCTAAGACGAACTATAATATATCTAAGAAAAGAAAGTTTATGGGGGGTGATGCAAGAAAAAATGACTATATATTTAGATGTAGTCTTTATAGAAAATGTTTGTATGAACAGTATCATACTATTTGCAACAGGTCTAGTAGTAAAAGTAAAGTGCAAATTTTTTAGAATTGTAATTTCAGGAACGCTAGGTGCACTTTATGTTATAGGAAAATATTTAGGAAATAATCAAATTTTTTCAAATATATTTGTACAAATTGGGTTAGCAATAGCAATGATATATATAGCATTTATGCCTAATAGTTTAAGAAATTTATTTAAGTATATTGTAATATTTTATCTTACATCATTTGTATTTGGAGGTTGCGCTTTTGCTCTTCTTTATTATATAAAACCACAAGAAATCTTATATAATAATGGACAATTAACACGGAACATATCCAATAAAAATTGCATTTTTAGGAGCAATAGTTGGACTAATATTTTTAAATATTGCCTTTAAACTTATAAAAAACAGACTAACAAAAAAGGATATGTTTTGCTATGTGAATATTGGATATAAACGGAAAAAAGGTAAATATCCATGCAATTATAGACTCAGGAAATCTGTTGAAAGATCCAATAACAGGAGCATCTGTAATAGTAGTTGAAAGAGCAAAGTTAGAAGAAATAATTGAAAAAAATATATTAGATAATTTACAAAACATAATTACAGGAGAATATCAAGTTCTTGAAAATGAAGAATATATATCAAAATTTAGGTTAATACCATTTTCCTCACTAGGAAAGCAAAATGGTATGTTACTTGGATTTAAACCAGATTTTGCAGAGGTGGAAATAGATGGAATAAATAGAAAATTAGAAAATATAGTAATTGGCATATATGAAAAAAGCATTACTAAAAATCAAGAATACACAGGACTTGTTGGCTTAGATATTTTAGACGAAAGGAGTAACTTAAAAAATGAATATACTAGAAATATTAAAATATAATTTTAATAACATATATTTAAAATATATACAGAAGAGAGAAATAGAAGGAGAAGACATATTTTATATAGCAGGAAGCCAAACACTTCCGCCTCCTCTAGAACCAGAAGAAGAGGAGAAATTATTACAAAGATTGAGTAATAAAGACTTAGAAGCAAGACAAACATTAGTGGAGAGAAACTTAAGACTGGTTGTATATATTGCAAAGAAATTCGAAAATACAGGAATAGGAATAGAAGACTTAATATCAATAGGAACTATACGGACTTATGAAAGCAATAAATACCTTTAATACAGATAAAAAAATCAAGCTTGCAACATATGCATCAAGATGTATAGAAAACGAAATATTAATGCATTTAAGGAGAAGCAACAAGATAAAAGGGGAAGTATCAATAGATGAGCCATTAAATCAGGACGGAGACGGAAATGAACTTCTATTATCAGATATACTTCGGAACAGATAATGATGTAACATCAAGAAGAATAGAAGATGAAGTTGATAAATCTCTTTTGAAGGCATCTATGCAGAAATTAAATAAAAGAGAAAAAGACATAATGGAACTTAGATTTGGGTTTAATACAGGCTATGAAAAAACTCAAAAGGAAGTTGCTGATATGCTTGGAATATCACAGAGTTACATATCAAGGCTAGAAAAGAAAATAATACATAAAATGAAAAAAGATATTCTTAGTAAGACAGGATAGGTATGATAGGCACGACAATGGGGAAGTAGAAAACTGTCGCAAAAAATTGCGACAGTTTTCTACTTCCCCATTGTCGCACTCTTTTAATCAAGCGTAGTTGAGGTTCTTCCGTGTTCCAACAACATTTTCTTGAAGTGAACGCCAAGTATTACAACCAATTATTCCGATCAGATGCAAGACCACGACTTCTTTGATATTTTCTTACTGCATCTTCAGTTTTTGCTCCAAAAATTCCATCTAACCCACCAGTTGGATAACCTAGAGTGTTTAAATCATCTTGTGCAATTAAAGTATAATTTCCGAATGCTACCACGTTTTATTTGAGGAAAACCACCGACTTGCGCATGCCGAACTTAAAGATCTTTTATCGAAATGTACCCAAGTTGGAGTAAGTGATACTGGTTCAACATAAGACCATACTCCAGAAGCTTTAGCGCTATTTCTAAGAGTGGCTCTTTTAGCATTTGTCCAAGTTTGACCAACATCAAAAGCAACTCCAGCATAATGCTGACTCTGAGCAGAGTGTCCACCTTCCCAAGGTCTTTTAAAAGCAAAACCTACAGGAATTGCTGAACCAAAAAGATATCTTTGAGTATTCCAAGCTTGCATTGTACGTTTAGTAGTCCAAAGAGTAGGACTTTTACTTGAACCTCTAAATTCTCTAACAGTTAAAGTTCTGCCATTATTATATGGCATTGCTTCATTTTCACCTCTATAATATGTTTCCATTCTATTATTATCATTGTTATAAACTAAAATTTTTGCCATTATATATCATCCTTTCATAGTTATAATATGAAAGAAATGAAATTAAAGTGATGAGAATATATTCTCTTATAAAAAATACTGCAAGGTTCCTGAACAAAACAGGAACCTTGCAGTATTTATGCTGGAAGCTTAAAGGTTGTAGTCAATCTTAGAATGCAGGATAAGATACTCCATATCTTTCTTCCACTCAGGGGTTAGAGGTTGAAGCTCGTCAAGATTCAAACCTGGACGGGGTTTAAGAAACGAAAAGTCTACAACAGTTGTTGAACCACCAGACAACTGTTCTCTACGGGAACCATATTCGACTGTGTATGGTTTAGGTGATTTACTATAAAGGTCTCTTGCTATAATCATAACTACTCCTTTCTTAATGTGAAAACATAAGTAACAAACGAAAAAATCAATACCTCCAATCATTTTTGAAAACAAACAATTTTCAAAATAAAATTCTGCTATTAGAATACTAAAATTATAACAAAAAAATTGAGATAATTCAATATGATACTAGAATTAAAAGAACTATAAATTCAAAGATATACTTATTGAAAAACTTCTTAAGACATGCTATAATAAATCATATATTACTATTTAAAGAATAGTATATATACAGGAGGTAAAAAATTTGAGTAAAGTAATGTGGAAACCAGGAACATTTGTATATCCAATACCAGCAGTTATGGTATCATGTGGAGATATGGAAAAATCAAACATAATTACAATTGCATGGACAGGAATTACATGTTCGACACCTGCAAAAGTATATATATCAGTAAGACCAGAAAGATATTCATATGATATAATAAAAGAAAGCAAAGAATTTGTAATAAACCTTACAACAAAAGACTTAGCATTTGCAACAGACTGGTGTGGAGTTAAATCAGGAAGAGATTTTGACAAATTTAAGGAAATGAAACTTACAAAAGAAAAGGCGAATTTTGTAAAATGTCCTATGATTAAAGAAAGCCCTGTATCAATTGAATGTAAAGTAGATGAAATAAAAGATTTAGGAGGACACCATATGTTTATTGCAGATGTTCTTGCAATAAATGCAGATGAAAAATATATAGACGAAAATGGTGCTTTTGATATATCAAAATGCGATTTAATAGCATATGCAAATGGTGGATATTATGAATTAGGAGAAAAGATTGGAAAATTTGGATTTTCTGTACAAAAGAAAAAGAAGAACTAGATTAAAAGGTTAAAAGTAAAAAATGCTTTTAACCTTTAAAAATTATAAAAAAAGTCTGTACATTTTTTTATTTTTAATTTATAATTAGTAAGTATTTAAAATGTAACTAAGAAAAAGTGGTTTTTGGAGGAAAAAATGAGGAAAATTAATGAAGAATGTGGTGTTTTTGGAGTATATTCAAAAGAAGCAGAAGATAGTTTAGCATATATGATAGATGTTGGACTTTCAGCACTTCAACATAGAGGAGAAGAAAGTTGTGGAATAGCAATAAATAGAAATGGTCTAATATCATATAGAAAAGATTTAGGATTAGTTTCAAAAGTATTTCCTAAGCATGTTCTAGAAGAACTTCCAAACGGAAAAATGGGAATAGGACATGTTAGATACTCGACAACAGGAGAAGCAAGAAAAGAAAATGCTCAACCAATGGTAATAAGACATAAAAAGGGAAATTTAGCAGTAGTACATAATGGAAATATAACAAATGCTTATGAGCTAAGAAAAGAATTAGAAGAAAATGGAGCAATATTCACAACAACAACAGATACAGAAGTTATATGCCATATTATAGTACAAGAAAGATTAAAAACAAAGTCAATAGAAAAAGCGATAGAAAATACTATGAAACGTTTAAAAGGCTCTTATGCTTTAATAATTATGACATCAACTAAACTTTTAGCAGTAAGAGATCCTCAAGGGTTTAAACCACTTTGTATAGGTAAAACAGAGAATAGAACAGTATTTGCATCAGAAAGCTGTGCTTTAGATCTGATTGGAGCAGAGCTAATAAGAGATGTAAACCCTGGTGAAATAGTAATTATGACAAATAATGAAATGCAATCAATACAAACAAATGAAAATGCACCAAAAGGATTATGTGCATTTGAATATATATATTTTGCAAGACCAGACTCTGTAATGGATGGAATAAGTGTACACAAGTTTAGAGAAGATGCAGGAAGATGTTTAGCAAGACAAGCTCCTATTGATGCAGATATAGTAGCAGGGGTGCCAGACTCTGGATTAGATGCTGCACTTGGATTTTCTAAAGAATCTGGGGTACATTATGATATGGTGTTTACAAAAAGTAAATATATAGGTAGAACTTTTATACAAAATGCACAAGATACAAGAAATGAATTAGTCGGTTTAAAATTAAATCCAATAAGACAAGTTGTAGAAAATAAAAAGATAATTCTAGTAGATGATTCAATTGTTAGAGGAACAACAATAAGAAAAATAATAGCTGTTTTAAAAAGAGCAGGAGCTAAAGAAGTTCATTTAAGAATATCTTCACCAGCATTTATTGACACTTGTTATTTTGGAACAGATATAGATAATAGAGAAGATTTAATAGCAAATCAAAAAACAATAGAAGAAATTAGACAAACAGTTGGAGCAGATAGCTTGGAATATTTAAGCCTAGATAGTTTAAAAGAAATTACAAAAGACTGTAATATAAAAGGATTATGCACAGGCTGTTTTACAGGAAAATACCCAATAGAAGTACCAAAAGAAATAAAGAAGAATAGTTTTGAAGAAATACAATTTTAAAGAAAATAACCCTTAACTAGAAATTTTAGTTAGGGGTTATTATTAAAAAACAAATAAAAACTCATATTAACTATTGAATTTGTTATTTACTTATAGTACAATACAAATATCACTTAAAGTGAATAATTAATGAAAGGAGGGATAACTATGAAGGATGAACAATTTGAAATGCTTATGAAAGAGATAAAAGGCATTAAAACAGATGTAACTGAGCTTAAAGGAAATGTAGCACAACTTCGAGAAATCACATCTAAACTTCAAAAAGATGGAGAAAGAAGGGACAGTAGAATAGAAGCAATTGGTGACCAATTAAATACTACAAATATTGAGATATTAAGCATAAACACAAACATCGCTGGAATAAAAGAAGATATGAAAGAAATGAAATCAGACATAAAAGAAGTAAGAGACAGACAAATACTTATGTATGACCAAATGAGTAAAATGGTTATAAATTCATCAACAATGCAAAAGAGAATTGAAAGTAATGAACAAGACTAAAGCAGATTTAAAAGAAATAATGGAACACAATGAAATCATGCAAGATTCTATAAATATTTTATACGCATTATCAAAAGTAAATGACAAACAACATGTGGAATATGACAAAAAGTTAAATATACGTAGAGCTTAGGACAAAATTCTTATAAGCAAGAAATCACTTGCCAAAAAATGGGGGCAAAGTAGATACTTTATAAATGAATGTAAAAAGCATTTATTTATAAGGTATCTACTTTTTTGCGCACAAATCATAAAATATGTGCTTTTTTGATTTTTTTCTTAAATAAAAACAATTATATTATTATCTTTTGTCGATGAAAAACTATAAAACGTCAAAACTTCCCATGTTTTGCTATTGGAAAATATTGCCAAAAGTTGTATAATTTAAAAAACAGTAAGGGGGCAGATATGAATATTAATTATGAAGAAAAGGACAAGCTACTTTTATTTGAAATTACAGAAGAAATTGACCATCACGGGTCAGAAAAAATAAGGAGGCAAGCAGATAATGAAATTGAAAGATATGTTCCTAAAAGGGTTGTATTTGATTTTGATAAAGTTACTTTCATGGATAGTGCTGGGATAGGCATGCTCATTCGGTAGATATAAGGTAGTAAAAATGTTAGGGGGAAGTATTGAAATGATAAATGTAAAACCTAACATTAGAAAGATTTTTGAGATGAGTGGAATACCAAAAATAATAAAAATAAGCTAAAATGGGGGTTTTTATGAAAAGTAAATATGACAATGAAATGAATTTAGAAATACAGAGTAAATCTTGTAATGAAGCATTTGCAAGAATTACTGTTGCAGCATTTGCAGCACAACTTGATCCAACAATAGAAGAAATAGCAGATATAAAAACAGCAGTATCCGAAGCGGTAACAAACTGCATAATTCATGGATATGAAAATAGTGAAGGGATAATCAAAATAAATGCAAGAATAGAAGGAAGAAAAATAACTGTAGAAATATCAGATACAGGAAAGGGAATAGAAAATATAGACATAGCAAAAGAGCCATTATATACAACAAAAGCAGATTTAGAAAGATCTGGAATGGGATTTACTATAATGGAAAGCTTTATGGACGAACTAAATGTAGAATCAATACTTGGACTTGGAACTAAAGTAACAATGGCAAAAGAGATAAAAGAAAATAACTAAGGAGAGAAAAGTCCAGAATGTATGAAAATAATATTGAAAACATAGAAAAAGCCAAAAATGGCAATGAGCAAGCAATGACAGAACTTATAGAAAATAACAAACGGGCTTATTTGGAGTATTGTTAAAAGATTTAGCTCAAGAGGTTTTGAAATAGAGGATTTGTATCAAATAGGATGTATGGGATTAATAAAATCTATAAAAAGATTTGATACAAGCTATGATGTGAAATTATCAACTTATGCAGTACCATACATATTAGGAGAAATAAAAAAATTTATACGAGATGATGGAATAATAAAAGTAAGTAGAAACATTAAAGAACTAAATATGAAGATAAGTAAATTAGAGGAAGAACATTTAAGAAAAACAGGAGAAAATATAACTTTAAAAGAATTAGAAAAGAAATTAAAGGTCAGTAAAGAAGATATAGTTGTTGCACTAGAGGCAAAAATGCCAGTTGAATCCA
Source organism: uncultured Clostridium sp. (assembly GCA_947575745.1). Lineage (GTDB taxonomy): Bacteria > Bacillota > Clostridia > TANB77 > CAG-508 > JAAWPK01. Next base: position 16,655 of record CANPOS010000012.1, read on the forward strand.
TTTATAAAGAAGAATACCAAAATGACGATAAAGGAACAAAAATAATAGATAAATTTCCAATATCAGAAAATGAAGAAAATATCATAATAAATAAATTGACAATAAAAGGACTTATAGACAAGCTAGAACCAAAAGAAAGACAAATAATTATTCTTAGATTTTATAAAAATAAAACCCAAAGCCAAGTAGGAGAGCTTCTCGGAATATCACAAGTTCAGGTGTCAAGGATAGAAAAAAGTATATTAGGTAAAATGCGAACAAACCTAGAAGCTGTTTGAAAAAGAATCAGTATCTTGCGTCGTTATTTTAGATTAGAAAATCCTCAACGTGCAAAAAGCACGCCTCTGGTGTTTCTAATCTAAAATGCCTAGCAATATACTAATTCTTTTTCAAACTAAATCATATAATGTTTCGATAGACGCAAGAAAAATTATATATATCACAATATTGCAAAAGGTAAACTAAGAAAGGAATAACCATAAAATATGAAAAAAATAATTCTATATTTTTTTATAATAATAGGTATATGCTTTATTATACCTATATTTTTTACAACGAAATTTAAAACTAGAGAGGTATTTATAGAAGAAGAAAAACCAAAAGAGCTTCTGGATATAGAAAAATATTCATATACAGATTTTAGCACAATAAGATTGTTACATAAAGACGGAAGTATAGAAGAGAAGCGGATTAGATGAATATATAGCAGAAGTTGTATCAGCAGAAATTCCAGCAGATTATGAGATAGAGGCATTAAAGGCTCAAAGCATAGCTGCAAGATCCTATACAATATATAGAATAATAAATCGGTTCAAAACATGAAAATGCAGATATTTGTGATGACTATGCTTGCTGTCAAGCATGGATTTCAAAAGAAGATAGAATTGCAAAATGGGGAGAAAATGGAATAGAAAAATGGAATAAAATTGTGGAAGCGGTAAATGCTACAAAGGGAGAAGTTGCAACATATGAAGGACAGGTAATAAATGCATTTTTTCACTCAAATAGTGGAGGAACAACAGAAACAGCAACCAATGTATGGGGAGGAGGAAACTATCCATATCTGCAACCAGTGCAGACAACAGGAGAAGATGCTTATGAACAATACAGTTCAGAAATAGTATTAACTAGAGAAGAATTATTAAATAAGTTAAAAGAAAAATATAGTGATATTGAAATTGACTTTGCAAATGACGAGAGTATAAAAATTTTAGAATATACAGAAGGAAGTAGAGTAAAGACAACAAGATTTGGGAATAAAGAACTTGCACGGAGTAGAAGTAAGAAGTATATTTGGATTAAAATCAGCAAATTTTGAGATAATAAAAACAAATGACAATATAACATTTAAAGTTTTAGGAAATGGACATGGAGTTGGAATGAGTCAAACAGGTGCAGACAGTCTTGCAAAACAAGGAAATACATACCAAGATATATTAAAACATTTTTATACAGGAATAGAAATTACAAAACTTAATTAAACTTTGTATAAATCTCCAAAGGTTGGAAATAATCATAATAGATACTAAAATTTTAAGAAAGGAATGATTAATAAAATGAGAAATGATAGAAGAAGAGATAGGAGAATGAAGGGTAATGATGAAAATACTTTTAGTTTAAAAAATACTATATATATAGTTGGAACTATCTTAGCTTTGGGGATAATTGCATTTTTTATAACAGTAATGGTATATAACAATAGTGTGGATAAGCTATATTCAGACTTAGAAACAAAAGAAATTGGAGAGTTAACTAATAATGAGGAAAGAAGAGAGGAATTTTCTAATACAATAGAAGAAGCGAGTGCCAATCTAGGTAAAACAGTTAATGAAATGGTAAATGAAAAGAATGATACAAAAACAACATCAACTGAAAATGAAGAAGTAAAGCAAACAACTACTACTCCAAAAGAAGAAAAGACAGAAAAAGAAACTAAACAAGAGGAAAAGAAAGACACAAAAAGTGAAAATAAAACTACGGAGTCAAATACTACTAAAAAGGCAGAAACAACAAAAAAAGAGGAAAAGCAACCACTTGCATTTGCTATGCCAGTTGAAGGAGAAGTACAAAAAGAATATGCAAAAGATAAATTAGTATATTCAGAGACATTAAAAGAATGGGTAACACACACAGGAATAGATATAAAGGCTGAAAAGACAACAGTTGTAAAAGCTGCAGAAGAGGGAACAGTAATAGCTATAAAAAATGATCCAAGATATGGTACAACAATAATAATAGAACACAGTGATGGATATGAAACAAGATATGCAAATCTTTTAACAGCAGAATTCGTAGCAGTTGGAGAAAAAGTAACAAAAGGACAAACAATTGGAACAATAGGAGATACAGGGGCATTTGAAATATTAGATGAACCACATTTACACTTTGAAGTATTAAAAAATGGAGAATATGAGGATCCAACATCAATAATTAAATAATTATTAAAGTTTTCTTAAATAGAAGCAGTACATATTGCTTCTATATTTTTTTTATGCTAATATAAAGATACTGTAAAAATTATAGAAAATCACAAAAAACAGTTGTAAAAATCCTCCATAATTGATATACTGTATATATGATTTTTAAAATCAAGGAGGATATAATTATGGAAAATGAAGAAAATGAAAAATTAGAGGAAATCAATGTTACATCAGATAGCAGTGTAGTAATATCAGAGGAAGTAGTTTCAGTTATTGCAGGAATAGCAGTTTCAGAAGTGCCAGGAGTAGTAGATACAGCAGGAGGATTTGCAGGAGGAATTTCAGAAGTATTAAGTGGGAAGAAAAAATTATCAAAAGGAATAAAAGTAGAAGTAGGAGAAAAAGAAACAAAAATAGATGTAAACATCATAGTAGAATATGGAACAAGAATACCAGATGTTGCATTTGAGATTCAAAGCAAAGTAAAAAAATCAGTAAAAGAAATGACAGGATTAGATGTTTTAGAGGTAAATGTACATGTACAAGGAGTTAAAACACCAGCAGATTTAGAAACAAAGGATAAAGACGAAAACTAAAATATAAAAAGGAAATGAAATTTGATATGAAGATATTAGATAAAATTATATTAGTACTATTTTCAATATTAATATTAATAATATCAGTAGTCATGTTGTTATTAATATTTGGAGTAGTAAATTTTGCAACAATAGCAGAATTATATGCAAGAATAATTGCAAGTAACACAGTAACAAATATAACAGTTGCAATTTTAGCTGTATGCATTATACTTGCTATAAAAGCAATCTTCTTTGGTGGAAGCAATAATCAAGACAATGGAATTAAAGGTGAAGGAATTTTAATGCAAAATGAAGCTGGAAAATTACTTATATCAAAAGAAACAATAGAAAACTTAGTAAGTGGAGTTGCAAATGGATTTGAAAACACACAAAGTGTTACAACAAAAGTTATGGTAGATAGTGATAATACTTTAAGAGTATTTCTTACATTAATGGTTTTACCAAATGCTGTAATAAATGAGCTTTCTATGAATTTACAAAAGAGGATAAAAGAAGTTGTAAAAAATGTTACAGACCTAGAAATAAAATCAATAGATATAAAAATTAAGAACATAACAACTCCAGAAGAGAATAAAGAGATTTAAAGGAAGTAAGTTATATGAAGGATTTTAAAAGCTTTATTTATGAATATAGAGGTGCAATAATAGGTGGCATAATTGCGATAATAGTACTTTGTACAGGACTTTTAAAACTAGTACTTGGTTTATTAGTTTTAGTTTGTGGAGTATTTTTAGGAAATTATGTACAACAAAATAAATATGAAGTGAAACAAAAATTAGTAGATTTTATTAATAGGTTATAGAAAAGGACAAGTTATATGAATAGGACAAAATCTAGAGAACTAGCATTCAAACTAATATATGAAAAAGAAATACAAAAAGAAATTGAGGAAGAAAACTTAGAATTATTTTTTGAAGCTAATGAAATAGAAGAAGAAACTGTAAAAGAATATCTTAAAGATATTCTTTTTGGTGTTTCTAAAAATGAAGAAAAAATTAATGAATTAATAAGTAAAAACTTAAAAGAAAAGTGGACATTAGATAGAATTTCAAAAATTAATGTAAGTCTATTAAAAATTGCAATATATGAAATGCTTTACAATAAACTACCATACAAAATTGCAATAAATGAAGTAATAGAACTTGCAAAAACATATTCGGATGAACAAGCAAAATCTTTTATAAATGGAATATTAGCAAGCATTGTTAAAGAAGAAAAGTTAGACGAAACGGAGGAATAAATGGAAATAACTCCAATAACAGTTACAGAATTAAATCAATATATGAAAAATAAAGTTGCAGAAGATGAATTTTTGCAAAATGTATACATAAAAGGAGAAATATCGAATTTTAAGAACCATTATACAGGACATATGTATTTTACATTAAAAGATGAAAAATGCTTGATAAAATGTATAATGTTTAAAAGTTATGCAGAAAGAATGAAATTCATGCCAAAAGATGGTATGAAAGTGGTAGTGTTTGGTACAGTAGCTGTATTTGAAAGAGATGGTGTATATCAAATATATTGTAAAGCAATGAAGGAGGACGGAATAGGAGACCTATATACAGCATATAATGAACTTAAAGAAAAATTAGAAAAAGAAGGCTTATTTGATATAAAATATAAAAAACAAATACCATTTATGCCAAGAAGGATAGGAGTACTTACTTCAAAAACAGGAGCAGTTATTAGAGATATTATAAATGTAAGTACAAGAAGAAATCCAAATGTGTATATAAAGTTACTACCAGTTCCAGTACAAGGAGAAGGAGCAGGAGAAAAAATCGCAAAAGCAATAGAAATCATGAATGAACAAGACTTAGCGGATGTAATAATAGTTGCAAGAGGGGGAGGTTCACTTGAGGATCTTTGGCCATTTAACGAAGAAGTAGTTGCAAGAGCAATATTTAATTCAAAACTTCCAGTAATTTCAGCAGTGGGGCATGAAACAGACTTTACAATAGCCGATTTTGTTGCAGACTTAAGAGCTCCTACACCTTCAGCGGCAGCAGAACTTGCAGTACCAGAGATAAGTAAAGTAGAAGAAATGATAAGAAGTTATCAAAATAGGTATAGGTTAGCTTTAAAGAAAAAAATAGAATATATGAAATTAAGATATGAAAAATGTATGCAAAGTAGAGCATATAAAGAACCATTGCAAGGAATCAATGAAAGACAACAAATATTAGATATACATATTAAATCAATAATAAATAGTGCAAATCATAAGATAACAGTATCTAAAAAAGACTTTGCAAATATAATTACGAAACTAGACACTTTGAGTCCACTAAAAACACTTGCAAGAGGATATAGTATAACAACAAAAAATGAAAAAATGATTAAAAGTGTAAAAGAATTAAATACAGGAGATAGTATAGAAATAAGGCTTAGTGATGGAAATGCAAAGGCAGAGATACTTTAAATAGTGGAGGGTATAATGGAGAATTTAAAATTTGAAGAAGCAATAAAAAAACTAGAAGATATAGCAAAAGAACTAGAAAGTGGAGAACTTGGCTTAGATGAGAGTGTAGCCAAATTCGAAGAAGGCATGAATTTATCTAAAACTTGTACAAAAATGCTAAATGAAGCAGAGAAAAAAATAAACATATTGATAAATAGTGGAGAAGAAATTGTTGAAGAAAGTTTTACACCTGAAGATTAAGTTTGAAAAAAGGATATAAAATAAAAGGGAGAAAAATATGAATGAACTAGGAGCAATAGTAACAAATAAATATATATATATTCCACTTTTAGTATGGTTTTTCATACAGTTATTTAAAGTAATATGGGATTTAGTAGAAACAAGAAAATTTAATTTTAAAAGAATATTAGGAGCAGGAGGAATGCCAAGCTCTCATTCAGCAGTGGTAATGTGTTTGTCGGTAATGGTAGGTAAAGAATATGGATTTGGGTCTTCTGTATTTGCATTAGCATTAATATTTGCAATAGTTGTAATGTATGATGCAGCAGGAGTTAGGAGAGCAGCTGGAAAACAAGCTGCACTATTAAATAAAATAGTGGATACACCAGGACTTTCGATTCCACAAGTACAAGAAAGACTTGTAGAAGTTTTAGGACATACACCAACACAAGTATTTGTGGGAGCCATAATTGGAATAATCGTTGGATTAGTTATTTAAGCTTGACACTAACTTTTAATATATGATAAAATTATTTTATCAAAAAAGTAAATTGCTGGCGGATACATGAATTAACATGATGGCAGTTTACTAAAATATATTAGCCGACCGCCTGGGCAATTTTACGTTTAGTAAAATTGTCTTGTTTTGTTTTTAGGGCTAAAAAATTAATGGAGGTATTAAATGAGCGATATTGAAATTGCAAGAAATGCGAAATTAAAAGAAATAAGAGAAATAGCAAATGAATTAGGACTAAATGAAGAAGAAATAGAAACTTATGGAAAATATAAGGCAAAAATTACAGAGGATGCTTTTAAGAAAAACAAAGACAAAGCAAATGGTAAACTTATATTAGTTACAGCAATAAATCCTACACCACTTGGAGAAGGAAAAACAACAATGTCAATAGGACTAGCAGATGGACTAAGAAAAATAGGAAAAAAATCAATACTTGCATTAAGAGAACCTTCGCTTCGGACCAGTATTTGGAATAAAAGGAGGAGCAACAGGCGGAGGTTATGTACAAATAGCACCAATGGAAGATATTAACCTACATTTTACAGGAGATATACATGCAATAACATCAGCAAACAACTTACTTGCAGCAATGATAGACAACCATATATTCTTTGGAAATGAATTAGGATTAAAAAAAGTTTTATGGAAAAGATGTGTGGACTTAAATGATAGACAACTAAGAAAAATAAGATGTGGATTATCACATGAAAAAGGAATGGAAGAAAGAGATGACGGATTTGATATTACAGTAGCATCAGAAATAATGGCAATACTTTGTCTATCTAAAGACATAAAAGACCTAAAAGAAAGAATATCAAAAATAATAGTTGGATACAATGAAAAAGATGAACCAATAACAGCAAAAGATTTAAAAGCAGAAGGAAGTCTAGCAGTACTTTTAAAAGATGCAATAAATCCAAATTTAGTACAAACATTAGAAAATACACCAGCAATAGTACATGGTGGACCATTTGCCAATATAGCACATGGATGTAATAGCATAAGAGCAACAAAACTTGGATTAAAACTTGCAGATTATTGTATAACAGAAGCAGGATTTGGTGCAGATCTTGGAGCAGAAAAATTCTTAGATATAAAATGTAGACAAGCAGGATTAAAACCAGATGCAGTAGTTTGTGTTGCAACAATGAGAGCATTAAAATATCATGGAGGAGCTTCAAAAGAAGAAGTACAAGAAGAAAATATGGAAGCACTAGAAAAAGGAATACACAACCTACTAAGACATATAGACAATATCAAAAATAAATTTGGATTAAATGTCATAGTTGCGATAAATAGATTTGTAACAGATACAGAAAAAGAAATAGAGTTTTTACAAAATAAATTGAAAGAATATGGAATAAATATGAGTTTAGTAGAAGCATGGGCAAAAGGTGGAGAAGGTGCAACAGATTTAGCAGAAAAAGTAGTAGAATTATGTGAAAAACCAGAAGATTTTAAATATACATATGAACTTGACGAAGAAGTAGAAGAAAAAATAAGAAAAGTTGCTAGAAAAATTTATGGAGCTGATGACGTAGAATTTTCAGAAGAAGCAATGGAAAGCATAAAACAAATTAAAAAGCTAGGATATGGAAATTTACCAGTATGTATCGCAAAAACACAATATTCTTTCTCAGACGACCCTAAGAACTTAGAATGTACAGAGCCTTTTAATATACATGCACAAGAAGTAATATTAAAATCAGGAGCAGGTTTTATTGTAGTAATAACAGGCAAAATAATGACAATGCCAGGATTACCAAAAGTTCCAGCAGCAGAAGGCATAGATGTAGATGAAAATGGCAATATAGTAGGAATATTTTAATAACTTAGTTGAATAATATATAAAAAAATGGAAATAATATGAATAATAGTGAAAAAATAACTAGAGAGGATGAATATATACATGAAAAAAACTGTTATAATTATTATTTCCATATTTTTATTAATAACTGGGTATTTTTGCTATCTTCAATCAATAACAAATAAAAGTATAGAAACATTATCAAAATTTGGTTCTTCTGGAGATGAAGTAAAACAAATACAACAAAAACTTAAAGAATGGGGATACTATAAAGGAAATGTTGACGGAGTTTATGGTAGCCAAACACAGCAAGCAGTAAAGAATTTCCAAAAAGCAAATGGATTAACAGCAGATGGGATTGCGGGAGAAAAAACATTAGCGGCAATAGGAATATCTTCTTCAGGAGGGTCAAGTTCTGGCTCAGGACAAACTTCGAGTAGTTCATCAGACTTAAATTTACTAAGTAGACTTGTGTATGGAGAGGCAAGAGGGGAGCAATATATAGGACAAGTAGCAGTTGCAGCAGTTGTATTAAACAGAGTAAGTAGTCCTAATTTTCCAAATACTGTTGCAGGAGTAATATATCAAAGAGGTGCATTTGACGTAGTAAGTGACGGACAAATAAATTTATCTCCTAATAAAACCGCAAAAAGTGCAGCACAGGATGCATTAAATGGTTGGGATCCATCAAATCGGAGCATTATACTATTTTAATCCAAATACTGCAACAAGCAAATGGATATGGTCAAGAAAGATAACGCTAACAATAGGAAGCCATATGTTCTGTATATAAATATGAAAATAATTGATAAAGAAGCTATGATTTAAGTCCATAGCTTCAATTTTTACCTTGACAATTGTATGAAACTCTTGTATTAGCATTGGAAGTATGGCATAGAAAGAATATATATTAAAATAGGCTATGGTTTTACATGGTCTATAAATTTTTACCTATTGCCAAATGTAAAAAAATATTGTATAATTAAAATCTAATATACATAATATTACAGAACTGTTAAGTTTCTATTACAATTCTGTAAATACTATTGACTTATGAAATAAATCTAATAAAATATAAAGTGAAACATAGAGGCGAATAGTTTTGAGAATAATAAGTGGAATAGCAAGAGGTACAAAACTTGAAACATTAGAAGGAAAAGATACAAGACCAACATTAGATAGAGTAAAAGAACCTTTATTTAGTATAATTCAAAGTTATATATATGATTCAAGAGTTTTGGATTTATTTTCAGGCTCAGGAGCATTAGCACTAGAAAGTATAAGTAGAGGAGCAAAAGAAGCGACAATCTGTGATAATTCAAGAAAAGCTATTGAAATAATAAAACAAAATATAAAAAAAACACACTTTGAAGATAAAGTAAAAATTATAAATAAAGACTATAAAAAATGTTTGCAAGAATTAAGAAATAATAAATTTGACATAATTTTTTTAGACCCACCATATAAGACAGAATTTGGTATAGAAGCAACAAGAATTATCAGTGAAAATGATTTACTTGAAGAAGATGGAATAATAGTGTTTGAAACTGATCAAAAAGAAGAAGAATATATAGAAGAATTAGAGCAATATGCAAGTGTTAAAGATTTAAGAAAATATGGGAGAGTAACCTTAGTATTCTTAAATCGAAAGGAGTAGACAGACTTATGGAAATATTTACATTACTAGAAACTTTAGAAGAAATAATAGAAAATAGTAAAACTGTACCTTTTACAAGTAAAGGTATGGTTGATAAAGAAGAAATTCTAGATTTAATAAAAGAAATTAGAATAAAACTTCCAGAAGAATTAAAACAAGCTAAGTGGGTAAAAGAAGAAAGAACAAGAATACTAATAGAAGCTCAAAAAGAAGCTGACGATATTGTAAAAGAAGCAGAAAATAGAATTATAGCGATGATAGATGAACATGAAATAACAAGAAAAGCATATGCTCAAAAAGCAGAGATAATAGAAACAGCAAATGAGATGGCAAGAGAGATTTCAAATGGAACAAAAGAACATGCAGATGCTTTACTTGGAAAAATTGAAGATGTATTAGAAGAAACACTAAAAACAATACAAAATAATAGAAAAGAATTATCGTAAGATTAAAATAAAACAAAGCGAGGTCGTTTTCACAAATCAATGTGATAATGGCCTCGCTTTGTTTGTATGATTACTGAGCAACCAAACAAATAAAAGCTGTAACAATTTAATATGTATTAAAATATTTTAATTTTATAGTCTGAACAGTAACTAATTTTTAAAAAATATTAATAAATATGTAGTAATTAAAAGGAATCTATGGTAAAATAAATATATTAAATGGAGGATTGCCTATGAATTCACTTGAATTGATTAATTTTTGGATAGAAAGTTCAGACAGAGACTATGAAACTATGTTAAAAAATTTTGAAACAAAACAATATACATGGTCCTTATTTATAGGTCATTTAGTATTAGAAAAATTATTAAAAGCAGTATATGCTAAAGTAAATCAAAATAGCCCATATCCACCTAAAATACATAACTTAAATGTTATAGCTGAAAAATGTGGATTAGAATTAAATGATAGACAGACTAAAATTTTATTTACTTGTAATTCATTTAATATAAGTGCAAGATATGAAGATTATAAGAATGAATTTTATAAAAAATGTACAGAGGAATATACAAAAGAACAGATAGATAATATTAAGGAGGTAAGAAAATGGCTGAAAGAAAAATTGACATACAAATAATAGATATTGTAAATAAATATATAGAAATAATATCAAAAAAATTTAATATTAAAGAAGTATATATATTTGGATCATATGCTAGAGGAACCAATAGTGAAGATAGTGATATAGACATTGCAATAATATTAGATAGTAATATTGATACTATTGATTTAATGATAGAACTAATGATGCTAACACAAAATGTAGATTTACGAATAGAACCACATCCAGTAAAGACAAAGGACTTTGAAGAAGGGAATCCTTTTGTAGAAGAAATAAAAAATACTGGATTAAAGGTTGCATAAAGTTTAACAAAAAAGTGTTTATTTAAGGCAGATATGTACTTATATAAATACTTTTTTAATTAGAGAAAATCAAGAATTTTTTATACCATATTGTTTACCTAAAAATAGAAAAGAATTATCGTAAGATAACAATAAGAACTTGTTGATTATACAATAAAACAAAGCGAGGTCGTTTTCACAAATCAATGTGATAATGGCCTCGCTTTGTTTGTATGATTAGGAAATGAATGCATTTGGTCCTAGGATAATTATTACAATAGAGAGAAAAAGCATAAGAAAAGCAAAGAACAAAAATAAACGATAATCCTTATGAAGTTTCAGAATAAGCTCATTTATTTCATGAATGGACTTAGTTTCTTTTTTTATTCTTTCAGCATTCTTATAAGATTTTCTAATGTCATTAGCCTGCCAAAACATTAGAAGACTAAGGGCTGGGACTAAAAGAATCAGCATTACATATTGTACATACCCTATCATACAAACACCCCCTTTGCATTAGCTCCAGAGGCTTGCACCTCTGGAACAAAGATTACTCCTGTCAGAAGTGCAACAAATATCATGTTACAAAAAGATTATACTACGATAAACATAAAAAAGCAAATCGTAACTAATTTTTTCCTTCCAAATCACACATTTTTCTTGTAATTTGCACAAAATTAATATATAATACATGCTATATTATAATATTTTCTAAAGGGAGTAAAGATTATGGAAAAAGCAAAAATAGAACCAAGAACATTACCAGGATTTATGGAATTATTACCAAATGACCAAATACGATTTAATGAGATAAAAGAAAAGATACAGAAATCTTATGAGAAATTTGGCTTTTTGCCATTAGATACACCAATAATAGAAAACTCAGAAGTACTACTTGCAAAAGCAGGAGGAGAAACAGAAAAACAAATATATAGATTTAATAAAGGAGATAGTGACCTATCACTAAGATTTGACTTAACTGTACCACTTGCTAAATATGTATCAGAATACTATGGAGAACTTAGCTTCCCATTTAAAAGGTACCAGATAGGTAAAGTATATAGAGGAGAAAAAGCACAAGCAGGTCGATTTAGAGAATTTTATCAATGTGATATAGATATAATTGGAGATGGAGCTTTGAGTATAATGCACGATGCAGAAATTCCAAGCGTAATATATACAACATTTAAAAGTTTAGGATTTGAAGACTTTACAATATGTATAAACAATAGAAAAATATTAAATGGAATGTTTGAAGACTTAAGTTTAAGTGATAAATCAACAGACATATTGAGAATAATAGATAAGATAGAAAAAATAGGAAAAGAAGAAGTTATAAAAGAACTAAAAAATATAGAAATTAATCAAAAAGAAATAGACACCATAATGAAATTTTTGAGTATCAATGGAACCTCAGATGAAAAAATAGAAAGCTTAAAGAAATTAGGAATTAAAACACAAAGTTTTAATGAAGGAGTAAATGAATTAGAAACAGTTATAAAACAAATAAGAATATGTAAAGTACCAGAAAAAAACTTTAAAGTAGATTTAAGCATAGCTAGAGGATTAGATTATTACACAGGAACAGTATATGAAACATTTTTAGACAACTATAAAAAACTAGGAAGTGTATGTTCAGGTGGAAGATATGAAAATCTAGCAGAATATTATACAAACAAAAAACTTCCAGGAGTAGGAATATCAATAGGACTATCAAGATTTTTCTACCAAATAGATAAGGAAAATATATTAGAAAATGAAAAAAAATCAATATCTAAAGTGCTAGTTGTATCAATGGACGATGAAGGAATAGGCTATTCTTTGGATGTTGCAACAGACTTAAGAAACTCTAATATAAATACAGAAGTATTTTTAGAAGATAAAAAATTAAAAGCAAAATTCAAATATGCAGATAAACTACATATACCATATGTTATTGTAATTGGAGAAGAAGAAAGAACAAATAATAAAGTAACATTAAAGAATATGGAAACAGGAGAGCAAAGGACAATTACTTTAGAAGAAGCTATTAAAGAAATTGCTTAAATTGAGGAGGAAGATTTAATTGAAAGAGAAAATAGAAAAGATAGAAAAAGAAGCTAAAGAACTTTTAGAGAAAATAGAAAATACGCAAGCTCTAAATGAAATAAAAATAAAATATTTAGGAAAGAAAAGTGAACTTTCAAGTCTTTTAAAAGAAATGGCAAACCTTTCTAAAGAAGAAAGGCCAATAATTGGAGCTTTGGCTAATAAAGTAAGAAAAGAAATAGAAGAAAGAATAACAGAAAAAGAAGAAATATTAGCCAAAAAAGAATTAGACGAAAAATTACAAAAAGAAAGTATTGATATAACATTACCAAGTACAAAAATGAAAAGAGGTTCAAAACACCCAGTAAATAGAGTAATAGAAGAAATAGAAGACTTATTTGTTTCAATGGGATATACAGTAGAAAGTGGACCAGAACTTGAAACAGATAGATTTTGTTTTGAACTTCTAAACTTACCACAAGGTCACCCAGCAAGAGATATGCAAGATAGTTTTTATATAACAGATGAATATTTGCTAAGAACACAAACTTCTGCAGTTCAAGCAAGAACAATGATTGCAAATGAAGAAAAATCACCAATAAGAATGATTTGTCCAGGAAAAACATATAGAAGGGAAGATGATGCGACACACTCACATCAATTTACACAAGCAGAAGGGCTTGTAATAGATAAAAATATATCTTTAGCAGACTTAAAAGGAACACTTGAAATATTTGCAAAAAAAATAATAGGAGAAAATTCAAAGTTAAGATTTAGACCTAGTTATTTCCCATTTACAGAACCATCTTATGAAGTAGATGTATCATGCTTTAAATGTGGAGGAAAAGGATGCAATATATGTAAACAAACAGGTTGGATAGAAGTATTGGGTTCTGGAATGGTACATCCAAATGTACTTAGAATGTGTGGATACGACCCAGAAAAGTATTCTGGATTTGCATTTGGGTTAGGACTAGAAAGAATTGCAATGTTTAAATATGGAATACCAGATATGAGATACCTTTATGCAAATGATATTAGATTTTTAAGCCAGTTTGATAGATAGATGAAGGAGAAGATTATTAATAACTAAAGTTATAGAGAGGAATTTATGTTTAATAAAAAGAAAAAAGGTAAAGTTTTAGAATTTTTAAAAGAAGAGCCACTAGGATATTGGGAAGAAAAATCATATATGATAGCAATTCCAAAAGATGAAACTAGAAATATGTTAGAAAACATATTTGAGAAGATAAATAGTATTGGTGGAGTTCAAATAAAAAGAAAAGATTTTTCAATAGAGCAGGGAGGAGAAGCTACTCTTATATATGATAAAGAAGAATATGAAGTAGGATTCTACGTTTCAGACTTTGCTTTTCATGAAATGCTTTCAAGGCAATCATATTATTTTACAGAAAAAGAAATGGAAGACTTAAGAAAAGCAAGCAAGGCATTAACAGTTTTTATGAAATTTAATGAAAATGCGCAAAAATCATATCACCTTCAATTAAAACTTATAATGGCAATGGTTCCAGATTTGCTTGCAATTTTAGATGAAAGTGCAGAAAAGCTAATATGTTCAAGGTGGGCAAAAATGGCAGCAGAATCAAAAACCACGCCAGGACCAAATGATATGTACCTAGTGCAAGCTGTTTCAGATGAACAAGGTGAAGTTTGGCTACATACACATGGACTTTGTAGATGTGGTGTTACAGAACTTGAAATATTGCAGTCAGACAAAGAAAATTATAATAATCACTACAATTTAATAACTACTTTTGCAAGTCGTTTGCTAGACAAAAAAGAAGAATTTATACCAAAAGAAAGTAGTGCTTACATTGGAAGAATGTCTAATGACCAGCCTATTGTTGTGACATACTTATCATGGGTAGAAGGATTGAAGGAATATAAAAACCCTAAATTAGGAGGGGTACTTGATAGAAAAGAAGGACATAACAGTAAAACAGGAATTATCTTTATATATAAAAATGAATATGATGAAGAAAATAGAAAAGTTAGTAGGATAACAGAATATAATTCAACTTTAGGAGATAATCCTATATATTTCTTAAGTAATGAAGAAACAGCTAGAATGAAGAAACTTGCTATGGAAAGATTTAAGTTTGTAAAAGAGCAATCAAAAAACAAAGAAAATAAAGTAATTATAAAAATTGGATTACACCAAACTGATGATGAAAATGAATTTGAACATATATGGTTTGAATTAATGGAATTTGATGGAGAAAAATTTAAGGCAAAACTATTGCAAGAACCATATTTTGTAAAAAATATGCACCAAAATGATGAAGGTTGGTATACAGTGGAAGATGTAACAGATTGGGTTATTTATACACCTAAATATTCAGTTACACCTAATACAGCATATCTTTTAACCTAAAAATAATTAAAAAAGCAAATCTATTAGTAGAGAGGGAAAGTTTAAAATGAAATTAAGTAAAAATTTTGTAAAAGACTATGTTGACATAGATGTAGATATAAACAAACTAGCAGAAGATATGACAGCTGTTGGAAATGAATATGATGAAGCTGGAAAATTAATAAATGCAACAAAATTAGTAATTGGAGAAGTTATATCTTGTGAGATGCATCCAGATTCTGATCATTTACATGTATGTAAAGTAAATGTAGGCAATGAAGTATTGACTATCGTATGTGGAGCACCAAATGTTGCAAAAGGAGAAAAAGTAATTGTTGCGTTAGATGGAGCAGAACTTCCTGGTGGATTTAAAATAAAAAAAGCAATGAAAAGAGGAATAGAATCAAATGGAATGATTTGTTCCTTAACTGAAATTGGAATTGAAAGTAAATTTCAATCAGAAGAAGACAAAAATGGTATTCATGTTTTAGGAGAGGATGCAAAACCAGGAGAAAATCCAATAAAATATATGGGGCTTGATGATGAAGTAATAGATTTTGAATTAACTGCAAATCGTGGAGATTTATTAAGTATACTTGGTATGGCATATGAAATAGGTGCAATATATGATAAAAAAGTAAAAGACATTGATATTTCACACAAAGAAGATAATGAAGATATTAACAAAACATTTTCATTAGACATAAAAACAGATAATTGCTCTATATTTTTAGCAAAAAGAGCATTAAATGTAGAAATAAAAGAAAGCCCAGAGTTTATAAAAAATAGACTTCTTGCATCAGGAATAAGACCAATAAATAATGTTGTAGATATAAGTAACTATGTAATGCTAGAAACAGGTCAACCACTTCATTTTTATGATGCAGATAAACTAAAAGGTAAAATAGAAGTTAGAATGGCAGAAGAAGGAGAAAAATTAACGACATTAGATGGAGTAGAAAGAACCTTATCAAAAGATGATATAGTAATATCAGATGGAACAAGAGCAATAGGACTTGCAGGAGTTATGGGAGGATTAGATACCGAAATTACAGAAACTACTAAAAATGTAATAATAGAAGCGGCAATCTTTAATGGAGTAAAAGTAAGACTTACATCAAAGAAAATAGTGAGAAGTGAAGCAAGTAACCGTTTTGAAAAAGGATTAGACTCAAATAGGACATATATGGCAGCAGAAAGAGCAGTAACCCTTCTTGAAAAATATGCAAATGCAACTATATCAAAAGGAACTTGTATATTAGATAAGACAGAAAAAGAAGACAAAAAAATAGAAATACAACTTGAGAAGATAAATAATCTACTTGGTTCAAATATATCTTTAGAAGAAACAATAGATATTTTTAGAAGATTAGGATTTAAAGCAGTATCTAAAGATAAAAACATAGAAGTATCAGTTCCTAGAAGGAGAATAGATATAGAAATACAAGAAGACTTAATAGAAGAAGTAGGACGTATTTATGGTGTAAACAATATAGAAGGAAAATTGCCAGTAGTGCCTACAATACCAGGAAGTTATGATAGAACACAAAGAGCTTTAAGAAACAAAATGATTTCATTAGGATTAAATGAAACCTTATCATATATATTGGTAAACGAAAAAGAAGCAGAAAGTTTTACAAAAGATAAATTTGAAGTAGTAAAATTATTGGATCCAATGAGTGAAGACAGAAACACATTAAGATATAGTATGATACCATCACTATTTAAGATATATGAATATAATGCAGCACGTGAAAACAAAGATGTATCTATATTTGAGATAGGAAAAGGATTCTACAAAAATAACGAAGAATATGGAGAAGATTTAAAACTTTGTGTATTAATGTCAGGAGAATTCTATACAGGAATTAATAATAAAAAACAAGTAGATTTCTATATATTAAAGGGAATTGTAGAAGAAGTATTAGATAGTTTAGGATATGAGAATAGATATAGTTTTGCAAAAACAAAAGATATTCCAAATGAATTTCATCCAGGTCAAACAGCAGATGTTATTGTTAATGGGAAAAAATATGGAATAATGGGATTAATACATCCAAGTGTATGTGAGGAAAAAGTATTTGTATGTGAAATAAATTTAAGTAAGTTATTAGAGCTTAAAACTGGAAAGATGAAATATAAAGAAATATCAAAATTCCCAAGTATCAAGAAAGACTTAAGTCTAGTAGTAGACAAAAATATTGAAGGGTTAGAAATAACAAAAACCATAAAGAATGCAGCAGGAAAATATTTAACTAATGTAGAAATATTTGATGTTTATGAAGGAAAAGGAATTGAAGAAGGAAAGAGAAGTATAGCATTTTCATTAACATTCAGTTCACAAGAAAAAACTTTAACAGATGAAGAAATAAATCCAGCAATAGAAAAAGCAATTAGCCTAGTTGAAAAAGAATTTAAGGCAGAATTAAGAAAATAATAAGTTTGGGAAATAATCAGCATATTGCGTCGTTATTTTAAAGTAGAAAATCCTCAACGTGCAAAAAGCACGCCTGCGGTATTTCTATTTTAAAATGCCTAGCACTATACTAATTCTTTCCCAAACTAAAAAAGATTAATAAATCAAGTTCATTTTTGAACGGAAAGGAAAAAATGGCAAAAGCAAAATCAGTCTTTGTCTGTAATGAATGTGGTTATGAATCAGCAAAATGGCTTGGAAAATGTCCAACATGTAATGAATGGAATACTTTTTTTGAACAAAAGTTAGACGAAAAGACAAAACAAAGCAAAAAAGAAGGAAAAGAAGTTACAGCAGTTGCATTAAAGAATGTAGAATATAAAGAAATATCAAGGATTTCAACAGGATTTGGAGAACTTGATAGAGTACTTCGGAGGAGGATTAGTAGATGGATCATTAATTCTACTTGGAGGAGAACCAGGAATAGGAAAATCAACTCTAATACTCCAAATATGTGACAAAATAAAAACAGAAAAGACAGTTCTTTATGTTTCAGGAGAAGAATCAGCAGAACAGATTAAACTAAGAGCAGACAGACTAAAAATAGATAAAAATAATGTTATGTTTTTTGGCGAAACAGATATAGATCTAATAGAAAGTGAAATAGAAAAACAAGTTCCAGAACTAGTAATTATAGACTCAATACAAACTATATATTCAGATAAAGTTGACTCAATTCCAGGAAGTACAAGCCAGTTAAGAGAGATAACATCAAGAATTATGAGGATGTGCAAGGAAAAAAAAGTAACAACAATTATAATTGGACATGTTACAAAAGATCGGAAATATTGCAGGACCAAGAGTATTAGAACATATGGTAGATGTAGTTTTATATTTAGAAGGAGAAAGATATTTATCATATAGGGTATTAAGAGGAGTAAAAAATAGGTTTGGTTCAACAAATGAAATAGGAATGTTTGAAATGGAAGGCGAAGGGATGACAGAGATAATAAATCCATCAGAAGTTCTAATTTCAGAAAGAGATGAAGACCCAGCAGGTTCTGTCATAGTTTCAACAATGGAAGGAACAAGACCACTTCTTGTAGAACTTCAAGCACTAACTACCCAAACATTATTTGGATTTCCAAGACGTACAGCAAATGGAATAGACTTTAATAGACTTACGCTTCTAATGGCAGTTATAGAAAAAAGAGCAGGAATAAATCTATCAAATCAAGATGCATACCTTAATGTAGTTGGAGGAATAAGAATAAACGAACCAGGGATTGATTTAGGAATAATACTTAGTGTGTGTTCTAGTCACAAAAATAAACCAATACCAAATGATATAGTTGTAATAGGTGAAGTTGGGCTAACAGGCGAAGTTAGAAGAGTAAATATGATAGATAAACAACTTAAAGAAGCAGAAAAATTAGGATTTAAAAAATGTATAATTCCAGAAAATAATAAAAAACTATTGAAAGAAAAATTTAAATTAGATATAATAGGTGTGAAAAATATCAAGGATGCCATGAAAGGAGTACGGACTACTATGAGAGAGAATAAGCAAGACATTATAGCAAACATAATAAGAATAGTAGCGCCAGGTACTGAGATAAGAGTAGGATTAGAAAATATACTAAAAGCAAAAACAGGAGGACTTATTGTAATTGGAGATTCAAACGAAGTATTAGATATAGTAGACCGGGCGGATTTAAGATAGACGAAGAATATACAGCTGCAAGATTATATGAACTTGCAAAAATGGATGGGGCAATAGTTTTAAGCAGTGACTTAAAAAGAATTCTATATGCTAATGCACAACTTATACCATCTCCACTAATAGAAACAAAAGAAACAGGAACAAGGCATAGAACAGCAGAAAGAACAGCAAAGCAAACAGGGGAAATAGTCATAAGTATATCGCAAAGAAGAAATGTTATAACAATGTTTAAAGGAGACATTAGGTATCTTTTAGAGGATACTTCAAAAGTACTTACAAAAGCAAATCAAGCACTTCAAACTTTACAAAGATATAAAAATGTTTTTGATGAAAAATTAATAACACTAAATGAATATGAATTTAATGACATAGTTTCTTTAGAAAATGTAATAATAGCAATACAAAGAGCAGAAATGGTTATGAAAGTTGCAGAATTGGTACAAAGACAAATATATGAGCTAGGAGAAGAACGGAAAGCTAATAGAGATGCAATTAGAAGAAATAATTGGAAACCTAGAAAAAGAAGAATTATTAATAATTAAAGACTATATGATGCAAGATAAGAATGATGAGGAAGTACTTAATCAGATAATAGAATTATCTCAAGAAGAACTTTTGACATCTGCAGTAATTGCGAAAATTCTAGGATATGAAAACTTCGATAATTATGATGAAATAGGAGTGTACACTAAAGGATATAGAATATTAAATAAAATCCCTAGAATGCCAAGTAACATTGTAGAAAATCTTGTGAAAACATTCAAATCCTTTCAACATATACTTATTGCAGATATACCAGAGCTTGACAATGTAGAAGGAATAGGAGAAATAAGAGCTAGAACAATAAAGCAATCATTACAAAGAATGCAAGAACAATTTGTATTTGATAGAATGCTTATATGATAGACAAAAGATAAATAAAACGAGGTGGTAAGAAAATGAAAAAAGAAACTGGAATAACAATGGTAGCATTGATAATAACAATAATATTAATGATTATATTAATAACAGCAACTGTAAACTATGGAGTTAATTCATTAAGAACTATTAAATTCCAAAATTTTAGATATGAATTAGAGCAAGTACAAGGTAAAGTTGATACAATATATGAAAAAATTAAACTTGGAGAAACAGATTACTTTATGATAGGTGAAAATGTAACAGATAATGAAGAAGCAAAAAATACTTTACAAATAGCTAGACAAATAAATTACTCTAATATATTAGATTCTCAAAAAGATAACTATTATTATCGAGAGACATATACATATTATAGATATTTAACTCAATATGAAGTACAAAATTTATTTGATATAAGTAGTGAACCAGGGGACTTGATAATTAACTTTAAGACAAGAGATGTAATTAGTGTACAAGGATTTACATTTGATGATAGAACTTATTATAGTTTAAGTGAGTTGAAATAAATATAGGAAAGGAAGAAAGAAAAATGAACAAAAAAGTAATAACTTTAATAATTGCGATAATATTAGTCGTAATAGTAATAGGAACAGTAAGTTATGGAGTGATAAGAAAATTAACTTATAAACCAGAAAATCCTATTGCAACAATAACAATAGAAGGATATGAAAAACCTTTAGTTGTTGAACTATATCCTGAATATGCTCTAAATACAGTTAAAAATTTTATAACACTTGCAAACAATGGATTTTATAATGGACTTACAATTCATAGAATAGAAACATATGTAATACAAGGTGGGGATCCAAAAGGTGATGGAACAGGAGGACCTACTTTAAGTGCAGTAGATAGTAGTATAGAAAAAGACTCAGATGAAGATAAAGAATATGCTATTGTAGGAGAATTTAAGGCTAATAGATATAAAAACCCAATAGTACATGAAAAAGGTGTTATATCTATGGCTAGATCAAGCTATAATAGTGCAGAACTATTAAGTGAGTCTTATAATTCTGCTGGAAGCCAATTCTTTATATGTACAGACTATTGTCCAAGCTTTAATGGAAACTATGCAGCATTTGGTAAACTTATAGATGGTTGGGAAACTTTAGATGCTATTTCTAAAGTAGAATTAAAAGTAGAAGTAGATGAGGAAACTAAAGAAGAAACAAAAACTTCAGAGCCAAAAGAAACAATAAAAATGACAACAGTTACAGTTGACACAAAAGGAGTTGACTATGAAGCACCAGAAACTCAAGGAACATTTGATTATTCTTCTTGGTATATGAAAAAATATTATGGTCAATAAAATAATAAAAAAATAGGGAGCAAATTATGGGAGAAAAAATAAACATAAAAACAATTACAATAATTATATTGGCTATAATGATACTATTAATTGGAATATTTATTGTAGTAAAGGTTATAAATGGAAACAAGAATTATGTTCTAGAAAAAATTTCTGAAAAAGATTATAAATATTTTGGAGTTGTAACAGACGAAAAATGTGGAGTAATAGACTTAAAACGGAAACACAATTGTTGAAGCCAAATATGAAAACATAATAATACCAAATCCAACAAAAGCTGTTTTTTTAGTGAGAGATTTTGAAGGAAATACAAAGGTATTAAATGAAGAGGAAAAGGAAATATTTACTGAGTACCAGAATGTACAAGCTATAGAAGTAAATGGTGCAACAACTAATCTTCCTTATGAAAAATCAGTTCTTGCATATGAAGAGAATGGAAAGATTGGACTAATAGATTTTTCAGGAAATGTTGTAGCAAAGCCAATATATGAAGAACTTGCATCAGTAAAATATAAAGAAGGAGAAATTCTTGCAAAGAAGAATGGAAAATATGGAGTTGTAAATAATAAAGGTGTAGAACTCATACCTTTTGATTATGACGAAATAGAAGCAGATAAATATTATAAAGACAATGGATACTCAAAATCAGGATATATTGTAAGAAAGACAACAGAAGAAGGTTATAGATATGGATATATAAGTAGTAATTGGGATAAGCTTTTAGATACAGAATATTCAAGTATAAGCAGAGTTTTAGACATAGATAAAGATGATATTTACTTAATAGTTGCTAAAGATGGTAGGTATGGAGTAGTAAAGAATAAAAATGTAGAAATAGATTTTGCCTACCAATCAATAGAATATAATGGAGATACAAACCTTTTTGCAGTTCAAAGAGGTGAACAATATGGAGTTTTAGACTTAAGTGGAAAAACAATTGTAAACATAGAATATAAATCTATACAATTTAATGGTGTATATATACTTGCTAAATCTTATTCAGAAGATATATATTTTAACCAAAATGGAGAAAAGATAGAAAATTCATATACATCAATGACAGAGGTAGAAGAAGTAAAATCATACATAACAATTAATGAGGATGGACTTTATGGATTAGTAAATGCAAAAGGAGAAGAAATAGTTCCTAATGAATATTTATATATAGAATATGTCTTTGATAAATACTTCATAGCATATAAAGAAGGAAAGGGACTTGGAGTTATAGACAAAGATGGAAAAGTCCAAAAAGAATTTGAGTATGATGTACTTAGCCAAATAGGAGATTATAAACTTCTAAAAGGCATAGATATGGACAAAGGAATAACATACATAATATCAGAAAATATGAAAGAAATTACTTCATTAGAAAATGCAATAGTAGAAATCGAAAATGAATATATAGAGATATATAATGATAAATCTATAAAATATGTAACAACAAATGGAGAGCTAAAAACAGCAAAAGAAATGTTACCAAATAACAAATTATATGCTATAAATAAAAATGAAAAATGGGGATTTGAAGATAAGTCTGGAAACACAGTAGTAGAACCAGAATATGACTATGTAACAGAATTTAATATGTATGGGTTTTCAGGAATAAGAAAAGATAATAAATGGGGAGTAATAGATGAAAATGGCAAAGTTGTATGTGAATGTAGCTTTGAATTTGAATCAGAAGAAGATATGGCAAAACCAGAATTTATAGGTAAATACTATAAAACATATACAGATAGTGGAGAGATATATTATACAGATGAGATTTAAAAAAGCAAATAGGCGGGAACGTTTTTACACGTTTCCGCCTTTTGCTCTTGCTCGAAAACTTGAGCCGACTTGTGTGGAATTAATCCTCCTTAAGTTCAGATTTGCAATAGATTTCCTGAAGTTCAACCTCCCTTCCTTCAAGAAACTGATCCAAAAATGCACTATATTCCTCTAAGGACATATCACTTTTGGGGTGGTCATACAGGGGTTGCAATTCACTGGTGGAAATGTACCCATACCGATTGAGGAGCTGAATGTTTGCGTATTTCTGGGAAACATTCAGGGGTAGTTGTGCTTCAGGAGCATAGCGATTGTTCTTTTCCATGCTTACGCTAACACTTAAGAAAAAGGCGAAAGCATAGGCAAGAAGAACAGATACTATGCCTACAAATGTCTTTGTCATAATGAAACCTCCACAAAAAATTTCCTATATTAGGATGATAATATAATTATAACATATATTATGTAAATTTGCAAAATTATACAATTCTTTATATACTTATTGAAAAAACTATGATATAATATTTTTGTTAAAAAATAAATATAAATGTCAAATGGAGGATATTTAAGTTATGGTAAAAAGAATTTTTGTACAAAAAAGAGAAGGCTATAATGTAGATGCAAAAGGAGTACTTGAGGACTTAAAGGAAAACTTACAAATTACAAACCTTAGTGACGTAATAATACTAAACAGATACGATGTAGAAGGAATAAGTGACGAAGTGTTTAGGCAAGCAAAAAACACAATTTTCTCAGAACCACAAGTAGATATATGCTTTGAAGAAGAATACGAAAAAGATGCAAAAGATATAATGTTTGGAGTAGAATTTTTACCAGGACAATTTGACCAAAGAGCGAATTCATTATCAGAATGCTTACAAATAATTGCAGGAGGAGAGAGATTAACTTGCAAATCAGCTAAAATTTATATTCTAAAAGGAAATTTAAGTGAAGACGAAGTCAAAAAAATTAAATCATACCTAATAAATCCAGTAGATTCTAGAGAATGTTCATTAGAAAAACCAGAAACTTTAAAAGATAAGATGCAAGAACCAGAAGATGTAAAAGTTGTCAAAGGATTTATAAGCATGACAGATGAAAATGTAAAACACTTTTATGAAGAATATGGATTTGCAATGGATATAGAAGACTTAAAATTCTGCCAAAGATATTTTAGGGACGAAGAAAAAAGAGATCCTACTATGACAGAAATGAAACTTATAGACACATATTGGTCAGACCATTGTAGACATACAACCTTCATGACAAAATTTGAAGTAATAGATATTAAATGGGATTTATTAGAAAAAATATTTGAAGATTACCAAAAATCAAGAAATTATGTATATGAGAACAAAAAAGCAAAAGACATATGCTTAATGGATATAGCAACAATAGCAGTAAAAGAATTAAAGAAGAAAGGATTATTAAAAGACTTAGATGAATCGGAAGAGATAAATGCATGTAGTATAAAAGCAAATATATTAGTAGACGGAAAAGAAGAAGAGTATTTAATAATGTTCAAAAACGAAACACACAACCACCCAACAGAGATAGAACCATTTGGAGGAGCAGCAACATGCCTTGGAGGAGCAATACGTGATCCACTTTCAGGAAGAGTATATGTATATCAAGCAATGCGTGTTACAGGTTGTGGAGACCCAAGAAAAAAAGTTTCAGAAACATTACCAAACAAATTACCACAAAGAAAACTTACAACAGAAGCAGCTAGAGGATACAGTTCATATGGAAATCAAATAGGACTTGCAACAGGACAAGTTACAGAAATATATCACCCAGGATATGTAGCAAAAAGGTTAGAAATTGGGGCATTAATTGGAGCAGCACCAGCTAAAAATGTAGTAAGAGAAAGACCAATACCAGGAGATATAGTAATATTATTAGGAGGAAAAACAGGTAGAGATGGTTGTGGTGGAGCAACAGGTTCTTCAAAAGCACATAACAGTAGTTCATTAACAGCATGTGGAGCAGAAGTACAAAAAGGAAATGCACCAGAAGAAAGAAAAATACAAAGACTATTTAGAAATTCAGAAGTTACAAAACTTATTAAAAGATGTAATGACTTTGGAGCTGGTGGAGTTTCAGTTGCAATAGGAGAACTTGCAGATGGACTAGAAATAAACTTAGACAAAGTTCCAAAGAAATATGAAGGGCTAGATGGAACAGAACTTGCAATATCAGAATCACAAGAAAGAATGGCAGTTGTAGTTAGAAAAGAAGATGTAGAAAAATTTGAAAGATTAGCAGAAAAAGAAAATTTAGAAACAACAGTTGTTGCAACTGTTACAGAAGAACCAAGAATGAAAATGTTTTGGAGAGGAAAAACAATAGTAGATATTAGTCGTGACTTTTTAAATACAAATGGAGATGTAAAGAAAAGTAATATAGAAGTTACAAAGCCAGATTATGAAAAAAGCTATTTTGCTAAAGAAAGACATAGTAATGATATATCAAAAAAATGGAAAGAAACAATACAAGACTTAAATTGTTGTTCACAAAGGGGATTAGTAGAAAGATTTGATAGTTCAATAGGAGCTGGAACTGTACTTATGCCATTTGGAGGAAAATATCAGTTATCTCCACAAGAAGGAATGTGTGCAAGAATACCTACTCTTGAAGGATACACAAATACTGGAACAATAATGACATTTGGATATAATCCAGAAATTGCTATATGGAGTCCATTCCATGGGGCAGTATATGCAGTAGTTGAATCAGTTTCTAAATATGTAGCAATAGGAGGAAACTACAAAAAAGCTTGGCTTACATTACAAGAATATTTTGAAAAACTAAGAGAAGATAGTAAGAGATGGGGAAAACCATTTGCAGCACTACTTGGAGCTTACTTAGTACAAGAAAAATTAGGAATTGCAGCAATAGGTGGAAAAGACAGTATGTCAGGTTCATATAATGAATTAGATGTACCACCTACGCTTGTTTCTTTCTGTGTAGGAACAGTTGATACAAACTTTGTTACATCAAGTGAATTTAAAAAGGCGAATTCAAAAGTAGTAATCTTAAGAACAAATACAGATAAAGACTTCTTACCAGATTTTGAAGACTTAAAAGAAAATTATGAATTAGTATATAAGCTAATAAATGAAAAGAAAGCAATTTCTGTTACAACAATTAGAAATGGTGGAATAGCAGAAGCTATAACAAAAATGTGTATAGGAAACAAAATAGGATTTAAGTTTGAAAAAGATATAAATGTATTTGAACCAATGTATGCAAGTTTTGTAATAGAATTAAGCGAGAATGTAGAAAATGAAAAATTAGAAATATTAGGAACAACAACTAATGGAAATAATATAGAAATAAAAGGAACAAAACTTGATATAGACGAATTAATTAAACTTTGGGAAGAGCCACTAGAAAAAGTATTCCCAACAAAAACAACAGAAATAAAAGAAGAATGCAAAAATATATTAAGTGATAAAAAATGTAATATAGTAGCAAATACAAAATTTGCAAAACCTAGGGTGTTTATTCCAGCATTTCCTGGAACAAACTGTGAAGAAGATGCAAAAAAAGCATTTACAGATGCAGGAGCAGTAGCAAATATAGAGATATTTAGAAACTTAAAAGCAAATGACATAGAAGATTCTATAAATGCTTTTGCTAAACAAATAGAACAAGCACAAATAATAATGTTACCAGGAGGATTTAGTGCAGGAGACGAACCAGATGGTTCAGGAAAATTCATAGCTTCTGTATTTAGAAATCCAAAACTAAAAGAATTAGTACATAAACATCTATATGAGAAAGATGGATTAATGTTAGGAATATGTAATGGTTTCCAAGCATTAATAAAATTAGGATTACTACCTTATGGAGATATTATAGATATGACACCTGACATGCCAACACTTACATATAACAAGATAGCAAGACACCAATCAAGAATAGTAACAACAAAAGTAACTTCAAAATTATCACCATGGTTTAATAAAGTAGAATTAGGAGAAGAATTTATAGTTCCAATATCACATGGAGAAGGGAAATTTGTTGCAAATGAAAATGTATTAAAAGAATTAATAGAGAATGGACAAATAGCAACACAATATGTGGACTTAAATGGTAATGCAACATATGATATAAATTACAATCCAAATGGTTCTATTTTAGCAATAGAAGGAATAACAAGTAAAGATGGAAGGATACTCGGAAAAATGGGACATTCAGAAAGATGTTATACAGGAGTTACAAAAAATGTACCAGGAAATTATGATATAAAAATTTTCCAATCAGGAGTAGAATATTATAGATAAATGTAGGGGCGCACAATGTGCGCCCGTTCAAACGAGAGGTATATATGAGAATAAGATACAAAAAATGGGCACGACCAGAATTAGAAACATGTAAGTTTTATGCGGATAATCCAGAAGAACTAAAAGGAAAATGGCATGAAACATTTAAAAATAAACAGACAATTAATATAGAACTAGGCTGTGGAAAAGGATCATTTATTGCAGAACTTGCATCTGCTAATCCTAACATTAACTATATAGCAGTAGATATGGTAGATGCCATGCTTCGGCTTAAGTAAAAGGAATATAGAAAAGGCATATCAAGAAAAGGGGATAGAACCAAATAATATAATTCTTACAAGGCATGACATTGAAAGAATACTATTGTTTATGTCAGAAAGAGATACTGTAGATAGAATATATATAAACTTTTGTAATCCATGGCCAAAGCCAAAGCATAGAAAGAAAAGACTAACACATACAAAGCAATTAATGTTATATAGAGAATTCTTAAAAGAAAATGGAGAAATATATTTTAAAACAGATGATGACGGATTATTCTATGATAGCCTTAAATATTTTGAAGAAGCTGGTTTTGAAGTAATTAAAAAAACAGATAACTTGCATGAAAATAATATATTTGAAAATAATATTGAAACAGAACATGAAAAAATGTACCTAGAGGATGGAAAAACAATAAAAGCATTAATAGCAGTGAAAAATAAAATATAAAGAAAAAAATATCACCTTAATCAAGATGAAAAGGGTGATATTTTTTTAAACTCTTTTATAAGGAGCTCTTTCATTTGTTAATTCTACAATATAATCTATACTTGTATTATAAAATATTGCTAGTTTTTTTAATTTTTCAATAGGGATAGGGCGTTTCCCATTTTCATATTCACTATAATATTGTTGAGATGTTCCAATTATAAGGGCTACTTCTATTTGTTTTTTGTCGTTATCTTCTCTTAGCTCTTTAATTCTTTTATACAACTTAATCACCTCTATTTATAATTTTAATATAAATAATATGTTATGTATTGACAATACATAACATATTGTGTATAATACAAATTAATACATGATATATTATGTAAAAAATAACAAATTTTATAAAATCATGGAGTTAAAATTTTCTCTTTATGGCTAGAAATCAGAATAGTTTTGGTTTTGTTTGGTTTTGGCTTTGACTATTTTGGTTTCTAACCATA
>CANPOS010000013.1 GCA_947575745.1 uncultured Clostridium sp.
TGGAATTTGAAATATCTCTCTTGAATCTATACTAAATTCAGGAAAGTATATATCTTATGCATATTAGTAATTCCACAATAAGAATGCACAAGCAAATTAAAACATGTACTTGTCTGTCTATAGTCTAGAAAATAAAACCATGGGATTCCTATGTCGATTGATTGCTTTAACCATTGCATTATTTCTGGAATTTGAAATATCTCTCTTGAATCTATACTAAATTCAGGAAAGTATATATCTAATGACGTTCTCGCATTAATTAATAATTCATTATCAATAGACATTCTATTTATATATTCATTAATAGTTCTAAAACTATTTTTTATTATTTCATATTTAGGAATTGCTATTACTTTTCTATCTGTTTTTTGCAGAATAGAATTAATTGCCCAATTAAACTGTATTTGTTGTCCAAAATCTATTATAGGACCAGCCTCATTAAAAATTGCTTCCTTAAAATTTGTTTTCAATTCATTTTCTTTTGGTATTTCTATACACCAATTTATTTCGTTTATAGGAATAGTCTTTTCAATTTTAAATTGTATCCAATTCATTCTTTGAAAATCATTATCCATAATAACAATAAATATTGGGCTTTGATTATTCAAATAATAATTCAAGTGTTTTTGTTCACCTACATATTTATATCCAAGTTTAGTCAACTTGTTAAAATATGAATTACCATGTTTTATTTGCACACCTACAAGTTTACTAGTAGCATTTCCATTTACTACCAATTCTATATACCCATCAATTCCGAAATCATTTTCTTCATGTATAGGATGATATATACATTTTAATTTTTCATATACAAAACATTCAAAATATGCTTGTCCACTTGTACCTTTTGATTTATTTGTAGTCACTTTTGGAAATAGCATTTTTATCCCCCTTTTTATCATATATCAATATCTTTATTTAATAAATTAATTAAACCACATTTTTCAAAATATTTAATTATTTTGAATGTCAATTGTTATTCTTATATCTTAGTCATTTAAAACACTTACTATATCATTTGACGCAATTAAATTATTTCTCTGATTTATTATTGCTGTTTTAATATAATTTTCTCTTAGTTCATTATCCATTTTATTTATTATTTCTTCATAATCAAACCATTTAACATCTAAAATTTCTTCTTCGTCAAACTCAATAGTTTCCTTAACTAACTTAGCATTAAAAACTACCATTACAAACAAATCATCTTCTAAAACTTTATTTGCAATATAACACACACCATCTAGTTCTACATCGCATCCTGTTTTTTCTTTAATTTCTCTAATTGCTCCTTGCTTTAAACTTTCATTAAAATCTAAATGTCCAGCTAGAAAATTCCATTTTTTATAAGCTTTCTCTTTTGCTTCTTGTACTAACAGATATTTTCCGTCCTTTTCTATAATTCCACCAACTATTACTTTCATACTTATCTCCTCAAAAATTTTGCATATCCATTTTCATATTCATATCCTAAACTTTTATAAAATTGATTTGCTACAGTATTATTTTTATCTGCCATTAGACATATAAACTCACAATTCTTGTCTTTAGCTATCTTTTCAATATATTCAAATAGTTTACTTCCTACTTTAAGTCTTCTATATTCTTTTTTTACTCTAACACTCCAAATTGTAATAAATGGATTATTTTCTTCAAAAATATCGTAATGTATAATTGCTTTCGCAAAACCAATAATGTTATGATTATTTTTTACTACAATCATTTTATATTCTGGCTTATCTTTAATTTTTTCAAATGTTTCCTTCATCTTGACACGATTAGTAATAGTTGTTCTTTCTTCATCATAAAGTTTTGCTACTTCTTCTAAATCATCTTCCATAAGTTTGGAAAAATTTAAATCTTCACTCATCATTTTTATTCCCTCTTTTGCTCATATATTATTTCTGCCTACACGTGTCGTAGTATATTTATCTTTTAATTTCATATTCTCTTAATTCCTCTATATATTTTTCTATTGCTACATCATTTATATCTTCTGGCATAATTGTACAGTATTCCATAATCTGTTTCTCTATCCCCAAAGAACATTCTATCAAATAATCTGCTTTGTCTTTATTTGACCATACAGACAATGCCTTGTCTTTATATCTAACCTTTGCATCTTCTAATCTTTCTTTTATGCTAACGACTCCACTAGGGCTAACTCGTTGATCGCAGTAGGCACATATTTTTCTCTCATATGAATTAGATTTTAGAGTTTCTTCATTTTTTCTTGACCTTTTCCCATCTAATATCTCTATTTCCTTTTTATTTAATCCTTCTTGTTTTCCAATTTCAAGATTGATTTCATGGTCATTTGTTCCATACTTATCAAAATATTTCTTTCTAATTCTTTTAAAATCTTCATCTCTAGAAAAATTTTCTGGAATCTTTACAATATTTCCCATATCATGTAATAAACTCACTCTAATTATTGACTTTTTATCTATCTTTGGTCCATTCCAATTATCTATTATCATTTTACTACATGTAGCTACTCTTAGCATATGCATTTGTAAATTTTCTGGCAAATGATATTTATTATAAATTTCTATAATATTCATAAACTATGCCTCCTATTATTTTTTGTATATTTCTTTTAAATATTTTGTTTTTTAAGAATTAAGAAAATACTGTATAATTGCATACATTCCTATATCAGTTATATTTCTAATTGCTTCTATATTTGCTGTAACTTGTTCTGGATGGTGAATTACTAAATCTAAATAGTTCTTCGTTCCCAATGAATCAAAACATGTCTCCCAGCATTTTAATATTGTATCATCAGCAATTAAATTCCCTTTGTTTCTTGATACATAATTAATTATTTGTTCTAATCTTAGGTCTTTATCATTATTACCTTCTCTCAATTTCTCCCACTTAGACATATTTATTAAAAAATAAATACTTGACTGTTCAAGAATCGATCGAATTAAAAAGCAGTATGCTGATGGATAATACCTATATTGATTATAAGTTGACATGCGTTGTAACTCATAAACAATATTTTTTATTCCCTTTGCCCTTTGATTAGAAGATTTAAGATTTGAAATATCTAAGTATCTGAACTTAATATCTTGATTCCTTCTAATTAATTTTGTTTTGTTCTTAATACTCTTTGTTTTATTTTCTTCTTTTGTTTTGTTCTTTATAGGCAAACTACCATCAAACAATCCTATTTGCGTGTTTTCTTCATCTTTCTCATCTATTAATGTATCTATCTTTAATTTTTCTTTATATTCCTTTTCATTATTTATATTCTCTAATTTTATCTCATTATTATTTGGATATAAATATTTTCTTATGTTCTTAATGTTTTTTACTGTTTCATTTGTTATTACTTTTTCATTTATATCATTAATAATTTTGCTTACTTTCTTTTCTAATTCCTCTACTGATGATAAGCATGTTAAAGTGTTATCTATAAATTCAATTTGTAAATATTCCTTTCCGATTTTAGAATTAACAATTTTTTCAAATTTGCTTACTGGGAAGCTTCTATTTACTGTACTAAATGCTTTTGGACAATATCCTTGTAGTTGTGTAAATATATTTTTTATTCCTAATCTTTCTTCAAATCTTTTTATTGATGCAGTATCCCATCTTAATGCACCAGAATCATTTGTATGTATACTCCTTATATATCCTGCACAATCTTCAAATGTTGGTGAAACATAACAAAATACTTCAAAGAATGACTCATCTTCAATAGCTTTACTTATATTATATATACCTCGTTTTTGATTATAACTAAATGCTTCAAAAGTATCTGCTAATTGAGGTCTTTGTAAAATCTTTAAGGCTGTAACTCTTCTATTTCCATCCCATGCTATATACTTTTTCTTACTAACTTCATATGTCACTGTTACAATAGATGATGGATACCATCCATCTTTAAATATATCTGTCATTAATTTGTACATAGCATTAGCTTCTCTTTTGTTAGTAATCAATTGTTTCATTACAAACTCTTCTCCTAAATCTAATACAGGATTGTGTCTAGGATTTTCTGGATTTACTAAAATATTATTAATATGTATTAATTTATGTGTGCTTTCCATAATATACCTTTCTTTTACTAATTCTATATATCTTCTTTTGTATATTATAAATTTAATACATTATATAACATATTTCTCTAAAAATCTACATCTTATAAATAAAATCACCTCTCCACCTTACAAACCAATTCATATACAAACTTTTCCCTTACCACATAGCCTGTCCTCTTTTCTCCCTGCATTGTTGTATAGCCTTTTCTTATCTGCTCCCTCTCAAATTCAATCCTACTATATCTATTCTCTATCTTGCAACCATTATAGATGTAATTATACCACTTTCTAAGTCTGCTGTTACGTCTTGAACATAGCCGAAGACGTCTTCCATCCGTTATATTTATTACTTCTTTGTGTTTAAAGTCTAATCCTTTTCCTCCCATAAAAATACCCCCTACATTCGCCATGATTCTCTCGTAAAGAAATTTTTCTCTATCGTTCAAAATTTCTAACGACAGAAAAAACCCCCTATGCTATTATATGCATGGAGGCTTGGGTATTATTTGTTAAATTTTAATCGGTTAAAAATGCTAACCAGTTTATTGGTAACATTTTGTTACCAGTTGACCTTCAAATTTTAGTTGATTACAATGTCTAACCAACTCATTTTGATTTCTTATTTTTGTCTATTAATCCCTTATTTTTCTCTTTTTCTATTTGTTTTGCACTTTTGCTTGGTGTTGGTAAATCCTCTGGCATAGTTCCACCAATTCTTTTGATAGTTTGTCTAACTGCTTGTCCTACTTTGTGATGTGTTATACATGCATATCTTCATTATCTACATTTTTATTTTTTAATACTTCATCTGTTTGTGTTATTCTAAATAGGTTCGCTGCAAGTTCTGTACTACTCATATAATCTAATATATCTTCTTTTTCTGATATTCCTTTTCTGTTTGCTATATCTTTAGCCGTTTCTCCATTATATAATCCTCTATATCCATAATTGTTGAATTTGCCATAGTTTTTAACACCTACTAGTTTTGCAGTATCAAACAAATACTTATTTTTATCTTTAACATTTTGTCTTGTTGCTTTTTCTCCTGTGAATTCTCCTTTTTCATTTAAAACATCAATATATTCCATTAACTTATCTGCTCCTTCCCCTGTTATGTTCATCTTCCATACATATTTGTCCCTTTAATTGTCTTAATAAATTTCTTACTGTTCTTGCTTCTGACATATTAAATACTACACCTGGCAAATTATTTTTAGTATATATTCTTTGTGAAACTCCCAATAATCTTAGCCTTCTTTCTATTTCCTCTTCTGTTCTGCCAGCTTTTCTCATATCATTTATCCATTTTTGCTTATCAAAATCTTGGTATACCATCATTGGTAAGAAGTTCCTAGGATAAGCCTCTTTTAACGTTACTTGCATACTTTCGTCATTTACAATTACTATAGCATCTCCTCGCTTTAAAGCTTCATCTATTTCTTCTTTAGAAATTCCATATAAATTTCCTGCAAATTTATATGTCCATTCGCACTTTTCTACTTCTACTCTATTTAATCCTTCTTTTATCTCTGGTTTGTCTACTTTTCCATCTCTAGAAGGTCTAGTAGTCTTTTTTGGTACAATCGTCATTTCGTCTACCATGTCCTTTAACTCTCTTATCTCTCCATCTGATGTATAATCTTTTGGGTCAAGTTCAAAAAACTCTCTATCTTTTTCTGTTATTTGTGTTAAATCTCTTTTTTTCAACTCAGAAATAATATGAATTAAGTACGATTTTCCACAACCTGATTCTCCAAATAATACTACTAAATGATTATCAGGAATTTGTGTTTGCAATGAGCTTATAATTCCTAATAAATAAGCTGTAACAAAATCTAGATTATTCATATCATACTCTAGTACATTTATATCGATAATACTTTGATTTGCAATTGGTGCTAATTTTTCTCTAAAGCTAGGTTCAGTTATATCTGTTGCCACATTAAATAATTGCTCAAATTCTTTTTGTGTTAATTCTTCTATTTTCTTATAATATAGCTACCTATTGGGGTTCTTCATATTTTACTCTTTCTCTTTTTAGTCTAATTCCAAGTGTCTTTCTTTTACCTCTATTTTTCTATCTTCTAAAATCACTTCATAATATATTCCATCAGGTATTTCATTATCATTAATATTTTCAGTTAATGAACCTAGGATATAATAAACAATATCGTTTTCTATTATCTTCTTTGTCCAATGTTGATGTCCTGAAAATGCTGCTATCAAATTCTTGTCTTTATTTAATATATCTTTTATCTCTTTTCTATTTCCTAACACAGCATATTGAGGACAATTCTCGAACCACCAATTTCCTTGCATATTATCTTCTGCTATTCCATAATGAGTAAATATTAAGCAAGGCAAATTATTATTCTCTAAATCTTTCTTTAGCCATACTAAATCTTCCTCTGATATAAACTGTGTCTTTAATATTCCGTCCTTCTCTATATTTCTTATCTGCACCCAGATTTGTATTTACATCTAATCCTAAAAAGATAAAATGGTAGCCTCTCATATCTATCGAAAATGTTGAATGGTTATACCCCATAATTTTTTCTACTTCTGTTATTGATTTCATAGATCGTAAATCATGATTACCTGTCACTGAATAAAATGGTACTTTTATATTTTTTAAAAATTTCCAAATAAAATTTAGATTGATAATATCTTTATCATGATCATTAAAGTCCTCTATTAAATCTCCTAAGCTAATTACTATATCTGGCTTTATCTCATTATTTATTTTATCTATTAGTTTATGTAATAATGGAATAGAATATTGTGTTAATTTTCTTTCTATATTTGATCCATTATTTATCGGTCTTTCTGGTGCATAATGAGCATCTGAAAAAATAACTATTTTACATTTTGCTTTTCCTATCATACTTGTCTCCTAAATTTATGTTTCATAAATCTTTCTCATGCCTAAATCATATCATACTGTCTTAGCTTTTTTCAACAAAAAATACCCATACATATTTTATGCATGAATATTTTCTTTAATCTTATTTATAATTTTTCTTTATTCTTTGTATTGCAGTTTTTTCTAGTCTTGATACCTGTGCTTGTGATATTCCTATTTCGTCTGCAACTTCCATTTGTGTTCTTCCATCAAAAAATCTTTTTGTGATTATTACCTTTTCTCTTTGATTTAATTTCTTCATTGCTTCTGCTAAACTTAGATTCTCTGCCCATTTTTCATCTGTATTTTTATTGTCACTTACTTGATCCATTATAAAAATATTTTCTGCTCCATCTTTATATATTGGTTCTTGAAGTGATATTGGATCTTGTATCGCATCAAAACTAAATGCAATTTCTTCTCTTTCTATTCCTAATTCTTTAGCTATTCTATCAATTGTTGGTTCTTTTCCATCTTCTTTGGTTAGTTTTTCTCTTACTTGTATTGCCTTATATGCTAAATCTCTTACTGAACGGCTAACTCTAATTGGATTATTATCTCTTAAATATCTTCTAACTTCTCCTATAATCATTGGTACAGCATAAGTAGAAAATTGTACATTAAGAGTTGTATCAAAATTATCTATTGCCTTTATTAATCCTATACAACCTACTTGGAATAAGTCGTCTGAACTTTCTCCACGCCCACCAAATCTTTGTATAACACTAAGAACTAGTCTTAAATTTCCATTTATAAATTCTTCTCTTGCTTTTTCGTCTCCTTGCTTTATCTTAACAAATAGTTCATTTTTTTCTTCATTTGATAGTACAGGTAATTTTGAAGTGTTTACTCCACATATTTCAACCTTTTTTATCAAATAAAAAACCTCCTTCTAGAAATAATGTATGTTATTTTCATTATTTCCAAAAAGAGGTTTTTTTATGCAAAATTGGCTTTTCTTATATTCTTTTTATTATTTCAATATCTTCCATATGACAGTATTATATAGTGGTAATAATACCTTAAATTTTTCCATTATTAAGTCTGAAATACTTTCTTTAGTTTTCATTCTCTCATCATTTGGGCTAAATCTAAACATAATAGATGAATGACTTCCATCATTGTCATTTTTCAAATAAAATTCTGGAAACCTTTCTATATCATCTTTATCTAATGAAAATATAATATCTGATTGTTCTTTATATGGTGACCATATAGTCCATTCTAGATTATTTCCCTTTAATTTTTTTAGTTCTTCTACTATCTTACTTCTTATTTGATTTGTATTATTTTCTAATTCCTGCCTTAAAAACTTTCTGTCTACTGCATCACTTGCTACAGCATGATATATTCCAATTTCAAAACATCTTAGGCTGATGCTAAATTGCATACATGCATATTTATGAAAGCTAAAGTTTTTAACTTCATCATTATTTAATTCGTCGATTTCTTTTTTACTTCTTCCAAATCTAACACCTAACCAATTTACTTTATAATGATTATACATATTTGGAGATATAGAAGATGTTATATTTTCATCATTCCAATGATTATATAGACCTATATTTTCACAATCTGATTTTATAATACTATTTATCGCTAATAGCTTATTTTTTATATTTTTCCTACTTTCTGTAATTTCTATACCGTCTTCGTCTTCATGATATTCTTCAAATATTTCATAATCTTCTTTATTAAAATAAAATTCATTTAATTTATCATAAATTTCTGAAGTCTCTACATAGCTTTCTTTTCCTTTTATTGTATTCATCATATTAGTTAATCTTTTATATGAGACTTTTCTCATTTCTTCTATTCTTGCTTCATTATATTCTTTATATTTTTCTATAATTGCTTCATCAACATTTTTACCTTTTTCTTTACATCTTTCAAAAAACAGTCTTATACTGCTTTCACATTTTGTAATGTTTTCTCTATCTTCTTCTATGTTATAAAATTCCATATTTTTCATAAGCCCACCATATGTTAAATTCGCAGATCCATATATCAACAAGTCTTCTTTTCCTTGTAAGTAGAAAGCTTTTGCATGCAAATTTTCTATTAAATATATATTTCCTATCTCTGCTAATTGCTTTAAAATTCTATGAGTATCTTTGTCTGTAAAGTCATATCTAGTATATATTGTTACATCATTTTTAGATAAATTGTTTTTTTGGATTATTTCTTTTAAAATATCAATTCCATACTGACTTATGTATGCAGTAGCAATTTGTATTTTTGTAACTCCTACCTTTTCCTTTAATTGATTTTCAATTAATTTATTTCCATATAATAATTTCATTTTAGCCTCCATTCTAGCTAATTTGCTCTAACAAATATTCCATATAATAATCTTTTTCATTTTATTATCGAGAATGAAAGATGTTATTCTTTCTTTAATAAAATTAATGTCATTCCGTTTGTTAAAAGGTATTATCTTCTTGTCTATTCTTTTGTGATTAAATTCTTTTCTTACCATATTTAAGATAACTTGTCCTTGCCTATATCCATGTATTACAACAATTTCTTTTATCTTTGGTTCTGCTGTATCTATTGCCCTTTCTAAAAAAAATTTTGCTTCATTTTCTTCCATATTATGTAAGTCCACTATTACTTTTTCGTCTTCTGCAATAAACATATCTTCAAACATACAATCTCCTCCATAACAAGAAAAAAATAAGGAACTATTAAAAGTTCCTATATTTATGTAATCTTTTATTTTATATATAGAAAATTGAGAGTACTACTGCTAAAACTGCAAATGCAATTCCTAACATTATTGTCCATCTTTTCATTCTTCCTTCTTTAGTTCTACCTTTATTTTGATTGTAGAAATTATTTGAGCTAGAACCTGTAACTGTCGAAGTTACTCCTGAACTTTCTTTGGACTGAATTAATGATAATATTATTAATGCCACTGCTACTACTACATATACTACCATTAATATGTTCTTTATAATCTCCATTTAGTCTTATCATTCCTTTCTTAAAAGGAAAACATTTTTGTTTTCCTAATATGCAATTTCAATTTTAACATATTTATTATTTAATTGCAATTATTTTATAAAAAAATTTTAACTTATTTCTAATTTATGATATATTTTCTTACCTTTTTTTATTATAGCATGCCCTTCTGCAAAATTTTTTTCTGATAAATTATAATTAATATCTAGGATTTTTTCTTCATTTAATGTAATTCCACCTTGTTCTATTAACTTTCTTGCCTGTCCTTTTGAAGGTGCAATTCCTACAGTTACTATTGCATCTACTAAAGAT
This sequence comes from uncultured Clostridium sp., assembly GCA_947575745.1. Lineage (GTDB taxonomy): Bacteria > Bacillota > Clostridia > TANB77 > CAG-508 > JAAWPK01. The sequence continues at coordinate 10,231 of CANPOS010000013.1, forward strand.
ATATTTTTATTTTCTATTTTAGTTGTTGGCATGTTATCTATGTTTCCGCTTCCCTCAAATAATGCTTTAGCTGTTTCTTCTGCTTTTTTTGCTTCTTCTTCCCCATGTATTAACTTTGTTATTTCAAAAGCTGCTATTTTCTTAGCTTCATTTATTTTTTCATCCTTTAAAGCTACTAATCTTTCTACTTCTTCGTCTGGTAAAAACGTTAAAAGCTTTAAAACTTTCTCAACTTCTGTATCTCCAATATTTCTCCAATATTGATAAAATTCATAAGGTGTTGTTTTATCTGGATTTAGCCATAAAGCCCCTTTTGCTGTTTTTCCCATTTTCTTTCCATCTGCTGTTGTAAGTAGCTTAAAAGTTAATCCATAAGAATCTTCTGAACCTACTTTTCTTATTAACTCAACTCCACCAATTATATTTGACCATTGATCGTTTCCACCTATTTGCATTTTACAATCATAATTGTCATGTAAATATAAAAAGTCATAACTTTGTAATAACATATATCCCATTTCAAAGAATGTAAGTCCTGTTTCTAATCTTGCTTTATAGCATTCTGCCGCAAGCATTCTATTTACTGAAAATAAAGTTCCTATTTTTTTCATGAAATCTATGTAATTTAATTCCAATAGCCAATCTGCATTGTTTACAATTATTGCTGCATTTTCTCCTTCAAATGATACAAATCTTTCTGCTTGTTTTTTTATACAAGCAACATTATGATCTAATTGTTCTCTTGTAAGCATTTGCCTCATGTCTGTTCTTCCCGATGGATCTCCTATTGTCGCTGTTCCTCCACCCATTAAAATGATTGGTCTATGTCCTGCTTTTTGAAGTCTTGCTGCTACCATCAATGCCACAAAATGTCCGATGTGCATACTATCTGCTGTTGGATCTATGCCGATATAAAATCTAACACTTTCTTTTTGAAATAGCTCTCTCATTTCTTTTTCATGTGTTAATTGCTCTATATATCCTCTATCTTCTAGTTCTTTTATTATATCTTGCATTTTCCTTCCCCCTTAACAAATAGGTTACTTTTTGGCTTATTCTACCATATTTGAGTGCAAAAGTAAATAGTTAAAATGAAATTTTGCCTATTCTAAGCGGGATTTTTTATGCTTGCACTTTTGGTTTTGTTATGATATTATAGTTTTGTAAATTACATGTATGGAGGTTAGTTATATGGGACAAAATAAAAAAAATATAAAGATTATTTCTGGTAATGGAAAAGATTTAGATATTTCTCCTGTGTCTAATCATATTCCTCCTACTAAACCTAAAATTAATAAAAATAATAAGAAAATTGTAATACCAAATGTTAATACTGACAAGAAATAATTTTGTTTTTTAATATTGATATATTTAATAAATATCTATACTAAATGTCTAGATATTTATTGATATTTGCAAAAATTTTGGCAAAAATATTGACAAATAGCTAATATTTCATTATAATAGATGTTAGTCTTATGGCGAAGTAGCTCAGTTGGCTAGAGCATCCGGTTCATACCCGGCAGGTCGAGAGTTCGAATCTCCCCTTCGCTACCAAATTATAATTGAAAATAGCTAGTTTTAAAACTAGCTATTTTGACTATCAATACTCTATAATATTGTAAAGGAGGATGATAATAATGGTATATACACTTTGTAAATATCCAGATGAAACAGAAGTAGTTTTCTCAGACATTTGTAAAAAAGATAATGGAGAAGAATATATCCATGTTACTTTTGAAAGGCCAACAGAGCATGGATTTGATACAGTTGTTTTTGAACTTCCTAGCTATAAAATTATAGAAAGAGATGGGCAATACTCAGACGAGGAAGTAGAAGAATTCAGACAAATTGTAGAAAGAGGAGCACATTTATTTTTTAAATATGCTCGTGAAGGAGGTCTTAAATTTGCCTAATCTATTAGAAATAATGCGGATATAAAATTTATTTTTGGTCAAATGAAAATAATGAGCCGATCCATGTTCATGTTTCAAAAGGGAAACCAACTAGCAATTCAACTAAGATTTGGCTTACAAAAGCTGGTGGTTGTATATTAGCTAATAATTTAAGTCAAATCCCAAATAATGAATTAAATCATATATTAGATATTATTGCATTAAATTATTTTAGAATTGTTGAAAAGTGGAAAGAAGTACAAAAGCAAAACCCAGTTAAATTTTTCTGCTAATTTATATTATTTTAATACTTTCTTTTATTATTTTCTCATATATTAAACTATACAATACTATTTTAAAAAATACAAGCGAGTAAAACAAATTTTCTTTTTATTTTTCTTAATTACTCGTCAAAAAAGCCCTCTTTGTGAGGGCTTTTTTATTGTATAGGAAAATCAACTTTTATCTTGACCCTATGTAAATTTTTCCTATACAACAAGGTTAATTTACCTTAGGCAGTGCAATAATTGCGAAGCAATTTTGCACATGTGTGTCGAAAGCTTTGCTTTCGCTAACGCACGATTTTCTTATATGTTTAAATTAGAGAACAACTAACTTCTCTTATTATTTCTTGCCTTAATAATTTTTTCTTTATAATTACTTAATTTATTTCTATAAGCACAAATATTTTCTTCTAACGTATTAATTTGCTCTTCGTAAAGCTTAATTAATTCTTCTTTTTCGTAACTTGATAAATCATTTTCTTTTATGTCTCCATTTTCATATTTTGTTTGTATATTTAATATGTCTTGTTCTTTTCGTAGCATATCTAATGTTACTGTATTTTTATCATATTTTTTTTCAATATTTGCCTCAGTTTTGTTTTGTCCTTTTTTATTAAATATTCTTTTTAAAAATATACCTATTTTTTCAAATAAATTTAGCTTTTCTTTTTTTATTAACATTTTTTCTTGCATTATAATACCTACCTATTTTTGTTCTTGAGACTCTTTACTTCCATCTAATCCTACATAATCTTCTAATAATTTTTGAGCTTCTTGCAAATTAATTTTTAGCTTATCTGCTACTTGTTGCAAATTTGCTTTTTTTAGCTTCAACTCTTCTAACAATGTTTGATCTAGTTTAGGATTTTCTGGGTTATCCACTTGCTTATGTTCTCCCCAAGAATTATATCCAGCTTCATTATAACCTTCTTTATCATATCCAAACCTATTATATCTTGTTCCTGTTTCAACATGAATACCAACTCTATCAAATCCATTTCTATCATAGCCTGCTCTATTGTATCCTTCTTCATCATATCCTTCAATATCATAACCTTCTGGATTAAATTCAGTTCCTGTTTCTTTATGTATGCTAATAATATAAGTATTTTTCTCAAAATCACCATACATTACAAAATATCTACATTTTGGTTCTTCGTTTTGATATATTATTTTAAATCCACTTCTTAGATATCCTTCTGCATCATAGCCATTTACGTTATATCCTTCTTTGTCATATATCGTTTTTGTTTCTCTATGTATTCCTTCCCCATCAAATCCTCTTGCATCATAGCCTTCTCTGTCTATTCCATATGCATTATAGCCTTGTCTGTCATATCGATCTTTGTCATAACCATATTTATCATAACCTTCTGTGTCAAATTTTGTACCTGTGTCTTTGTGTATTCCGTTTATATCAAATCCTTTTCTATCATAGCCATCTTTATCATAGCCCCATGAATCATATCCTTGTGGATCAAATCCAGTTCCCGTTTCTTTATGTGTTCCATGGTCATCGAATCCATATATATCATAACCTAGCCTATCATATCCATTCACATCATAACCTTCTGGATTAAAGCTTGTGCCTGTTTCTTTATGTATCCCTTCTTTATCAAAGCCTTTTTGATCATAACCTTCTCTGTCATGCAAACTAAAATCATATTTTGACTTAGTATTTCTATTAATTCCATTTCTATTAAATCCTCTTGAATCATAACCCTCTCTATCATATCCTTGTGCATTATATCCATCTTCGTCATAGTAGTCTTGCGTATAAACACATATCCCCTCTCTATTAAATCTTCTAAAATCTATTCCATCACGATCATATCCATCTGGGGCAAAATAATCTTGTGTTATTTTGTGTATACCTTCTCTATTAAAACCTTTTCTATCATAGCCATCTTTATCTTCTCCAAATTTATCATAACCTTCTGGATCAAATTTCGTTCCTGTTTCTTTATGTATTCCTTTCCTATCAAAACCCGCTTGATTATAGCCTTGTATGTCGTATCCTTCTTCATCATACTTGCTCTTAGTCTCTTTATGTATTCCTTGTCTATTAAATCCTTCTCTATTATATCCATCTTCGTCATAACCTTCTGGGTTGAATCTAGTATTTGTTTCTTCATGTTTTCCATATTTATCAAATCCTGTTTCTGTAAACCCTTCTCTATCATAGCCCTTTAGATTATACTTAGTTCCTGTTTCTTTATAAATTCCTAATCTATCATAACCTTTCCTATCGTATCCTTCTTCATCATAACCTTGAACATCATAACCAGCAGTATCATATTTTGCTCCTGTTTTTCTATGTATTCCATTTATGTCAAACCCTCTTATATCATAGCCATCTGGACTATATTTAGTTCCTGTTTCTTTATGTACACCTCCTTCATTAAAGCCTTCTCTGTTATACCCTTCTTTATTAAATCCCATGTTATTATAGCCATTACTATAATAACCTTCTACATTATATCTTCTTTCTGTTAAACCATCAATTCCGCTTCTATCGAATCTATTTTTATTAAACCCAAATCTGTCAAACCCTTCTTCATCATATCCATCTTTGTCATAGCCATCTATATCAACTAATGTCCCTGTATCCTTGTTTATTCCTTGTCTATTAAAGCCTTGTTTATTAAAACCTTCTCTATCATAGCCATCTTTATCATAGCCTTTTATATTAAATCCTTCTGGATTAAATTTAGTTTCTGTGTCTTTGTGCTCTCCAAATCTGTCAAATCCATTTCTATCATAGCCATCTTTGTCATAGCCATAAATATCATAACCTTCTGAATCAAATTCAGTACCTGTTTCTTTATGTTTTCTACCCCAATCAAAACCTTTTCTATTATAGCCATTTTCGTCATAACCATTTCTGTCATAACCTTCTGGATCAAATTTAGTCCCTGTTTCTTTGTGTATTCCCCTTATATTAAAACCTTTTTCATCATAGCCATATCTATCATAGCCTTTTCTGTTAAATCTAGTTCCTGTTCCTTCGTGTATTCCTCTTGTATTAAAACCTTTTCTATCATAGCCATTTTTGTTGTATCCATCTTCATCATATCCGTCTTTATCATAACCTCTTTTATCATAATAATCTCTTGTATCTCTATGTTTTCCATATTTATCAAAGCCATTTCTATTGTAACCATCTAGATTAAATTCAGTTCCTGTATCTTTGTGTAGTCCTCTTATATTAAATCCATTTCTATCATAGTCATCTTTATCATAACCATAGATATCATAACCTTCTGAATCAAATTTCGTACCTGTGTCTTTGTGTATTCCTTTTTTGTTAAATCCATGTTTATTGTAACCTTCTTTGTTATATCCTCCTGCGTCAAACCCTTCTTTATCATATATAGTTCTTGTATCCTTATGTCTTCCATATATGCTAAATCCATCTTTATTATAGCCATCTGGACTAAATAGTGTTCCTGTTTCCTTATGTATCCCTTCTTCATCAAATCCTTCTCTGTTATACCCAAATCTATCAAGTCCATTTCTATCATAGCCATCTTTATCATAACCTAATATATCATAACCAGCAGTATCAAATCCTTCTTTATTAAAACCTTCTCTTGTAAAGTCAATTCTACTATCTTTCCTTGCCATATTCTTCTCCTATTATTTATATTTTGAGTTTACATATAACACTACTTATATTATACAATAACTACACTTTGTTATCAAGAGTTATTTCCTCTCTAACCTAGAAGATTTCAGTAACTTAATACCTAACTTTTGTCTGTATCCCAAGTCCATCTCCAAAACATATTGGAGTTTCAACTGTTCTTTTCTTTTTATTTATTGGTTCTAATTTTATTGATTTTATAAAATCTACTTTTTCACTTTGTTGTTCTTGCATATTAGGTTCCATTAGCATTTTTCTCTGTTCCTCTTTGCTAAATATTCTTTTAAAGAACTCAACTATTTCTTGTATAATCATTTTTCTGGTACCCCACTTACATTTCTTTCTGATACTACTTTTCTAGTTCCTCTCCATGGTTTATTACCATGTGATTTTTGAATATCCATTTCGTAACATTCAAATTTTGCTTCAAATTCTTCTTCTGACATCCTAACAAAGCTTTTTGTACCTTTATCAGCAACATAAAAATGCTTCCCACTTTCTGGCAAATCAATATGTACATATAACACAGGACTTTTATTTGTATCTTCTCTTTCATATACTCTATCTATAACACATTTATTGAAATCTAGCTTTTTACCATATGTTATAATGCTTCTAAGAATTTTTGTTGTTTCTTTTGGGCTATTAGCAAATTCTGTATAGTATTTTGATAGACCTAAGAGTTTTTGCTCTACTGATACTACTTCCCCAAGATTAGATAAATCTACTATTTCTGCTACACTCATAAAAGTTTCTATTTTAAAACTTCCATCTTTATTTGCAAGTCCTATGCTTGCAAATATCTCTCTTAAACTTTGTTCGTCTAATCCTATTGTTGTATTTTCCTCTTCACCTTCAATTTCATGAGCTTTTGTATCTGTTCCATCATCTTTTTTATCTTCTTTTCTAATTTCTTCATAACTTTTGCAAAAATTTTCTGGAAATGCATCATATTTGTGATTTGCTAAATTCCATGTAGGATCTACTATTGTATCTCCCTTTGACACTCCACCTTCTCTATTTGGAATTTCTATATTTTTAATTTTCAAAAATGTATGTTTTTCACTTGAAACCATTTCAGTTTCAATCCCAATTTTTCCTAAAATATATTGCTCGACTTGTGATATCCCATTACACACACCATACCCAGATGCAATTATTTTCCATAATGGACGTGCATCATCCTCATTCCATACTTCTGTTTCAAAATCAGGACTATAACTTATTCTCTTCCCTACTGCATGATCAGCATAAGCTAATTTTTGTATATCTGTCCACTCTTCATTTATTCCATCTATTACTTCTTTAATCCATGCCTCGCCTATTCTATATTCCTCTATTGTAGAACTTGATATATTTAAGTCATCTATTATTCTTATCTGTGGACAAACTTCAAATAATTCCTCTAATTTTGCTTTTCCCTCACTTGATAATTCCAATGGATTTATAGCTGCCAAATCCCCTAGATTTCTATATTTTTCAAATGGTTCATTTATATCTACATAAATTACTCCATATAAAGAATCCATTTGTAGTGCTTCTATATATTCTTGATTAAAATTTGAAGTATCTATTCTCGATTTTACGTCTTCATCAAGCATTGCTAAAATCTGTGCTTTATTTTCCATACTTATATTTAGCTTTTCTAGTTGTCCTATAAATTCTAATTGTTTTTCTTTTGTTAACATATATCTTACAATTCTATATGACTTAATTCCTTTTTCTTTAAGAGCTTTCTCATTTTGCTCTAAAAACTCTACTAATGTACTTACACTAAATGTTGAAGCTATTATCTCTAAATCTGCCTCACTTAATTCATATACATTGCTTAGTATAATATGTTTTTTTCCTTCTTCAGAAAATGTTCTTACTATACTCATTATATCTATTTTTCTAAATTGATATAGTTTAATTACATTATCCTTCGACGCATCTGTTTCAAGGCTTTCTGCAATATATGATATATCATATTGCTTTAATTGTAGTACTTTTTGAATAAATATTTTATCAGATAAAAACTCTAATTTTCTTTCCTCGCTTAATGAACATATTATTCCAATTAGACTCGTTTTTTCTATATTGCTAGTAAATTCTGTGCTATGTAATAGACTAAACTTTATTTCTTCTCCTAAAGAACCTACTAAAGTTTCAATTTGATTTTCTCCTAAGATTGATTTGATAGCTTCACTTTTGAACATTTGAGCTTTTTCTTCCTCAGTTAAAAATTCGTTCATTAAAGCTAATAATTCGCTTTCAGTAAAGTTACAGCCATCCATTTTACTACTATCTAAGAAAATACCAACTTTATCTTTGGATAGTCTTAACCTAATTTTTATTAATCTCCTTTGTAGCTTCATTATTTCTCCTCTAATAGTTTATTTTTTCTCTATTAAACAAATCGTATACTTATATCCATGGTATTTCACATCAAAACTGTCTTGTTTGATTAAATCTATATCTTCTTTTCCAAATGTATCAACAAACTCGTCATAAATCCAATAATTATCAGAAGTAACAAGCCAAATTCTTCCTTTATATTCCTTTAGTGGCTCTAAGTTATTTATTGTTAGCATATCTTTTCCAAATGCTTTATATGCTTCTTCTACATGCCATTGTTCTTTATCATAGAAACAATTTGGAACATCTATTAACTGCATACTTATTACAAATCCGCTTCCTCTATTATCAAATAGTATCATATCACCTTCTGCTAAATCTTTCTCTATATATTCAAGAGGTTTTGGATTTGATGCATCATAATTCATGTCAATCAAGCTACAATTTATAGTAACTGACATAACTACAATAATTACTCCCACTATAACTGTCAAAATTTTTTTTCCACCTTTTGCTATAAAAAATGCTAAGAAAAATATAAATAGCCCTGTTAAATTCAAAAAATATCTTGCATATAAAATTGGTTTTTTTATTGAAATAATTAATATACAAGCCATTACTAAAAAATACACACCAATTGCTAAAAGTCCTGCTTTATTGCTAGATAACTCCTTACCCTTAAATCTTGCATAAACTGCATTTACTAAACAATAGATTGCATAGATATCTATGATGCTTGCAAAAATAATTGCAATTTCTTTACTAACAAACTCAACATCTAGTACACCTGTAAATTGGAAAATATATATCTGCATAAATATTTCTGGGGATGGCTTTGGTATCCAAAATCCATTTGATAATCCTTTTATCTGTCCTAAAACCGCTGCGAAAAACCAAGGTAAGTATATTAAGACTTGGGCAACCCCTGCTATAATAAAACATTTTAAATCTATTCCAAATATTTTATTTTCCTTATTTTCTTTATGTAATTTTATTGTTTTAAAAATTAAATATATGAAAAGAACTGCATTCATTACTCCTGCTGTTGCTAACCCATAATAATGTGTATAACATGATGCTAAACTAAAAATTGTAAATAAAACCCAATTTTTTATTTTGTTTGATTGTTCTGTTTCTTTATTTTCAGCTATTCCCTTATATATTCTATAAGCATAAATCGCCATCAGACTTACAAAAAGCATTGCCCATGTATACATTCTGACTTCTCCTGCATAGACTAATCCAATTGGTAAAAATAGAATTAGAAATGAAAATAGAAAGCCTACCTTTTCTCCAAAGTCTTTTTTAATATGTGTATATCCTAAGACACTTAAAATTGCTAATGGTATCATAGATATAAAACGATATATGTAAATATTTGAACCAAATATCAAATAAAAAATATGTAAAATCCAATAATATAGTACTGGGTGAACATCGCTGCTTCCTATTGTCCAAATATCTTGGAAACTCTTGCTTACAATTCCTACTGTGTAAGCCTCATCAAACCATAGGTTCTTATGAAAAATAGAAATACTTACAAACATAATTCCTAATATAATTATTGCAATATGTAAATATTTTGTTTTAATCTTATTCATATTTTAATCCCGTTCCTTTCTTGAAAGCACAAATTAGAATGAATAATCTTCAGCATTTCATATATTATTCAATCTTATATATATTAAAATAGCACAATTCTTTCTTGATTAACAAGTAAACTGTGCCGTTTTTTATTTATTCTCTTTCTCTATCTTCTTTCTCAATTTCCTGTTTTGTATTTTCTACAACCTCTTTTGTTTGTACAGTTGCCTTATCTGCTGTTACAACTATATTTTGAGAGAAAGCTGTTCCGCCAGACGAAGAAGAATTATTGCGCTTTTTTCTTCGTGTTATAAAATATTCTGGTATTATATTTGCTATTACTTTATATGCTTCTTTAAATGCATTTTTTCTATTTTCATCTTTATCAGCAGCAATAATATCTTCTGGAGTTTCTACTGTTAAATCAAATGTAAGCAAATTTTCTTTTCTTCTTTTTTTATTATTTTTTTGTGACATCACATTTTCCCTTTCTTATAAAAACTAACTAATTCATATAATCTCTAAGTTTCTTACTACGGCTTGGATGTCTAAGTTTTCTTAAAGCCTTTGCTTCAATTTGTCTTATCCTCTCTCTTGTTACCTCAAACTCTTTTCCAACTTCTTCAAGAGTTCTTGCTTTACCATCTTCTAATCCAAATCTTAGTTTCAAAACTTTTGCTTCTCTAGGAGTTAATGTGTTCATTACTTCCTCTAATTGCTCTTTTAGAAGAGTATATGCTGCTGAATCTTGTGGTGCAGGAGAATCATCATCTTGAATAAAATCTCCTAAATGGCTGTCGTCCTCTTCTCCTATTGGTGTCTCCAAAGATACTGGATCTTGCGCTATCTTTTGAATTTCCATAACTTTTTCTATTGGCATTTCAAGTTCTTCTGATAATTCTTCTGGGGTAGGCTCACGTCCTAATCTTTGAAGTAAATGTCTTGAAGTACGTATTAATTTATTTATAGTTTCTACCATATGAACTGGTATTCTTATTGTTCTTGCTTGATCTGCTATTGCTCTAGTTATAGCTTGTCTTATCCACCATGTAGCATAAGTACTAAACTTAAATCCTTTAGAATAATCAAATTTATCTACCGCTTTGATTAATCCCATATTTCCTTCTTGTATTAAGTCTAAGAATAGCATTCCTCTTCCCAAGTATTTTTTAGCTATACTTACAACTAATCTTAGGTTAGATTCTGCAAGTTTTTGTTTTGCTTCTTCGTCTCCTTTAATAATCCTTTGAGCTAAATCTAGTTCCTCATCATATGTAAGAAGTGGTATTCTTCCTATTTCTCTTAAATACATTCTTACAGGATCATCAATATTTATTCCATCAAAATCAGTGATACTAGCATCACTAACATCAATTTCTTCAATATTCTCTAAATCGTCAATATCAGGTTCAACATCTTCGAAGTCGTCTTTTAGTAAATCCACACCTATTTCCTCAAAAGCATCAAAGACTTTATCTATTTCTTCTGGATTTACATCTTCTAATTCTGACGCAAGCTCCCCATAAGTAATACTTCCCTTTTCTTTAGCTTTTGTCAAAATTTTATTTACTTTATCTTTTTCTGACATTGCTTCTTCTTTTTTTTCTTCTACTGAATTTGCTTTATCTTCTTTTGATGGTTTCTTTTCTTCTTTAGCTATTTTATCTTTTACCTTTTTTTCTACTGCTTTTTTTACTTCTTCTTTGGCACTTTTCTTCTTTACCTCTTTTTTTTCTTCATCCATTTTAAGTTTTTAGCCTCCTTATTTAATACTAACTAACTTTTTGCTTATATCTTTTAGTCTATTTTCTATTTGTATAGTTTCTTCTTTGCTTATATTTCCAGATACTAACTTTTTAAGAATTTGACTTTTTTCCTCTAAAAGCTTTTCTTTTATAAATTTATTTATTAAGTCCTCTACTGCTTTATCAATATCTGTTATATCTAACTCTTTTGACATTATGTAGGTTATATGACTTACAAGTTCTTCATCTTTTTCAAATAATCCTATTATATTACTAATATCCCCTTTTTCTAACTCTTCATACAAAGTTGTTACAATTTTTCTGTTTTTCTCGTCTTTAAAGTCTTCTGGGATAATATCGTTTTTTATTCTTTCATATACATTTTTTCCTTCATTTATTAGTAATAATATTATCAAGTTCTCTTTTAATGTTATTTTACTGTCATCTTCTTTTCTCGATTTTATTTCTACTGGTTTTATGGCAGCTTGTCTTTCTAAAACTTTTTCACCTGCTGAATTTGCATAAGCTAATTTGTTTAGTTGTGCATATATTGCTTCTTTAGATATTCCATACTGTTCTGATATCTTATCTATATACACTTCTTTTTCTATATTGTTATCTACCTTTAGTAGAATTTTACTAACTTCATTCAAAAATTTTATTTTATCATTTACTTGATTTAAGTCCAAATCTTTTTGCAAATTTTTTACTTTAAATTCTACAAGTGAAATTGCGTTCTGAACAAACAAATTGAATTTCCCACTTCCATATCTTATGATAAACTCATCAGGATCTTTTGCTCCTTCTAGTTGCAATATTCTTATGTCAAAGCCTAGTCCTTGTAAAATCTCAAGTCCTCTCATAGTAGCACCTTGTCCTGCTGCATCTGAATCATACCCTATTATGATTTTTGATTTGTATCTTTTTAGTAATCTTCCTTGCTTCTCTGTAAGCGCTGTTCCAAGAGATGCTACTGCATTGTCTATCCCTCTTTGATGAAGAGATATAGCATCCATATATCCTTCTACCATTATAAAGAAATCTTTTTCTGTTTTTTTTGCAATATCGAGTGCATAAAGGTTTCTTCCCTTGTTATAGCAAATTGTGTCTGGAGAATTTATATATTTAGGCTTAGAATCGTCTAGTGCTCTTCCTCCAAATGCAATTACTCTGTCTTTTACATCCTTTATTGCAAACATTAATCTTTTTTTGAAGGCATCATTTGGCATTCCAGTTTTAGATTTTAAAACTAATTTGGATTCGAATATTTCCTCATCATTGAATCCTTTGCTTTTTAGTTCTTTATATAATTCATCAAAGTTTCCTGAATACCCTATCTTAAACTTTTTTAAAGCTTCATTATCTAATCTTCTCTGTTTTACATATTCTTGTGCTACTTTTGCAGTAGGCTTATATAGATTTTCATGAAAAAATTCTGCTGCTACTTCATTTACCTTAAGTACTTTTTCTTTTAGAATCATCGCTTTTTGTTCTTCTTCACTTGCTTCAATCTTTGGTAAAGTGATATGTGCTCTTTCTGCAAGGATTTCTAATGCATCTTTAAATTCTATATTCTCGATTCTCTTTAGGAAACCTATTACGTCTCCTCCTGCTCCACAGCCAAAACAATGGAATATTTGCTTATTTTCTGAAACTGAAAATGATGGTGACTTTTCGTTATGAAATGGACATAACCCAAAATGGTTTCTTCCTTTTCTCTTTAGTGAAACGTATTGTGAAATTATTTCTACTATATCTGTATTTGCTTTGATTTCTTCAATTAGTCCACTATCATATCGCACCATTAAATTTCCCTTCCTTCAATTTTCAATATTATATTATTCGACACATAATTATTAAATCCTTCCAACATTATGTCGATTAATTGAATAATTTGAAAAAAGAAAAAAATATTCCCAAAAGCTGATAATTAAATATCAGCTTTTGGGAATTATGTTTTATTTTAAATTTTCATATTAAAAATTGTATTTTTAATCATGCATTCCTACTCGTCCATGACTACAATAGCTGTGTTTAGCTGAACGCCCATGAGTGCAACTTATTGGTTTGTCAACTAGTCCATCGCCGCCGGCAAGTTGTACAATCCATTGTACCAGTTACATAAGTACAAGTCTGACGAACTGTACTTTTAACATTTAGTGATCCATCCTCAGATAGACCGACAAATATAACATGCCCTACACATAACAATCCCGAGGTGTTTTGCTAGCATGACGCCAACAATATAGAGTATACACATCTCCCCAGTATTCCGCACCGTTGTCAGAATCCTCAGAAGAATAACCACAATGAGGGCAACTTCCTGACAATCTAGTAGAAGCCCTCCCCCATTCTAAAGTTGTACCACATATACTTTGGATCTTGCCATTCACACACCCACTTGCTGTACATGCTTTACCATTTGTTTGTACAAACGGCCCATTACATGTATATCCTGTTCCTGAGCAATATGTTCTTACCTGTGTTTGTATATCTCCTTCTGTTGTTACTTTACCATCTGATACGTCTACTCTCCAATAATAATATGTATATTGGCTTAAGTTAGTTGGTGTTTGGATTGCTACTTGTACATTTTGTGTTTGATTTGAAAGCTGCGTTGAGTAATTTAAATTGCTTGAGCTTGTTCCATAGCGTAATGTATATGTTAATTTATCTCCATCTATATCTGTTGATTTTGCATTTATTTGTATGTAGTTTGTCCCTTTTGAATTAAAGGATACTACTGCTCTTGTTGGTGGTGTGTTTGCTATTGTTGCTCCAGTTATTCCTGCTCCTGATTTTACATTTCCTGCTTTGTCTACTGCTTCTACAGATATATTATATATTGTACCTTGCTCTAAACCTGTAACAGCAAATCTTCCTGTTGCATCGTTTTTTAATTCTTTTACTATTGTATCTCCTAGTTTTACATAAAAGTTATAGTGTGATATTCCTGATACTGCATCTGTTGTTCCTGCTGTTATTGTGAATCCATCAATTTTCCTACTTCCTTCCTCGATGCTTGGTAAAAAGTCTAATGGAGCACTACTGTCTTTGTGTATTACTATCATTTTAGTTTCTTCTGTCCTATTTCCTGCTTTGTCTCTTGCTTGAATTCCTATTGTTATTTTTCCTTCTTTTGTACTTGGTATTTTTACTGCTCCAGTTGTCCCTGCAATATATGTTTTTTGTTCTTCTGTTATATCATTTGGGTTACTTCCTTCTGGTATTTCCCAATAATAAAATCCGACTATTCCTGATTCTACTGGCTCATCTGTCATATTATTTATCTTTATTGTTACTTCTTCTGATTTGTACCATGGTTCATTTTCTTTTGTTCCATCTATTTCTAGTTCTCCTACTAGTGGATGTATATTATCGTATTTTATTTCTTTGCTTGCTTGTTCTGACTCGTTTTCGTATTTATCTGTTACATATGCATATATTATTGTTCTTCCTGGATCCTGTATTGTTAGGCTAGCAACTCTTCCTTCTACAAAGGTAAAGTCATCGTCTTTATTGGTTTTATAGTATACTCTTGTTGCTGTTTCATTGTCTGTACTGATTCTTATTTCAACTGGTTTATCATCTTTTCCATACCAGTCGTTTTCTTGTTCTCCATCTGATATTACTTCTATTAGTGGGGCTATTACTGTACTTGATATTCTTATCCATGTACTTCTTGTTTTTCCATTATTGGCTACTGCTTTTATTTGATACCAGCCTGTCTTTTGTACATTGAAATTTGCTGTTTCTCCTGGCTGTGTTTGTACTATTTCTTTTTTATATATTAAATGTATTTCTTTTATTCCACCTTTGCATTTTGCTTTTGCTGTGATTACTGCTTTTACTTTATCATAGCTTGCTGTTATTTCTGGTATTCCTTCTTCGTCGTCTTTTCCTATATAGTCTATTTCTTTTTTTCCTGTTTCTTCATCATAGTATACTTGATATATGTATCCATCTGTTGTTGTGACTATTATATCTTTTGTTTCCTCGTTTGGCACTGCACTTTTTATCCAGTCTTCCTCTTCCATTTCTTCTGCCATACTTTGTCTTGTTGTTACTTTTCCGAAGTAAAGAATCTTTTAAAATTATACTATGTACAAGCTGTTCTATCTTTTCTGCATATTGCCTTACTACATATTCATTCGTAATATTGCTTGAAGATGTAAATATGCCTTCTTTTCCTGTTACTGCTTTTATACTTACCATTGCAAGTATTATTAATAGCAGTACCATGATTATTAAGGCAATCAAGGTAATTCCTTTTTCCTTTTTTATATTATTAATAAGCCCTATTGGGCAATTTGGTTTAGCTTTGTATTTGGTTTTCATTTGATTTTCTCCTTGGTTTCGCTTTATTTTTGGTTTTTCTTTTTTTCTGAAGAGAATGTTTTTATTTCTCTCCTTATTTTTGCAAACCAAAATATTTTCTATTTTAGTTTGCAAATTATAAAGAGAGGTATTTGTTTGTCATTTTATTTATTTGAATTGTCCTAAACAGAACCGTCCCATTTGAGTCAGTTGAAATATGTTTTTATTTTTTTGCCATTGAATATGGATCTGTATCTGTTCCTGTACCTGTTATCCCAATTGCAACTAAATTCAAATCCACTTCTACGATAGCACGCACTTCAAATGAATACAAATAACTAGGACCATCATTAACACATAAATCCCAGCAATCTATCTTTCCTTCAGATATTGTAAATAAACCAAATGCTGTATAATTTGGATCAGCCTCCACACATCGTGAAGCTATCCAATAATCGGCATGACCCGTACTTCCATGGGGCATCCAAAGTTGACCTGGACATGTCAATAATATATCATATATAACATGTTTTACATAGTTTGATATATAGTAATTATAACAAGTAAATGTCCTTGTGGAACTTACAGATGTAGCTCCACTATACCAACTGCTTTGACTACTTCTATTCAATGATTCTTCTATCTCTTGCTTATAAATGCTTGGACACCTTCCTTCATCTGTAGTGAATGTTCTTCCGTAATATGGTGCCACCGCCTTTTTCTTTGCATCTGTTGTCATATTTGTTACTTTATCTATATCGTCTTGGTTTATGCTTCTTACCTTTACAGCACTTCCATAACTACTATTTCCATATGCTGTTGAGCATGCATCATTTAATATCTTTACTCCATTGTTATATCCATTTACTGCCTTTAATCCTATAGAACCCACAGATCTCTCTGATATTAGTAATAACTTATTACCTTCCACTCCCCATATTACCCATTTCATATCATTTATAGGTTTAAATATTTGGTTTGAATCTGCTCCTGAATATACTCCATATACTGTATAATCTGTTCCAGCTGATTTATAATCTACATAATCTGCTATTTTACCTGCTAACTCACTTGAAGTCATTCCACTTGTTTTTGTTGCTTGTGTCACTGTACTTGATGTTCTTGTTCTTCCTGCATTGTCTGTGACTATTACTCTTAAATAATATGTTGTTCCTCCTGTTAGTCCACTAAATGTATATGTATTACTTGTTTGTGCTGTTGATTCTTTTGCTATGCTTGAGAAGCTACTTGTTGTACTTGCTTGGAATTTATATGTTGCTACTTTTGATGTACTATCTGCTCCTGTCGCTGTGACTCTCATTCCTGTTTCTGTTACATTTGTTGGTGTTCCTAAGGATGCCGTGCTTGGATCTGTTACGTCTCTTTTTATTGTATATGTAGTTGTTTCTGCTGAATTTGTTGTTCCATCTGTTGCATATGCTTTTATTGTGTGTGTTCCGTCTGTGCTTATTGTGACTGTTGCTGTTCTTCCGTTTACTGTTGTCTGTGTTCCATTTAGTGTATATACTATCCCTGTTACTCCTGTTTTTGTACTGTCTGTTTCTCCATCATTTATTGTTACTGTTATGTTTCCTGTCTTATACCATCCATTACTTCCATTTGGTGTGCTTGGATTTATTGTTATTGTTGGCGTTGCTACTATCCCTTTTGTTGTTGCTGTTATTCCTGTTCCTGTTCTTATATTTCCTGCTCTATCTACTGCTTCTACTGTTAAACTGTATGTTGTGCTTGGCTCTAGTCCTGTTACTTCAAATCTTCCTGTTGTGTCGTTTTTTATTTCTTTTACTATATTTGTTCCTTGTTTTATATAGAAGTTATAGTGTGATATTTCTGATGTCGTATCTGTTGTTCCTCCTGTTGCTGTAAATCCGTTATTTGTTATATTTACTATATTTGGCAAGAAGTCTATTGGTTCTATACTATCTTTATATACTGTTATTGTTTTTGTTCCTTCTGTTTTGTTTCCTGCTTTGTCTTTTGCTTGTATCCCTATTGCTACTTTTCCTTCTTTTGTTATCTTTATTTGTCCTGTTGTTCCTTTTACATATGTTTTTTGTTCTTCTGGTATTTCACTTGGGCTACTTCCTTCTGGTATTTCCCAATAGTAGTATCCTTCTATTCCACTTTCAATTGGTTCGTCTGTCATGTTGTTTAGTTTTATTGTTACTTCTTCTGATACATACCATCCTGTTTCTGTTCCGTCTATTATTCCTTTTGTTCCTTCTATTTCTATTTCTCCTACTTCTGGATGTATGTTGTCGTATTTTATTTCTTTGTTTGCTTGTTCTGATTCGTTTCCTTGTTTGTCTGTTACATATGCATATATTATTGTTCTTCCTGAGTCTTTTATTGTTAAAGTTGCAACTTTACCTTCTACATATGTAAATTCTTCGTCTTTGTTTGTTTTGTAGTATACTCTTGTTACTGTTGGATTGTCTGTGCTTATTTTTACTTCTACTGGTTTATCGTCTTTTCCATACCATTCGTTTTCTTGTTCTCCGTCTGATATTACTTCTATTAGTGGGGCTATTACTGTACTTGATATTCTTATCCATGTACTTCTTGTTTTTCCATTATTGGCTACTGCTTTTATTTGATACCAGCCTGTCTTTTGTACATTGAAATTTGCTGTTTCTCCTGGCTGTGTTTGTACTATTTCTTTTTTATATATTAAATGTATTTCTTTTATTCCACCTTTGCATTCTGCTTTTGCTGTTATTTCTGCTTTTACTTTGTCATAGCTTGCTGTTATTTCTGGTATTCCTTCTCCATCTTCTTTTCCTATATAGTCTATTTCTTTTTTTCCTGTTTCTTCGTCATAATATACTTGATATATATATCCATCTGTTGTTGTTACTATTATGTCCTTTGCTTCTTCATTTGGCACTGCCGTTTTTATCCAGTCTTCTTCTTCCATTTCTTCTGCCATGCTTTCTCTTGTTGTTGTTTTTCCGAAGTAAAGAGTCTTTTATTATTATACTTTGAGCAAGCTGATTTACTTGCTCTCTATACTGTTCTACTACATACTCGTTTGCAACGTTAGTTGAGGATGTAAGTATTCCTCCTGTTCCGAGTACTCCTTTTATACTTACCATTGCAAGTATGATTAATAGAATTACCATAACTATTAAAGAAATTAGGGTAATTCCTTTTTCTTTTTTTGTATACGTAATAAGCCCATATTGGGCGATTTGGTTTTCATTTGGTTTGGTTTTCATTTGATTTGTTTCTCCTTGGTTTAGCTTTATTTTTGGTTTTTCTTTTTGAGAAGAGTGTTTGATTTTTTCATTTGTTTTGTCCTTTTCTCTCCTTATGAGTAGAAACCAAATAGCAAAATTCAAAACCAAAAAAATATAAAACTATTTTAGTTTCCACTCATAAAGAGACTTTATTCGTCAATATACCCTTTTTTTATATTTTTATTATACTATTTTGGTTTTATCATTGTCAATATGTTTTTATCATTATTCATGTTGAAGTTTTTTCCATAATTGTTAATGTTAAAAATAACTTTAGATAAATTAAAAAGCCTAGGAAATTATATGACTAATCTCTTAGACTTTTTTATTCGTTTTACTTTAATTTTTCTTCTATTAAGTCTGCTAATTCTTTTGCTTTTCTATGTATATATTCTTCGTCTTTCCCTTCTATCATAACTCTTATCAAGCTTTCTGTTCCTGAAGGTCTTATAAGTACTCTTCCTTTTTCAGCAAATTCCTCTTCTAATTTCATAATTGCATTATTTATGTCTGCATCTTCTTTATATGTCATTTTTTTGTCATTACTTACTTTTGCATTTATTAAAACTTGTGGATATATATTTATTATTTTGCACATATCTGATGCTTTTTTGTTAGTTTTTAACAATATCGTAATTAGCATAAGTGATGTAAAAATCCCGTCTCCAGTTGGGTTATAGTCAAGCATTATAATATGTCCTGATTGTTCTCCTCCTAAGTTATATCCATTTTTTAACATTTCTTCTAATACGTATCTATCTCCAACTTTTGTTTGTCTTAATTCAATACCATTTTCTTTTGAATATACATTTAATCCTAAGTTACTCATAACTGTTGCAACCAATGTATCTTTTTTTAGTTTTCCTTGTGTTTTTAAATATTTTGATATTATTGCTAAGATTTTATCTCCGTCAATTACTTCTCCTTTTTCGTCAACTGCAAGGCATCTATCTCCATCGCCATCATAGGCTATTCCTAAGTCTAGTTTGTTTTCTACAACAAATTTAGATATTTTCTCTATATGTGTTGAGCCACAGTCTTTGTTTATATTTATTCCATCTGGTGAATTATTTATTATTTTATACTTTATTCCAAGTCTTTTTAAAATTTTTTCTGCTACTTTATATGTTGCACCATTTGCTGTGTCAATTCCAACAGTAAAGTCTTCTCTTAGATTTTGTTTAATTTCACTTAAAAATGTTTCTTCAAGAAAATCTATATATTCTTCTATATATTCTTCTTCGTTTTTGTCTGTTCCAATTTTCTCTCCTACTGCACTAAGTTCGTCAATTTTTCCAGAATCCATTATCTCTTCTATTTCTTCTTCTAAAGCATCATCTATTTTAATGCCTTTATTGCTAAAAAATTTTATTCCATTATATTCATAAGAATTATGTGATGCTGAAATTACAACACTTGCTGATGCCTTTAATTTTTTTGTAAGATATGCAACTGCTGGTGTTGGAATAATTCCTAAGTGTATTACGTTTGCTCCATAGCTTAAAAATCCTGCTGTCATAGCACTTTCTATTAATCCACCTGATAGTCTAGTATCTCTTCCAATTAGTATTAGTGGTGCTTTATCTTCATGCTTTCCTAAAACACATGCTCCTGCTTTTGCAACTTTATATACAAGTTCAGGCGTAAGTTCACTATTTGCAATTCTTCTGATTCCATCTGTTCCAAAATATTTTCTCATTTTTGTATCTCCTGCTATATTTTATTTATTTCTACTACTATTTATTACAAATTCTTGATAAAGTTCCATGAATCCTTACACATATCTTCTATACCTCTTTTAGCTTTCCAACCAAGTTCTTTTTCCGCTTTTGTTGCATCTGCATAGTATATTGCTAAGTCTCCTGCACGCCTTGGTGCTATTTTATAGCTTATTTTTACATTGTTTACTTTTTCAAATGTATTAACTATTTCTAATACACTATATCCAGAACCTGTCCCCAAATTATGTACATAAATTCCTGGCTTTTCTAATTTTTCTAATGCTTTTACATGTCCGATTGCTAAGTCTACAACGTGGATATAATCTCTTATCCCTGTACCATCCTCTGTATCATAATCATTTCCAAAGATACTTAATTCTTTTAGTTCTCCTATTGCAACTTTTTGAATATATGGCATTAGATTATTTGGTATCCCATTTGGGTTATCTCCAATCAATCCACTTTCATGTGCTCCTATTGGGTTGAAGTATCTAAGTATTGATATTGTCCATTCTTTGTCTGATGCATATAAGTCTTCTAACATTTGTTCAATTACTGCTTTTGTTGCACCATATGGGCTTGAAGCTTTTCCTCTTTCCATATTTTCTGTATATTTTGGTGTACCTGGATCTCCATAGACTGTTGCTGATGAACTAAACACTATTTTCTTGCAATTAAATTTTTTCATTGCTTTTAATAATTTTATAGTTCCATATACATTATTATCATAATATTCTAGTGGTATTTCTACTGATTCTCCTACACCTTTTAATCCTGCAAAGTGTATAACTGAATCTATTTTATTTTCTGTAAATACTTTTTCTAATGCCTTTTCATCTCTAATATCTGCTTCATAAAATTTACAAGTCTTACCTGTAATTTGTTTTATTTTATCTAGCACTTCTTTTGAACTATTACATAAATTATCTAATATGATTATTTCTCTATTTTCTTTTAATAATTCTATTACTGTATGACTTCCTATATATCCTGTTCCGCCTGTTACAAGAATTGACATCTCTTTTCCTCCATTATAAAATTTAGACGCCTTATTATTCTTAAGACGTCCACTATTTTTCTCGAAACTATCCCACTACTGAGTTATTTTCTTCATTAAATGGAATAAATTTATTAACTCCTTCGCTTTCCACTATATTGTCCACTCTAAATGTTTGGAAAGATTTTGAAATTTTATCTTCTACCAATCCTTCAACTATTTCTTGAGAAGATTGTTCTGCTAAAGCAAGTTCACTAACTAAAATTTGTTTTGCATTTGTAAGCATTTTCTTTTCTCCAGTAGATAGTCCTTTTTCTTTTTGTTTAAAGCTTAAGTTTCTTACAACATCAGCTACTTCATAAATATCTCCTGTTTTCATTTTATCCATATTTTCTCTATATCTCTTGTTCCAATTCATTTCAGTTTGTGTTTCATCTTCTGATAAAACGCTGAAAACTTTTTCTGCTTGTTCTTTGCCTATTACGCTTCTTATTCCAACTTTTTCTGCTTGTGCAATTGGTATCATTACTTTTACTTCTCCTGGCATTTTTATAATATAATATGCCTGTCTTTGTCCTAAAATATCTTTTTCTTCAATTGCATCAATAGTTCCTGCACCATGCATTGGGTAGACTATGTAATCACCTACGTTGAACATAAACACACTTCCTCTCAATTTTGTTTGGCAAATTTTTCCGACATAATTATTATACTACATTTTTTATTAAAAGTCAAAGGAAATTACGTAAATTTAATTTTTGTTTTTGGATAACTTTTGGTACTATGGGTTTAAGCGTCTTTTATTTATAAATTTAAGTTAATTATCTTTGTCAAATCATTATTTGATATATTCTATTTTTAAATTATATCATAGAATAGTTTAAATTAACATAGTTTTAAAAATAAAGTATGAGTTCTCCTTCTACTTGTCTTATACAAATATTTGTAGTATAATGATTTTGTTATATTTTAAATTTTATGGAGGTAATTATGAGGGCTTTAATTAGTGTATCTGATAAAACAGGTATTGTAGAATTTGCAAAAGAATTGGCTTCTTTAGGTATTGAGATAATCTCAACTGGTGGTACTTATAAAAAACTTAAAGATGAAGGTATTAATGCAATGGAGATTTCTGAACTTACAGGTTTCCCTGAATGTTTAGACGGAAGAGTTAAAACTTTACATCCAAAAGTACATGCTGGTATCCTTGCTATGAGAGCAAAAGATGAACACATGAAACAATTAAAAGATTTAGGTGTTGATACTATTGATTTTGTTGTTGTAAACCTTTATCCTTTTAAACAAACTATTTTAAAAGAAGGGGTAACTAGAGCAGAATGTGTTGAAAATATTGATATCGGTGGTCCTACAATGCTAAGAAGTGCTGCTAAAAATTATCAAGATGTCACTGTTATTACTGACCCAAATGATTATGAAATAGTTTTAAATGAATTAAAATCTAATGGTCAAGTTTCTGTTGATACTAAATTCTATTTAATGAATAAAGTTTTCGAGCATACAGCAAATTATGATGCAATGATTTGTAATTATTTAAAACATGAAAGAAATGATGAAAGTTTTCCAAACGATTTAACTCTTACATATGAAAAAGTTCAAGAAATGAGATATGGAGAAAACCCTCATCAAAAAGCCGCTTTATATAAAGAAATTGGAAAATGTGAGGGTTCTTTGACTATTGCAACTCAACTTAATGGAAAAGAGCTTTCTTTCAATAATATAAATGATACTAATGGTGCTTTGGAATTATTAAAGGAGTTTGATGAGCCAACAGTTGTTGCTTGCAAGCATGGTAATCCTTGTGGTGTAGGTAGTGGAAATGATATTTATGAAGCTTGGACAAAGGCTTTCGCTGCTGACAAAACTTCTATATTTGGTGGAATTGTTACTGTAAATAGAGAAGTTACTTTGAAAATGGCTGAGGAGATGAAGGAAATCTTTTTAGAGGTTATAGTTGCTCCTTCTTTTGAAAAAGAAGCATTAGAACTATTAAAAACTAAAAAGAATTTAAGACTTCTTGAACTTCCTTCTATCACTGTTAGACAACCTGAGGGTTCTTATGATATTAAAAAAATTAATGGTGGAATTATTATTCAAACAATTGATTCTAAACTTTTAGATGATTATGAAGTTGTGACAAATAGAAAACCTACTGACAAAGAGCTTGAGGATATGCTGTTTGGTCTTAAGGTAGTTAAATTTGCTAAGTCTAATGGTATTGTTCTTGCTAAAGATAAGCAAACTATTGGAATCGGTCCTGGACAAGTTAATAGAATTTGGGCTGTTAAGCAATGTGTTGAGCATTCAAAAGAGTTAATTGGTGATGACGTAACTAATGGTGCTGTTCTTGCCTCTGATGCATTTTTCCCATTTAATGATTGCGTAGAGGCTGCTCATAAGGCTGGCATAACTGCTATTGTTCAACCTGGTGGTTCTTTACGTGATCAAGATTCTATTGATAAATGTAATGAGTATGGAATGGCTATGATTTTTACTCATGTAAGGCACTTTAAGCATTAAAATTAACAGCTTCATAAGATATAATTGAAATTTATTTGTTTCTTGTTGGTCGCCTCGTAGAAACTGTATAGAGCAAGCTCTAACACTTTCTAAACTCGCTTCCATGCTACGCGAAACTGCATAAATTTAATTATATCTTCGAAGCTTATTTTTAATTTAGATTAGAAAGGATTGAAATATATGTACAAGGTTTTGGTTAGTGGTGCAGGTGGTAGAATGGGAAAAGAGGTAATTTCAAAAATTGCTGATTCTCCTGATTTAGAAGTTGTTTGTGGTTTTAGTAAAACTGAAAATTTTGAAGGTCCATTCCCTATTTATTCTAATTTTTCTGAGATAAAAGAAAAAATTGATATTATAATTGATTTTTCTCATGTACATACCACTTTAAAAGTATTAGAATATGCAAATAGTAACCATATTCCAATAGTCATTGCAACCACTGGTTTTAACACTGAACAGGAGAAAATTATTGAGAATTATTCTAAAACTTTACCTATATTTAAGTCTGCTAATATGTCTTTTGATATAAATCTTATGTGTAAACTTCTAGCAAGCCTTGCTCCTCTTCTTGCTGGCTCAGATATAGAAATCACAGAAACTCATCACAGAAATAAAGTGGATAGTCCAAGTGGTACTGCCATTCTTCTTGCTAATAGCATTAATGAAGCTTTGGGTGGTAAGATGAAATATGTTTATAATAGACATGATTTGTCTAAAAAAAGGGAAGATAATGAAATTGGTTTTTCTTCTATACGAGGTGGAAATATTGTAGGAGAGCATACTGTACAGTTCTTTAGTCCTTATGAAACATTTGAAATAAAACACACTTCTTATTCTAGATCAGTTTTTGCTGAAGGCGCTTTAAAGGCTGCAATATTTATGATTGGTAAACCAAATGGGCTTTATTCGATGAATGATTTAATGTAGTATAAAAAATAGGTTATCCAGTTTTATTGGATAGCCTATTTTTGTAAGTTTCTTAGTTTATGTCATAATCTCTGTTCCCATGACACTTAATTTCCTAATTTTTCAAATAAATCCTTATATATCTTATCAACGTCTAAATAATCTACTATTGTAATCTTGTGGTTATTTTCTGTCATTCCATAAGAAGTATCTTCTTTAATTTCAGGACAACTTATTTCTCTTATTTCAAACCATCTTTTATTTATCATATATGCTACTACACTTATGTCCCAAATAACCCTTCTTTCATGTATTCCATTAAATCCATCATTATAAAATCTTCGGCATAAATAATCACATAGCTCACTTTTTCCTTTTAAAAAATGTTCTAATTCATAAATCGACGTTCTTAAATTTGAAGATACATTTTTTACTGGTATTATAGTAAGTTTTACTTTTGATTTAAATACTATTCTAACAGCTTGTATATCTTTAAAGTTAGTTTCTATATTATTTTGACTTAAAAAACTATGTCCACCAAGCCAAATGACTTCTATCTTTGGAACTATTGTAGGATCTTTTTTAATTGCTAATCCTAGATTTGTAATCGCCCCAATTGATAGTATATATGTTTTAGTATTTTTATGTGCAATTTCTATTATTTTTTCTACTGCTTCATTAGTTTCCTCATATCCTTCTTCAATAAAATCTGTTGCTCCTTTAAATACTTTATCTGTTGTATCAAAATCTAACCATTTGCATATCTTTAATACTTCTTTATAACTTTCTTCTGTTCCTTCTGGAATTGATATACTATTGTGATGATGAAATGGTGCAATAGTTATAGCTTCTATATTAAATCTATCTTGTGATTTTATTAAATATGAAAGTGCAAATTGATCGTCACATTCATTGTATATATCTGTGTCTAAGATAACATTTACTTTTTCTATATTTTTTTCTTCATTTTTGCTTGATATTTTATAATAGATTTCCTTCCATTCTGATACTCTATTTTTAAAATCTATATTTTTGTTAAATCTAGTATTCATCATATATACATTAACACCATTTTTTTCTAAGTCTTGGCATTTAGGCACAGAGTCTTCTATCATTATATCTATATTATTTTTAATGCACTCTTCTGTTTTCTTATGATCATCATCTGCATTTGTTAAAATTATTTTGTCATATGGAATTTCATATTTATCAAGCCATTCTTTTGTAATTTCAAATGCATTTGTATATTCCCCATTTTCTCTGCCTGAAATAATGTATATTTCATTTCCTTCTTGTTTCAGCTTTTTTATATAATGTACAGATTCTTTTATTGGCTTTAATAATCTTGCAATTCTTTCAATATTATTATAATAAAATTCTTTATCCTCTTCTTCTGTCCAATCAAACATTCCATGAGTTATGTCTCTGGCATTTCTATTGATAATTCCAGTGTTTCTTAGCTCTTTATCATGCTTCAAGTATTCTTTTGTTAATGTATCATCAAAATTAGAAATAACATTGTCTATGTCAAGCCCTATTCTCATATATTTCCCTCTCATTTCAAATATTCTACTATTTTCTCTGCTACGTCTCTTCCTGATCTTGATGCCCATGCTACTGTTGATTTTACTCCTATTAAATCTCCACATGCAAATACTTTTTTTCTTGATGTCATTTGTTTTTCGTCTACTTTTATATATCCTCTATCTGTTTTTTCTAAATCTATCTTTTCTAAAACATTGCTTTCTGGTTTAGAGCCAAGTGCCATTATTACATAATCCATGTCTAGTTCATAATTGCTTCCTTCTATGTTTACTGGTTTCTCCCTATCTCCTTCTACTTTCACTAATTCAGTTTTTATACACTCCACAGCTTCTACTTTATTTTCTCCTAATATTTTTACTATATTATTTTGGAATAAAAATTCTACTCCTTCTTCTATTGCTGCATCTATTTCTTCTTTTTCTGCTGGCATTTGTTCTCTTGCTCTTCTATATATTACTATAACTTTTTTGGCTTTTTTTCTATTTATTGTTCTTGCAATATCCATTGCAGTATTTCCGCCACCTATAACACAAACTGTTTTTTCTTCAATTGTGGGATAGTTTTCATTTTCTAGTAATTCATTTCCACCATATACTCCTTCTAATTCTTCTCCTAGTATTCCCATTTTAGAAGATATATTTGCTCCAAAAGCAAGTAAGATTGCATCATATTCTTTCTCTAATTCTTCTAGGCTTATATTTTTTCCTAATTCTTGTCCTAATTTGAATTTTACTCCTAGTTCTAATACTTTATTTATAGTTTCTTTTATAACTTCTCTTGGTAATCTGAAATCTGGTATTCCATGTACTAATAGTCCACCCAAAGTTTCATGTTTTTCATAAATACAAACTTCAAACCCACGTCTTGCAAGATAGCTAGCTGCTGTTATTCCTGAAGGACCTCCTCCAATTATCGCAACTTTTTTATCCTTTTTTCCTTCTATTTTGTCTATCTTCCAACCTTCTTTTATTGCCATATCACCTATAAATGTTTCAAGTTTTCCAATACTTACAGATTCTCCTTTTATTCCTCTTATACATGAACCTTGACATTGTTTGTTGTGTGGGCATATTCTTCCACATACTGGTTGTAAAATTGTTGTGTCAAGCAAAGTTTCATATGCTTTTTTATATTCTCCTAATTTTATGTATGCAATAAATTCTGTTATGTCATTTGTAAGTGGGCAGCCTTTCTTGCAAGGTTTTGCCTTGCAACTAAAACATTTTTCTGCTAACTTTTGTACTTCTTCTATTTCCATTATTTTTCTATCTCCTTGATTTTCTTAATAGTTTGCTTCAAATCGTTCCAAAAATCTATTTTCTTTGTTTCGTCTCTTAAAAGTGCTGCTGGGTGCCAAGTAGGCATATATATTATCCCATTTTTCTCTATACAAGTTCCTCTTGATTTAGTTATTCCATATTCTTCTCCTAAAATATTTTTTAATGCAACACTTCCTAATAATACTATTATCTTAGGTTTTACAAGTGCTATCTGCTTTTGTAAATATCCAATACATGCTGCTGCCTCATCTGGTTCTGGATTCCTATTTTGTGGCGGTCTACATTTTACAATATTTGCTATATATAAATCCTCTCGCTTTATGCCTAATCCATCAAATGCTTTATCCATAAGTTTTCCAGCTTTTCCAACAAAAGGCTCTCCTTGCATGTCCTCGTCTGCTCCTGGTCCTTCCCCCACTAGCATTATATCTGCATTTTTATTTCCTACTCCAAATACGATATTTTTTCTTGTTGTACATAGTTTACATTTATCACAATCGATGATTGAATTTTCTAGTTCTTCCCAGTTCATTATTTTCTATTCCTTCTTTTTTCAATTGAAAAATTACTATTTTTAATGATTACAATTTGCTAAAGCAAATTGTATACTGATGCTATAACAAGCATAGCTTTAACAGCCTCAGCAATCTACACAATTTTCTATTAATATTACTCCTTTTTCATCTATTCTAGCTTTTGTCCCAATCGGGATTGGTGTCTTATACATGCCATGTCCAAAATTATCTGATTTTATTATTGGAAATTTAGGATTTTCTAATGTATCCATTACTATTTGTTCAAGTGTGATTCCACTTTCATGCTCATAATTTCCTATCCATAATCCTCTTATCTTGTCAAATACTCCATTTTGTTTCATTTTGTATAAATAATTACTTACAAATCCTGGAGGACTTTCTAGTCCAAAATCCTCTATAAACAATATCTTGTTTTCTACATTTACTGAATATTTGCCTGTGATTAGATTTGAGAACAAGCATAAATTTCCTCCGAATTAGTTCTCCTTCTGCTGTACCTTCTTTTATTATTTTATATTTGTCATTTTCTCCAAATGTCAAATCTTTTTTTATAAATCTTTTTACCGTTTCTTTATATCCATAGTCTGTTTCTTCAGAGCTAAGTGATTTAAAGTTTGGTCCATAAAAAGTAACCAATCCAGTTTTCTCATGTATAACATTAATTAGTGAAGTTGGATCACTATAACCACATAGTATCTTAGGATTATTTTTTATTGCTTCATAGTCTAAATAGTCAAATACTGCATTACAGTTATATCCACCCATGACACAAAGACAAGCATTTATCCCTTTGTCCTTAAACATTTCGTTTATGTCTTCTGCTTTATGCTTTGCTGTTTCTCCATAACCGAAGTGAATTTCCATAGGCGTGTTTTGCAAATTTTACTTTTAGTCCTAAATCTTCTACTAGTTTTACTGACTTTTTTATATCTTCTATCTCTTCTTCTGTAATTGGATCTGATGGAGCAATTACTCCTATTGTATCTCCTTTTTTTAGTGCTTTTGGTTTCATTTCTACCTCCTTAGTAGTGACAACATCATCTCTTCTGATACTCCTAAATCTTTAAATTTTATTATTGCTTCTATTTGTAAATTCTTTGGTAAATCGTCAAAATATTTTTTTATAAATTTTACTTTTTCTTTATTTAAAGCAAGTTGAAGAATTTTATGTTTCATATCTTTATTATCTATATATTCATAGTTTTCAGATAAAAATTCTACATTTTTATTTTTCCATTCTTTTTCAATTATTGCTTCTTTTAATTCTATATTTTCTATTTTACCAAAATTTTTGTATACAAATTTATCATTTCCTTGTTTATATTCATTTTCTAATATTTTATTTCTAACTCTTGCTCCTACATCGTTTATATATCTTCCTACAAATTTTATTCCCTCTAATTCATAGATTTCCTCAATTATGTCACTTCTTATTCCTATGTCTGTTCTCATAAGATCTATTCTAAGCTCCATGAGTTTTCCTTCACTATATTCTGTTCTTAGAACTTCCTTTACTCTTCTCTCTTCCTCTTTTTGCTTTATTTCTTTTTCTTGCATTTCTAAATATCTTTTTTGAAGATCTGAAAGTTCCCTTTGATGGTCTTTTACAAAATTCATTTTTTTCTCTCTTAGGGCAAGTGTAACTAAATTCTTTTTGGTTTCTTTGTCTAAAATATCAAATACTTTTTCAACATATTCTATGTTTCCTAACTTATATGCTTTCTTTGCTCGCGTTTCTAAATCTATATATTCATTTTCTTTTCCAATAGATTCAAATCCATATTCTTCTATAAAGGCTCCTGTATATGATATATCTATATTATTTTCTTTAATTGATTCTCTATATTTCCATATATCTTTTCTCATAGATGTCAAATCATAGTCTACAATTTGCTTTACTTTGTCTAAGTTCTTCATTCCCTTGATAGGTTTTCTTTCAAGCATATTGATATATGCATAGTCTGTTGTAAGCACTGCATCTTCTGGTATTTTATATTTTTCCAATCTTTCTATATAATCTTTTGGAAGGCTTTTGTCTTTATAAAGAAGTTTTGCTTTTGTGTTTTGGAATTTTCCAAAACATATACAACCTCTAAAGTCACTTTTTTGTATATCTGCGCTAATTTCTTTTATATTTACTCCATCTTCTGATACAATTATTGGATGGATTGTTGCAAAATTTATTATACAGTTTGTATCTTTTAAGTTAACTCTTGTAGTTACAAATACCTTTTTCCCATTGTTTCTCTCTTTTGAATAGCCTGTCATAAATGTGTGCAAATATATATTACTTAAATCTTCTCCTTCTAAATTCATATCTGGAAGTTCTAAATAGAATTCTTTTCTATCTACGTCTTTTACATGTTTTTTCTTATACAACTTTATTAATGCTTTATCTCTATATTGAATTGTGTATTTTAGTGCTTCTTTAGTATCAAGTTTTAAAAATTCTGTCCATTCCATTACAGGTTCATCTTTCATTTTAGATATTATCTCTACTTTTATTAATTGCTTGTATAGAATTATTTTTGCTTGCTCATCCATCGTTTTTCTCCTTCCGTTTGCAAAATTGCTTAGGCTGTTAAAGCTACGCTTGTTACAGCCTAAGTATGCAATTTGCGTTAGCAAATTGTAATCATTAGAAATTTGCCTAGCACTCTACTAATTCTTTTTCAAACTAATTAAGCTAGTATTTCTTCCAGACAGTTTTCCATCTATCCTATATGAGTGTAATTTATTATGATTACATTTAGTACAGATTTTACTGTCTATTATATTTTCATTCATTAATCCTTCCTGTATTAAGATTAGCCTATTTATATGTCCTGTGTCAATATAATATTTAGAATTTTTTGATTTTGTAATTATTTCTTCTATCTCGCCTATGTCTTTAAATTTATTATAGAACATCTCTCTTACGTCTTCGTCTACTTCAAAACAGCATTTTCTAATAAATGGACCTATGAAACAAATTAAATCTTTAGGGTTACACCCATATTCCTTCTTTAATTTTTGTACTGCTTTTCTTCCAATTTCTTTATATGTTCCTTGCCAACCTGAGTGAATATTTCCTATAACATTTTTTACTGGATCATAAAAATATAGAGCTGTACAGTCTGCAAATGATAGTGATAATATTTTTCCCTTTTTATTAGTTATAAGTCCATCTACATTTTGAAAATCTTCTGTGTAAATTCCTGCTGGCTGTTCTTCTACTTTTTTTATAACATCCGTGTGAGTTTGATGTGGTCTATATACATTCTTGACATTTAATTCAAGTTTAGTACATATTTTTGTATAATCTTTAATTATTTCATTTTTTCTTTTATTTATATTTCCATTATGCCCAAAATCTAATGGCTTTAATGTATATGCATGTTGTACTTTATCAGCATATTTTAGCAATTTTCTAAATTGCAAATATTCTATATCTCCATCATAAATATGTATTACATTTTCATTTGATAAATTTTTTTGATTTAAAATTTCTTTTATTTGATATTCTAATTTAGAGTCTTCTTCATTTGAAATACAATAATTGCATTTTTGCTTGAAATAGTTTTCATTATGTTGGCTATCTATTCTAGCTACTGCTAATTTTCTGTCTATATTATCTCTTTTCATAATTCTTTGTAAGCAAGTTTCTTTTTTAGCAATTACTCCAATCACAATATCACAGATTTTATCTAAGTCTGATTCGAATAATAATGGTGCATCTATTACTGAGTTTTCTGTATCTTTTGTTTCGTCTATTATTTGAGTTGCTACATATTCTTTTGTTAATTTATCTAGCTCTTCTTTTTTTACTTTATCTAAAAATATTATTTCTGCAAGTTTTTTTCTATTTATTTCTTCATCTTCTTGTACTATCTCTTTTCCAAACAGTTCTACTATTTTTTTATAATATTCTTCTCCGATTTTTACTTAATTCTTTTGCTATTTCGTCAGCATTTACATATTTTGCTTTTTTTAAATCGCATATCATTTTAGATACAGTGCTCTTCCCTGCACCTGAAACCCCTGTAATTCCTATTATCAAATTAAAATCACTCCTTGAATTATCTTTCAGTATCGATACATATCATACTGCATTCACGTTTGTAATTAGTATATCATAGATAGTATAGCTTTTCTAGTAATTGAAGAAATTAATTTTTAAAAAGTAACAAATATTGAAAAGGTGAGTAATTAGGGTAAAAAACCTCAAAACTAGTAAATTATACTAGATTTGAGGTTTTTTGAATTTTGTTATAATATGCAATCCTAAATATTAGACAATAAAGCTTAATCGTCATGTTGAGTAGTTTTATCATGGCTACAATATTGATGTGATGAACTTTTACCATGTTTACAATTTATTGGCTTATCTACTTTTCCATCTCCTCCACAAGTTGAACATTGTCTTGAACCTACACGAGTCTGACATCTATCCCCGATGCTTGGTATCTTTGACACAACATTATCCTGGTGGTCAAAGACAGTACCACAAGAACATGAATAGAAGCTTCTTTCATGTTCGTACATACCATGAATTGAGGACCCATCTCCATGCTTAGCTGTTGTTGACAAACGAAAGGTCTTTCTTCCACATATCGGACAAGCTATCTCTAGTCCACCGCCCTTCACGCCCAACAACGGTATAAGTTTTTGAACAATAAGAATATATGTAACCATTTATACAACGAGCACAATTAGCACCATTTTTCTCAACAAACGGTCCATTACACGTCGTTCCTGTTCCTGCACAATACGTTCTTACTTGTGTTTGTACATCTCCTTGTGTTGTTGCCTTCCCATCTGTTACATCTACTCTCCAATAGTAATATGTATATTGACTTAAGTTTGTCTCTGTTTGTATTGCTATTTGTACATTTTGTTCTTGATTTGTTAATTCTTTTGATAAATTTAGATTATTTGAACTTGTTCCATATCTTAATGTATATGTTAATCTATCTCCATCTACATCTGTTGATTTTGCATTTACTTTTATATAATTTGTTCCCTTTGAGTTAAATGAAACTACTGCTTTTGTTGGTGCTGTGTTTGCTACTACTGTTGTTTGTGTCACTGTTCCTGATGTCTTTGTTCTTCCTGCAT
>CANPOS010000014.1 GCA_947575745.1 uncultured Clostridium sp.
ATTGTATTAAAATTGTATTAAAATGAGATTTTAAAATTATATAAATATAGGCTATGAGCGAATTACAGACGACACTCAACTTGGTAATAGCCTCCAAGGAAAAAATAAGAAAACGTTGAAATATCAACATTTTCTTGTTTTTTATATGGGCTTTAAAAATAAGTTTGCTATTTTCAGTACTTTTAGAGCTTAAGTTTTTTAATCTTCTAAAATGAACTTAACATTTAAGTCTTTTTGCACTTAACACATTTAATATGCATATCTTTAATATTTTAACATATAATATATAGACGCAAAAAAACGTGTTTTTCAAAGTTTTACGTTTATAAACGTAAAACTTGACTAAAAATAAAAAGTATTGTAAAATAGCATTAGAGGTGAACATTATGCTAAAAAGAGAAAAATACTTAAATAAACTAATAGAAAGTAAAGATTTAAATTTAATTAAAGTAATAACTGGTGTTAGAAGAAGTGGAAAAAGTACCCTATTACTTCAATACAAAGATTATTTATTGTCTCAGAACATTTCAAATGAAAATATTATATATATGAATTTTGAAAGTGCTGATTGGTATCATATAAAAAATTATCAAGATTTATATGATTATATAAGAGAGAATATTCAAAAAGGGAAAAATTATATATTATTAGATGAAGTACAAAATGTAGAAATGTGGGAAAAAGCTGTTAATTCTTTATTAGTAGATGTTGATTGTGATATTTATATAACGGGCTCAAATGCTTATCTGTTATCAAGTGAACTTACTACATTACTTGCTGGACGAGTTTTAATAATAAAGATTTATCCATTTTCATTTAAAGAATTTTTATCTGAATATCCATTTAAAAATAATGAAGACAAATATGATAAATTTGATAAGTATCTAAAATTTGGTGGTATGCCAATGTTAGTAAATATGAATGATAATGAGGAACTAATGACTAATTACTTAAACGATATTAAAGAAGTTGTTTTAAAAAAAGATGTAATTAATCGAAATAATATTAAAGACGTTATATTTCTAGACAATTTAATAAAATATATGTCTGCCTGTATAGGAAATTTAACTACTCCAAATTCGATTTCTGATTTTATGAGGAAAAATGGTAGTAATATTACAAATGAAACTGTAGATTCCTATTTAAAGATGATTGAAAATGCTTATTTTATTTATAGAGTGCCTAGATATGAGCTGAAAGGAAAGCAATTATTAAAAACACAGGGAAAATATTATTTTGTGGATAATGGACTAAAAAATATTATTAGTGGATTTTCTTCATATGATACTGGAAGTAGCTATGAAAATTTAATATATATTGAACTTTTACGTAGACGGGTACGAAGTTTATGTTGGAAAATATAATGACATAGAAATAGATTTTATAGCAATAAAACCTAATGAAAGGATTTATTACCAAGTATCTAGAAGTATCTTAGATGAGAAAGTTGAAGAACGAGAAAAAAAATCTTTACTTGCAATAAAAGACAATTATCCTAAAATTATACTAACTATGGATAAAGTAAAAAATAAAGAAATCGATGGTATTAAGGTTATTAATATAATAGATTTTTTAATGAAATAAATTTAGGAGTATTATATGAAAAAATTAATTATAATAACAGGAGTTAGTGGAACAGGTAAAACAACTCTTGCGAGAATATTACATGAAAAGTTAAAAAATAGTATTTTTCTTTCATATGATGAGCTTAGTGAGAAAATATATGACATAATAGGATTTAAAAATAAAGAACAAAAGAAAAGTTTATGCTGTTTAAATATATCTATATATAAAAAATTAATAAAAGAAAGTATGCAAAGAGAAGACAAAATAATAATACTAGAAAAACCTTTTAAAAAGGAGTGGAAGAAAATTTTAAATGACTTAGCAAATAAATATGGATATGAAATATATACAATAAACATATTTGCTAAGGATTTTCAAACAATTTGGAATAGACTTTTAAAAAGAGAAATGTCAAAAAAGGAAAGGCACCCATCACATTATTTAGAAGAATACTACTATAACAAAAAAGATAAATACGAGCCATTTTTTGAATATAAATATGATAGGTTTAAAAATGAGTATGATAAATTGCTTTCGAATAGTATAAATTTAGGAAAAGTAATAAATATACAAGATATAGAAAAAGTAGAAATAGACAAGCTTATAAATGAAATAAAGAACTGTTAGAAAACTTCCAACAGTTCAATTTTTGCGTAATATTCTTTTTATTTTCGTAATTATTTTTTGAAACCAGCTGATATTTATTATTAAATGTGTTTCTTCTATTTTTTCTACTTTTTGTAGCTTCTTTTGTTCAAATATTTTGGATATATCATAACTTTCATTAATTTTTTCTTGATTTTCATTATATTTTATAAGAAGATCTTGCTTTTCCTCTTCTGTTGCCCAATATTTTAAATTTATATAGCAAAGTATCTGTTCAGCAAGTTTTGAGATTTTTAAATTTCCCTTATCATCATAATATAAACCATAACCTAAGGCATTATCTTTAAAGAAATCTATTAATTGAATTGGAATTTTTTGGTAATACTCTTTTTCTATATGATTTAGGATATTGTTTATCTCACTATATGCAATTACCTCTTCCTTTGTTGTTTCTGACATAGTATATCTCCTCACTTTTCTTGTTCTTGCTTCTCTGTTTGTAAATCCAAATTGTGACTTTGCAATTTTCCTTGCAATTTTCTTGCTATATTCTGTATTTCATTTATTCCAGTGCTAGCACTTCTACACATATCTTTTGCTATTTGAATAGCACTATTTTTTGATGTTTGAGTTTCCATCTTAGGTAAAGTTAGAAGATATTCCTCTATATCTTTTTCATTTAATTTGTTTTCCTTCTTAAATAGTAATAAATTAATTTTATCATATTGTTCTTCCAATTTCTATATATATTTTGAAAAGTATACAAAAATATTAAATCACATTGTTAATCAATACAAATTAACATAACTTGACATTAGAAAAAATTAGAGTATAATAAAATTATCACTATAAGGAGGCATTTGATTGTGTGGACACACTTGGAAGTATCGCAAGAAAGTGCATACGCAAAAGCATAAGTGAAAGTGAATATCACTTCATGAGATGGAGGCTCTGGTTTTCAGGGCCTCCAAAATTTAAAACAAAATTCATAAAAAGTTCATAAATGACTGATAAAATACAAAATATTAAAGCTAAAAGTGGAGGAAAAATGTTTAAAATTCTAGTAGTAGAAG
The DNA here is from genome assembly GCA_947575745.1 of uncultured Clostridium sp. Taxonomy (GTDB): domain Bacteria; phylum Bacillota; class Clostridia; order TANB77; family CAG-508; genus JAAWPK01. The sequence continues at coordinate 3,246 of CANPOS010000014.1, forward strand.
ATGATAAAAACCTAAAAAAATTAATAAAAATAACATTAACAAAAGAAAATTATACAGTATATGAAGCATCAAATGGAGAAGAAGCCCTAGAAATGCTAGATACAAACTATGTAGACTTAATTATAAGTGATGTAATGATGCCAGAAATGGATGGGTTTGAACTAATCAAAGAATTAAGAACAAGTAAATATAAAATGCCAATAATGTTAATCACAGCAAAAGACAGTATAGAAGACAAAAAAGAAGGCTTTATATTAGGAGCAGATGACTACATGGTAAAACCAATAAATTTAGAAGAACTAATATTAAGAACCAAAGTATTATTAAGAAGAAGCAATTTAACAGATGAAAAACAGTTAAAAATTGGCAAATTAATATTAAATTATAACCAAATGTCTATAACAAGAGGGAAAGAAGAATATTTTTTGGCACAAAAAGAATTTTTACTACTATATAAACTTTTAAGCAATCCTGATAAGATATATTCAAGGCAAGAATTAATAGAAGAAATATGGGGACTAGATAATGAATCCGATTATAGGACAGTAGATGTACATATAAAAAGGATTAGAGAAAAAATGTGTAATGTAGATGAATTTGAGATCATAACAGCAAGAGGGATGGGATATAAGGCTATTATACGAGAAGTTTGAAAAATAATCAGCATATTGCGAAGTAGCTTAAAAATAAGGAATACAATTTGCTAAAGCAAATTGCATACTGAGACTGTAACGAGTAAACTCTAACAGTCTCAGCAAATGCCTAGCACTATACTAATTCTTTTTCAAACTTGATTTGTGTCTTAGGAAGGAAGATATTAAAAATGATAGAAAAAATATTTGGAAAAAAGAAATCAATACAAAGAAACTTAATAATACAATTCACTATAGCAATAATCGCAATAGTACTAGTAACACTAGTAGGATTTTATTCACTAGTAAATAACCAAGCATTAGAAAAGTTAGTACAAATAAATGTAAATACAAAAGAAGAAATAAAAGAATTACTATCAATAATAAGAAGAAGTGTAGGACTAATAATTTTAAATACATTAGTAATAGGAGCAGTGACAATAAGAATATCATCAAAAAAAATGTTAAGACCAATAACAAAATTAAATGAAGCAACAAAGAAAGTAGCACAAGGAAATTTTAATATTCAATTAGAAACGCAAAGAAATGACGAAATAGGAGAACTAACAGCAAATTTCAATAAAATGGTAAAAGATTTAGGAAGTATAGAAGTAATACAAAAAGAATTTATAGACAATGTATCACATGAGATAAAAACCCCAATTAGTTCAATAGAAGGATTTGCAGAACTTTTGGAAGCGGACAACCTATCAAAAGAAGAAAGAATTGAATATTCAAACATTATAAAAGAAGAGGCAAATAGATTATTAAACTTATCAACAAATATGCTAAAACTTTCAAAACTACAAAATCAAAGTAAAATAATAGCAAAGGATGAAATAAATATAGCAGAACAAATAAGAAAAGCAATAACGCTACTAGAACCAAAATGGAGTGAAAAAGAAATAATATTTAATGTAAGTTTAGAAGAAAAATACTTTATAGGGGACGAAGACTTAATATTCCAAATATGGGTTAACTTAATAGAAAATGCAATAAAGTTTTCAAAACAAAATGGAAAAATAGAAATAACCTTAAGAGAAATAAAGGACTTTTTAGAAATAACAATAAAAGACGATGGAAAAGGAATGAACAAAGAAGAAATAAGTAGAATATTTACGAGATTTTACCAGATAGATAAATCGCATTCGACTGAAGGAAGCGGACTAGGACTCGCAATAGTAAAAAGAATAATAGATTTATCAGGAGGAACAATAGAAGTACAAAGTCAGGAAAATAATGGAACAACAATGATAATAAATTTACCTCTTGAAAATAGGGAAAATAAGATTTTAATATAAAATATTGTTTAGACTTAAAATATAACAAAGTCCTGCAACGGGTGATTTTTAATAATTTTTCTTGCGTCCCCTTCTTAAGAAAATGTAATTCGCTAACGCTCAAACATTTTCTAAAGCGGTTCCCCAATGTCTATCGAAAAATTATTAATTAATCCCCCTGCGCGGACTTTTTGCAAATTTATCTAAACAATATTTTTATATAAAAATACCAAATCCCTTACGAAAATAACAATTTCATTAAAAACTTCACATAATCTGTTGATTTTATCTGAAAAACATAGTATAATTGTAACATAAATGTCATAAAATTATTAAAACCTACGAAAAGAATTTCCGTAAACAGTTTTAATATACCTTTTTTCATGCGAAAAAAAGGTATAATTTTCTATTGACTTTATCTTAAAAAAATGTAAAATATAATATAAGCAATAATATTTATAAAAAGGTGGTAAAAATGAGAACAAAAAAATTAATCACAGCAATTTTAACATTTGCAGCAATTTTCATAATATCAATATTTGCAAATAAATCACAAGCTGCAAGTTTAGGTTATGTAAAAACAACAAGAGATAGAACAGAAGGAGAAATAACATACAGGCATCAGTTATATAGTGGAACACAAGATGTAAAAGATGTATGGAAGTTAGTAACCTGTACTAAAGAGGGAACAATATTAAATAATGTAAAAGACCTATACTGTTTAAGAGCAGGATTAGGATTTACACAAGCAAATCCTAAACAAACAGTTGTTGAGTATACTCAAAGTTATGACTTACCACGTCAATATGAGAATGTAAAAAAATATTTCAGTACATTAAAGTCAGAAACAACAATATTTGATGAGAATCAAGAAGCAAACTTTAATGCTGTAATGTGGATATTAGATAATATGCTATTAGAGGGAGCAACAGACGACCAAGTAAATACATACTTGAAAAAATATGCAGGATATACAGATGAAACAATAAATAAATTAGCAAATAAAGAAAATGTATTAACAAGAGCAGATATAGAAGCAATTCAACAATTAGCAATATGGTACTTTACAAATAATGATGAAGAAGAATTTAACAAAGAAGTATTGCCAGTATTAAATATGATGATAATAGGAGGACCATATAATACAAAAGGAGACGAAAAAGAATATAAAACATTTGCAGATATATTCAATATGATGCTAATAGGAAATTTTGGAACAGAAAGGCAACAAGCTGCAGCAACACTATATAATAAATTAATAACAGATGCGAAAAAAGTAACAAAAGACTATAAACCAACAAGAGACATAAGAGTATTTTTAGCAGGAGGAGATGCAGCAAATGAACAACCAATAGTTAGAGTAAAAGAAGCAGGAGAATTAGATGTAGCATTAAGAAAATTTATATCAGAAGTAGATGGAAATAAATTAGAGGGAGAACAATCAAGAGCACCAGAAGTAGATACAAGTAAATTAAATCAAGTAATAGATGGAAAAAAACAAACAACAGCAATATATAATCACAAAAAAACACCAGTAAAAGTAGAAATAGGAAAGAATGTAACATATACATTAAGATTATATAATGAAGGAAGTGCAGGAGGATACATAAAGCAAGTAGCAGACTATTTACCAGAATATTTACAATATGTACCATATGGAAAAGATAAAGATGGAGTATTTTGGTTATTAGATGAAACAGGAAGAGTAGCAACAACAACTCCATATTGTGAAGTAGTAAATGTTGGGGGAAATGTTGATCCAAATGATAAAGGAAAACCATTAGGAGAAGTATATATACCAGAAGCAGAATATGATAGCCAAACAAAAAGCTACATATTAAGTTATGTAGATATACAAATAACTTGTAAATTAATAGCAAATACACCATATGAAACAAATATAACAAACATAGCAGAAATTACAAGCATGACAGATAAAAATGACAAACCATTATTAGAAGATAGAGACTCAACAGCAGGAGAAAACTTAAAATTACCAGAAGATGACAAACTACCAGACTATACAGGAGGAAAAAATGGTAAAAATGATCCATACTATGATGGAAGCAACCGTGTAGGAACAGAAGAAAATCCATATTATCCAGGACAAGAAGATGATGACGACTTTGAAAAAATATATGTAGAATCACCAGAAATAGATGTAGCACTTAGAAAATTCATTTCAGCAGTAGGAGATGAAAAATATGATAGAGCACCAAGAGTAGACACAAATGGATTAAAGACAGGAACAGCAACAACAGCGATATATAGACACAGCAAAGATCCAATAAAAGTAGAAATAGGAGACATCATAACATATACAATAAGACTATACAATGAAGGAGAAGTAGACGCTAGAGTAACAGAAGTAAAAGATCACTTAGATAAAAGCTTAAAATATGTAGCATCAAGCAATGAAAAAAACGCAAAATGGTGGACAGAAGTAACTGGAACAGAATACAATACTTTAACTTCAACAGAAAATTGTAAAGTAATTAGAGTAGGTGGAAAAACAAATAAACAATATGTAAATGGAAAACTAAGTGATGCAGTAATTCCAGCATATGATAAGGTAAATGACACTTTAAGCTATATAGATATAGAAGTACAATGTAAAGTATTACCAACCGGAAAAACTAGAAAATTAACAAACATAGCAGAAATTTCAAAACAAGCAAATAAATTTGGAACACCAGTTGATAATGATAGAGACTCAGAGCCAAATAAAGGAGATAAATTACCAGAATATAATAAACTACCAGACTATACAGGAGGAAAAAATGGTAAAAATGATCCATACTATGATGGAAGCAATCGTGTAGGAACAGAAGAAAATCCATATTATCCAGGACAAGAAGACGACGACGATTTTGAGAAAGTATTAGTAGAACCAAAATTTGACTTAGCACTTAGAAAATTCATAACGAAAGTTGGAGAAACACCAGTAAACAATAGATATCCAGTGGTAAGCTATAAAGATGGAAAATTACAATATGATCACACAAAGAAAGCCTTAGATGTAGTAACAGGAGATATTGTAACATATACAATAAGAATATATAACGAAGGTGAAGCAGATGGATATGCAAATGAAATAACAGACGATATGCCAGAAGGATTAGAATTCTTACCAGAGAACAAAACAAATGTGACATATAGATGGAAAATGTTAGATGAAAATCAGGAAGAAACAACAGACGTTAAAAAAGCAAAATACATCATAACAGATTATCTATCAGAAGAACAAGAAAAAGCAACAAAAAGAGATAACCTAATCAAAGCATTTAATAAAGAAGAAAAAATTACAGATACAAATCCAAACTTCAAGGAAGTACAAATAGCATTTAAAGTAACATACAAAGCAACAACAACAGAAGAATCAGCAAGAACAATAATAAATACAGCACAAATATCAGCCGATTCAGACGATGATATAGATTCAACACCAAAAAGAGATGAAGTATATGATCATGAAAAAGGAAAGAACGAAGATGATATAGACTTTGATCAAGTAAAAGTAAAATATTTTGACTTATCATTACTAAAATGGGTTGGACAAACGCAAATTACATTAAATGGTAAAACAGAAACTAAAGATACAGGACATACAGTAGAGAATGCTAAGAATGAAGATGCAGTAAAAATAGAAATACCTGCAAAAGACGTAAAGAAAATAAACATAAAATACATCTATACAATAAGAGTTACAAATGAAGGAGAAATTGCAGGATATGCAAAAGAAGTAACAGACTATATCCCAGCAGGACTAAGATTTGTAAAAGAAGATAATCCAGATTGGTATGAAATAAGTGATGGAGTTGTTGGAACAAAAGCATTAGAAGATAAATTATTACAACCAGGAGAATTTGCAGAAGTAAAAATAACTCTAACCTGGATAAACGGAGCAGAAAACTTTGGAGAAAAAGTAAACTTAGCAGAAATTAGTAAAGACTATAATGAAAGTGGAAGTCCAGATGTAGACTCAACACCAAATAATAAAGTACCAGGAGAAGACGACATAGACGATGCACCAGTAATACTTACAGTAAAAACGGGTAAAGCACAAACATATATTGGATTAACATTAATAATACTTGTAACATTTGCAGGAGGAGTTGGACTAATAAAGAAATATGTTCTAGAATAAAATTAAGATAGCAGTGGGCGCCTGGCAAAGCCAGACGCCCAAAACCTTATCATCTTCAAGTAGATCTCTGGATAAAGTAAATCACTGCAAGGATAATGAGGGAGCCGATAACGACAGCGGTGGGAAGACTGGAAATCCACCCAATAAGCTTGAAGAAACCGACACCAATATTTACGATTGCCTGAAACATAAAGCACACTCCTTAAAAATTGATTTTTCTTGCTAAAGGTAATTGCCTAATCTAGATTAATTATACCACAATTAACATAAAAAGTAAAATAAGAAAGGAAATCACAAATGGTAACAATAATAGGTGCAGGACTTGCGGGGTGCGAGGCTGCATATCAAATAGCAAAAAATGGAATAAGAGTAAAGTTATACGAAATGAAGCCAAAGAAATTTACTCCAGCACACTCAAACAAAAATCTAGCAGAAATAGTATGTAGTAATTCCTTTAAATCAAACTTAATAACAAATGCCTGTGGACTATTAAAAGAAGAATTAAGAACCCTCGATAGCTTACTTATAAAAATAGCAGACAGAACAAAAGTGCCAGCAGGACAAGCATTAGCAGTGGATAGAGAAAAATTTGCAGAAGAAGTAACGAAAGAAATAAGAAAACAAGAAAATATAGAAATTATTGAAGAAGAAGTAGGAGAAAGTATACATCTTAAAGATTTAATAGCAAATGGAATAACAATAATTGCAACAGGACCATTAACAAGTGATAAATTATCAAAAGAGATAATAGAACTTACACGGAGAAGAAGGACTTGCCTTTTTTGATGCAGCAGCGCCAATTATTGAAAAAGACAGTATCAATTTTGATATTGCGTTTTTTGGGAATAGGTATGATCAAGAAAGAGGAAAAGAAGAAGATATAGAAGAATGGAAAAAAAGAATTGAAATACAAGAGAAAAGCTATATTAATCTCCCAATGAATAAAGAAGAATACGAAAACTTTTGGAGAGAACTAACAAATGCAGAAATAGTAGAACTTCATAATTTTGAAAAAAGAGAAATATTTGAAGGCTGTATGCCAGTAGAAGTAATGGCAAAAAGAGGAATAGATACCCTAAGGTTTGGACCACTAAAACCCGTGGGATTTACAGATTCGAGGACAGGAAGAAGACCATATGGAGTAGTACAATTAAGACAAGACAACGAAGAAGGTACATTATACAATATAGTAGGATTTCAAACAAATCTAAAATTTGGAGAACAAAAAAGAGTATTTAAAATGATACCAGGATTAGAAAATGCAGAATTCGTAAAATATGGAGTAATGCACAGAAATACATACATAAACTCTCCTAAATTTTTAGACAATACATATAACTTTAAAACTAATAGCAATATATATTTTGCAGGACAAATAACAGGAGTAGAAGGATATGTAGAATCAATATCTTCAGGAATGGTAGCACGGATTAAATGTTGTGTCAAAACTTAAAGAAAAAGATAAAGTGATTTTTCCAAAAGAAACAATGATAGGAGCATTAGCAGAATATATAAGTTCAGAAAATATAAATTTTCAGCCAATGAATGCAAATTTTGGTATACTTCCAAGCTTAGAAACAAAGATAAAAGACAAAAAAGTTAGGTATGAAACATTAGCAAAAAGAGCATTAGGAAAAATGAATTTACATAATGCGTAAACAATATTTGACAAATTATGAAAAAAAGAGTATAATTTAATATAGTTATGATAAATAAGGGAAAATATACCTGCTGAAAAGCCCTAGGGCTTTTCATATGAAATTACATTTCATATGAAAAAGATGTAGAGGATAAATCATAAAATTTTAGGAGGAAGTTAAATATGGCAAGTAAAAGATTTTATTCAAAAACAGTAAAAGGTAGTATGACAGAAGGGAAAAATCTACAAGAAGTATATGAAGAATTAAATGGAATGTCAGATGCAGATAGAGAAGCAAGAATAAGTGAAATAGAAGCGGAAATAGAAGAAATAGCAAAACTAATGCTGAATAGACAAATGAACTCAAACACAAATGCTGAAAAAACACAAAGTTTAATAGGAAGAGTAGAAAAACTAAAAAAAGAACAAAAAATGCTAGAACTTTTTCCTAAAGTTAAAAAGAAATTAAAGAAAATAGCACAACTTTATAGAAGAGCAAAAAAAGAAAAGACAAGAAAACAAGACTTAGCACAAGGAAAATATATGTCACTTAGAGCTGAGCTAAGAAGAAAAGAAGAACAAATTAAAAAATATGATCAAGAGATAGAAGAAGCTAAAGAAATGGCAAAAACAGCTAAAGGACAAACAAATAAAAGAGCTATGGAATTTGCTGTAAAATACTTGGAAGAAGAAAAAGAGAAAATATCAGATTTAGATGAATTGAAAGAAAAAGTTAAAGTAGCAAGAGATGAATTTAATGTATATAATCTTAGAAAAAGTGAAGAAGATCAAATAATGCATAAATGTAGATTACCATGGGAGTGTTTATTAAATGGTATGGACTGGAAAGACATTTCTGTAATATCTAATCAAAGATTAAGTGAAATGGCAGGAATGAAAAGAAAAGAAAAAGTAGATTTAGAACAGGAACAAGGAGAAGGAGAGAATCCACCAAAATCAGAGCAATCACAACAAGAGGGAAAGGGAGAAGGACAAAATCAAGAGGGGCAAGGACAACAATCAGGAACAGTCCCACCAGAACAAGGACAAGGAGAGAATCCACCAGCACCAAATCCACCAGAACAAGGGCAAGGAGAGAATCCACCAAAACCAGAGCAACCACAACAAGAAGAACATGGAGAAGAAGAGCTTCCACCAGAGTCAGAACAGGAACATGGAGAAGAACAACAAGAACAAGAGCAAGGAGAGGGAGAGCTTCCACCAGTTCCAACAAAATATTCAGACAACCATCCCAAACTTGCAAAAATAAAACCATTAGCATTTTTAGTAGATATAGCAGTAGGTGCATGGGGAGGCTTGAAAAATAGATTCCCAAATCTTGCAAATATGTTTAAAAGAAAAGAAAAAACAGAGGAAGTTGAAAAAATAGTAAGAGAAACAACACCAAGAAGAACTCTTGACGAATTATTAGAAAATATAGATGAAGAAACAGATATTAAAAAGTTAAAAGGAATAGAAGCAGTATTATTAACTGCAGAAAAGAAAGCAGAAGTAGCCATAGAAAAATTGAAAAAAACTCCTGAATTTCAAAAGCCATTAAGAGATATGATAGGAGAAGATAGAGGAAGACTATCATTATCAAGAGCACCTCTAGCAACATTACAATCAGTATCAGCTTTATACATAGCACAAGGAACATACACAAGAGAAGAAATGGCAAAAATAATATCTGAATCAGCTATAAGAGAAGGAGTTGAACCAAGCACAATACCAGAAATGATTACACCTGATAAAGGCTATATAGAAGGATTAAAAGATAATCTTAATATACAAAAAAGCTATTTTTTACCAAGAGATATAGAAGAACGTGAAGATGCATGGAGAATTGCAGGAATACCTGAAGAAGATATAGAGGGATATAAAAAAATAGCACAAGAAAATCAGGCAGAAGAAGATAAAAAAATAAAAGGATACGAAGAAGACAGAGATAAAACAAGACAAAAAAGAGAACAAGTAAGAGCAAGAATAGATAAACTTGAAGCAGGAGAAGAAGGAGAAGCTAGAGTTCTAGAAGAAGTATCTTTAAAAGATCAAGGAAAAGCATTTAGAGCAAGAATAGATGCTAGAGGAGAAGGACAACCTAAGGAACCAGTGATTTTAGAAATAGACGGAGAAGTTACAGAAATAAGAGGAGAAGAACCAACTGGTAGAGAACCAGGAGATGACTAAAATCCCTAAGAAAATATTGCAAATAGTGGTTGACAAATAAAAAATAGTATGATAAAATATGTGAACACGTATTGAGGTTGATGCGTGTTCACATCGTTATTTTGAGCTTTTGATAGCTTCGTTCGAAAACTCAAGTTAAAATTAATAAATAACATATAAAATTACGGAGGTGTATTTAAATGGCTGCAAAAGGTCCAAGAGAAAATATTACATTAGAATGTACAGAATGTAAAAGAAGAAATTATATGACATCTAAGAACAAAAGAAATAACACGGATAGATTAGAAATAGTAAAATATTGTAAATACTGTAAAAAGCGTACAACTCATAAAGAAACTAAATAACTTTAATATTAAGGGGGAGCTAAAAGATGGGAAAAACAGATAAACCAGAAAAAAATAATAAAAAACAAAAACATTTCTGGAAAGACTTTAAAGCTGAATTAAAGAAAGTTATTTGGCCAACTAAAAGTCAAGTTGTAAATAATACAATAATAGTAATAGTTATTGTTATAATAGTAACAGCTCTTTGCTTTATATTAGACCTAGCTTTTGAGGCTTTAAATACATACGGAATAGATAAACTAAAAGCTACAGTACAAAATAGTGTTTCAAACACAGTAGAAGACGGAAATACAGTAGATAATAATAACACAGTAAACGAAAACACAACAAATAAAGATAATACTACTGTTGACAATGGAAATAATACTGTAGAAACAAATGAAATAAATAATGACAATACTGTAGGAAATAACGCTGAATAATTAATTTAAGGAGGCGGATAAATTGGCACATCAAAAAGAAGACTCAGTCGCAAGATGGTATGTTATACACACCTATTCAGGATATGAAAATAAAGTAAAAACAGACCTAGAAAAAATGGTAAAGAATAGAGAACTAGAAGACTATTTCTTTGAAATAATAGTACCTATGGAAGAACAAATAGAAATAAAAGACGGAAAAAGAAAAGCAAACTTAAAAAAAGTATTTCCAGGTTATGTTTTGATAAAAATGATAGTAACAGACGAAACTTGGTATATAGTTAGAAATACTAGAGGAGTTACAGGCTTTGTAGGAGAAGGAACAAATCCAATACCACTTACAGACGAAGAAATCAGAAACATGGGATTTGAAGAAGTCGAAGTAAAAATAGACTATGATGTAAATGAATCTGTAAAAGTCATAAATGGACCATTAGAAGGATTTATTGGAGTAGTACAAGAAATCAACAAAGAAAAAGGAAAAGTTAAAGTTCTAGTATCTATGTTTGGAAGAGAAACACCTGTTGAATTAGAATTTGCACAGGTTCAAAAAATTTAAAAATTAAGCTTTAAAACTTAAAATATATATAAACTTAAAAGGAGGTGCTAAATAGAAATGGCAGAAAAAGAAATCACAAATGTAATCAAATTACAAATAGAAGCAGGAAAAGCAACACCAGCTCCACCAGTTGGTCCAGCATTAGGTTCAAGTGGTGTAAACATTATGCAATTTGTTAAAGAATTCAATGACAGAACAGCTAACCAACCAGGAATGATAATTCCAGTAGTTATCACAGTATATAAAGACAAATCATTTGAATTTATAACAAAAGTTCCACCAGTTGCTGTATTAATTAAAAAAGCAATCAAAATAGAAAAAGGTTCTGGAAAGCCAAACAAAGAAAAAGTTGCAAAAATAACAAAAGAACAAGTAAAACAAATAGCAGAACAAAAAATGGAGGACTTAAATGCAGCATCAGTAGAAGCAGCTATGAGTATGGTAGCTGGAACAGCTAGAAGCATGGGTATAACAGTAACAGAATAATAAAATAATTGGGAGAAGATAGAAGAAAAATCTTCGTTAGAACCAAAGGAGGTAAATGATGAAAAGAGGAAAAAGATACCAAGAAGCAGCAAAACTTCTTGAAAAAGGAAAAGAATACGAAGCAAAAGAAGCATTAGACGTAATAGAAAAATTTCCAAAAGCAAAATTTGATGAAACAGTTGAATTACACGTTAAATTAGGTGTAGATTCAAAACATGCTGACCAACAAGTAAGAGGTACAGTAGTACTTCCAAATGGTACAGGAAAAACATTAAAAGTATTAGTATTCGCAAAAGGTCCAAAAGCTGACGAAGCAAAAAATGCAGGAGCAGACTTTGTTGGAGCAGAAGAACTAATACCAAAAATAGAAAAAGAAAACTGGTTTGACTATGATGTAGTAGTTGCAACACCTGATATGATGGGTGTAGTAGGAAGACTAGGAAAAGTATTAGGACCAAAAGGATTAATGCCAAACCCTAAATCAGGAACAGTAACAATGGATGTTACAAAAGCAATAGCTGAAATTAAATCAGGAAAAGTAGAATACAGATTAGACAAAACTAATATAATTCACTTAGGATTTGGAAAAGTTTCATTCGGAACAGACAAATTACTAGAAAACTACAATACAATCATGGATGCTATAATAAAAGCAAAACCAGCAGCAGCTAAAGGACAATACATTAGAAGTGTAGCTATAACAACTACAATGGGACCAAGTTTATATATAAATCAAAAATAAATAAAATAACCTAAGACAGTAGGCAAAACATAAGTCCTACCGAGGTAAAAAAAGTACGGTTAAAACCTATTTTTATGTCTCGGTGGGCGTAAAAGTAGGTTTTAAATTTATATTATATTGAATTTTGACAAGAATTAGTATACTGCAAGGCGCACGAAAATTTCTAATGATTACAATTTGCTTTCGCAAATTGCATACTGACGCTGTAACAAGCAAAGCTTGAACAGCCTCAGCAACGACGCAAGAGACTGATTATTGTCGAAATTAAGGGGAGGTGAAACAATGGCAAACAAGGAAATAATAAAGAAGAAAGAAGAAGAAGTAAATGCACTAGTAGAAAAAATGAAAGACGCAAAGTTAGTACTATTCACAGATTATAGAGGAATAAATGTAGACGATGTAACAAAATTAAGAGCAAAATTAAGAACATCAAATACAGAATATAAAATAGTAAAAAACAACATCTCAAGAAGAGCACTTGCAAAATGTGAAATAGAAGGACTAGAGGCAGCAGTAGAAGGTCCAACAGCCGTAATAATCGGACATGAAGACTATCTAGAACCTGCAAAAGCGATCTATGAATATACAAAAGACCACGACTTTTATAAAATAAAAGGTGGTATAATAGAAGGAAAAGTCATGACAGCAGAAGAAATAATAACACTTGCAAAACTTCCATCAAGAGAAACACTTATTGGAATGCTTGCTGGTGGACTACTTGGAACAATATCAAAACTTGCAGTCGGACTTGATCAAGTACGTATTCAAAAAGAAGCAAATTCAGCAGCGTAGATACTGAGGCTGTTAGAACTTTGTTCTTTACAGCGTCAGTATGCAATTTGCGAAGCAAATTGTAAACATTAAATTAAAAAAATTTAGGAGGAAATAAAAAATGTCAAAAGTAGAAGAAATGTTAGAAACTATTGATAGCTTAACAGTAGTTGAATTATCAGAATTAGTTAAAGGAATTGAAGAAAAATATGGAGTATCTGCAGTAGCAGCAGCTGCACCAGCAGCTGGAGGAGCAGCAGGAGCTGCAGCTGAAGAAAAATCAGCATTCAACGTAGTATTAAAAGACGCTGGAGCAAACAAAATCCAAGTAATCAAAGTAGTTAGAGACGCTACAGGATTAGGATTAAAAGAAGCTAAAGACTTAGTTGATGGAGCACCAAAAACAATCAAAGAAAATGTAGCTAAGGAAGAAGCTGAAGAATTAAAAGCTAAATTTACAGAAGCAGGAGCAGTAGTAGAATTAGCTTAAATAGATTAAACAAATAGTTAATAAATACCAGAGTTTGGCAAGTATAGCTAATCTCTGGTATTTTCTATGTCAAATATTCATTAAAACAACAAAAAAGCTAAAAAAATCAACATAAATAATGATAAAAATATATTGACAATGATAAAACCAAAATAGTATAATAAAGATATAATTAGACAATATTATACAAAAAACTCTCTTTGTGGGTGGAAACTAAAATAGTTTTGGTTTTGTTTGGTTTTGACTTTTACTACTTTAGTTTCCACCCATAAGGAGAGTATGCGATAAAACAAAATCCAAAATCAAACACTCTTCTAAAGATAAATATAGATACATAACAAAGTAAAAAGGAGAAGAAAACAAATGAGAAAACCAGTAATAGCAGAAGCTAAAACCGTTGCAGGAGTACACACACACACACACACACACACACAGGTAGTGTTAGTGGTTATTTAACATACAAAAAAATAATAGAAAAAATGAAGACACATGTATTTTATAAATATTTTGGAGTTCCAAAGTATGGATAAAGTAATATGTGTCTTTTTGATGTGCCTGCAAAAGTTTAACTAAGCATTTATTTAAAATATAAAATAAAAAAACATAGAGGAGGAAAAGAACAAATGGAAAATAAAAAAGAGAAAGGTATAACATTAGTAGCATTAATACTAACAGTAATTCTATTAGTAATATTATCTATTGTCGGAATAAGTGTAGTATATAATTCAAGGATAATAGAATATGCAATAAGTGGAACAGTAAAATATGGACAAGAAGGAATAAATGAGAATAAGATACTAGAAGGAACAGAAGGATTAATAGAAAGTGTAGTAGATAATATAAAAGATATAGGAAAAATACCAACACCAATAATAAAAATACCAGAGCCAAATGGAGAAAATGGGTGGTATAATACAGAAGATATAACAATAGAGATAAAAGATAGAGAAGAAGATCCATATAAATCAGAAGTAGAAAAGATAGTATATATAATAGATGGAGAAGAAAAAGAAGTAGAAGGAAGAATAGCAGTAGTAAGAATAGAAACAGATGGAGTACATAAGATAAAAGCATATGCAACAGATGGAAAGAAGAAAAGATCAGAAGAAACAGAAGAATACACAATAAAAAGAGATGTAGCAGACCCAAATAAAATAGAACTATCAACACCAACAGAAGTAACAACAAGTTCATTTAAAGTAACAGTAGTAGCGCAAGATATAACCTCAGGAATAAAGAAAATTAAATTTGAAATAAGTACAACTGAAGACTTTAGTGGAATCATAGAAGAAAAAACACAAGAATATATAATAGAAGCACCAACAACAGAAGAAGTAAGTAAAGAACATGCATTTAATGGATTAAATGATGGAACGCCATATTACATAAGAGCAATAGTCACAGATGAAGGAGGAAGAAGAAGTACATCAAGTACAGTAGCACAAAACACAGTGGTAGCAAATACGGCACCAAGTAAAGCACAAGTATCATTTAACACAAAAGGAACGAACTATATAAAAGTAAATGCAAAATCAGAAGATATAGATGGAGATAAATTAACATATACATTAAGATATGGAACAAGCTCAAGTAATCTAAATTTATCAAAAGAACTAACAAATCAAACACAAAATGTACAAGTAGCAATACAGACATTAAGCAATTTAAGCCAATATACATATTATTATTGGAGAGTTGATGTAACAGATGAAAAAGGAGTAACAACAGAAGGAGATGTACAAGCTAGGGTAAGAACATATTGCCCAGGAACAGGATATACGTGTTCGAGTGGCAGTGTAATTGCTAATGGAAAAGAATGTACAGCAACTGGATGTAACAATGGTAAAATTTCTTCGCCTTGCCGGTGCTAAGAATTGGACAAGTAAATATGAGGTTCATCACGGAGGAATACATCATTGTGGTAACTATGTAATGAGTGAGTGGCTAGAGTGTGGAGTGTGCGGGACACACGTTTATATATTAAGAAGTGAGTGTAGACAGTGCAATCCCCCTAGTCAGTCATATATTGAGAGTTTAAAAGAGAATAGTTGTACTGGTACGAAAGAATCTAATTGTTCTACATGCCGGTGGTGATGGATTAGTGACAAAATATGTTTACTGTAAACATGGTTATACTAGCAGACATAATCACTGCGGACACGATAAGACATACCAACATGATAACTAGAAGTAAAATGAATTATATTGTTTGACACTTTTATACTTAGAACAATTTAAATAGAATAAAGTAAGTAATTACTTAGGTAAGATTATCTTGAGTAATTGCTCACTTTTTATATAAAAAGCACAAAAAAATAAAATCAACACGACCAATGTAAATAATATATTGACAATAATAAAATTGAAATAGTATAATAATATAAATTAGCAAAATCTCTTTTTATGAATGAAAATTCAAAAAATTGTTATCCATAAGGAGAGAATAAAGATAAAAGAAATAAATTTTAATTAATAATAGGGACAAAATCTTAGCCCAGATTAAAAACAAGGCAAAATAAAAATATAAACAAAGTTACTGATAAAATATAAGTCCAATATTAATTAAAAGGCATTTCAGGACGATAAAGCAAATGCTAAAATCAAACACTCTTCTCAAAGTCAAAACCAAAAGCGTTTTTCATAAATAGACAGTATACTAAATAGAAAAAAGTATACTGTCTATTTTAGTTATAACTCAAAACAGGTAAAACTAAATAACATTATCTATATATTGACAACATATTTTACATTAGATATAATGTTTGCGTACAAAGGAAATATTAAAAACGGAGGAAAAATGGAAAATATAAAGGAAAATAAGCGGAGTAACTTTAATTGCATTAATTATAACAATCATAATATTAGTTATATTAACAGCAGTAGTTATAAACTCTCTAAAAAGTGATAAAATAGTAGAACACTCAATGACAGGAGCAACAGACTATGCATATGAGCAAGAAAAGGAATTAATAGGAACAGCGATTTATGAAGCAATGCTCCAGACATTTGTTTCAGATGCAATAACTTTTGACTATAAAAAAGTGCCAGAAAACTTAGCAAAATCACTTAGCGAAAAAGGACAGTTCCAATGTGAATTAATAAATGACGACGATAATGGAAAAACAATTTATAGGATAACACCAACAGGCAAAAACTTCCATTTCATATTGAAAATGAGCAACACAAGTGGCGAATATGACTTAATACCAGAGCAATAATTAAGTATAAACGGATGGAATTTTGCTCAAAATTTGACAAATCCAAATTAAAAGTGTATAATAAAATGTACGTGATGAAAAATTGAGGTGATTTATGAAAAAAAGTATAGTAATTTCCTTAGTGGCTATTACAATATTATTTTGTACTGCAATATACACTTTTGCATCAACAGGAATAGTTACAACAGATACTTTAAGATTAAGAAAAGACGCATCAACAGACGCGTCAATTGTAGCTCTTTTATCAATGAACGATAAAATAGAGATTTTAGAAGAAAAAGATGGATGGTACAAAGTCAGTGCAAAGGTAAATGGAAAGACAGTAGAAGGATATGTAGCATCAAAATATGTAAAAGTCGAAGAAACTGAAACTCCAGTTAAGAACGAAGTAGTTCCAGAGGAGAACACAGTTAAAGAGGAAGAAACAAATACTGAAGAAAACAAAAATGAAAATACAGAGCAAAATGAAGAAAACAAAATAATGGTTAAAACATTACCAGCTAATACTCAAATATATATAACACCATTAATTAACTCACTACCACTAGACACATTTACAGAGGAAAAAAGAATAGAAATCACAAGTGAGGTTGATGGTTGGTCATATATAACAACAGGAGATATAAAAGGCTGGGTTAGAACAGATGAAATAGTAGAAAAAGAAGTTTCTGAACCTGAACAAAATACTTCATCACAAAAAACAGGATATATTTCAGGAAATTCTGTAAGTCTTAGAGAAGAAGCTAGCAGTTCTTCAAATGTTATATTAAAACTATTAAAAAATACAAAAATAAATGTACTAAGTGAAGAAAATGAATGGGCAAAAGTAGAATATAATGGAAATATAGGATATGTATCAACAAAATATGTATCAGATAAAAAAGTTACTGTAACTTCAAGAAGTTCAGCAACTAGAACAAGTCAAGAGAAAAAAGAAAGCACAGAAAAAGCTACAACAGAAAATACTAATACTGAACTAAAAGCAACAGGAACAGGTAATAGTTCTGCTAAAGGTTCAGAAATAGTAGCTTTTGCAAAAAAATACCTTGGTTCAAAATATGTATATGGTGGAAGTTCACCAAGTGGATTTGACTGCTCAGGTTTCACAAGTTATGTATATAAAAACTTTGGATACTCACTTACACGTACATCATCAGGGCAAAGTTCACAAGGCAAAGCAGTAAGTAAGTCAGAATTACAACTAGGAGACTTAGTGTGTTTCTCAAAATCAAGTGGAAGTAAAAAAATTGGGCATGTTGGTATATACATTGGAGGAGGTAAATTTATACATGCGGCCAATGCCAGAAAAGGTGTTATAATATCAAATCTTACTGGTTCAGGATTTTACTTTGTTAAAGCAAGGAGAATAATATAATATGAGACCGTTTATATATATAACGGTTGGATATATAACAGGTATAATATGGGGGCTATACTTAAAAATAAGTATAGTTCCTATTTTTTTGATATTTGGGGGAATAGTATATTTTATTTTAAAAAACAAGCAAAAGAAGATTCCAGTTCCTTTATTACTGTTTATAATATTTAGTATAATTTCTAATACACAGATAAACAATTTAGAAAAAAAGCATGATAATTTATATAAGAATATAGAAGATGTCAAAATAGTTGGAACAATAATTTCTGAAAGAAAAGAAACAGATTATAAAGCAAGTTATACAATAAAAGTTGATACTGTAAATAATAGTATAAAATTTAAAAATACAAATTTATTAATATATGTACCCAAAAAAGAAATATTAAATTATGGAGATAAAGTAATTTTAAATGGTAGCTATGAAAAAGCAAAAGAAGCTACAAACTATAAAGGGTTTGATTATAGAGAATATTTAAAACAAAAAGATATATATGGAATTGTAAAAACAGAAAAAGTACAAGTATTAAAAAATGATAACTTAAATATAATTAGGCTAAATTTAAACAAAATAAGAAATAAAATAAAATCAAACTTAAAAGAAGTGTTAGGGGAAGATGCAAACGTTACAATAGGAATTCTCCTTCGGAGATACCTCAGAAATTCCAGAAGAAACGATAGAAAATTTTAAAGATAGTAGCATATATCATATTTTAGCAGTATCTGGCACACATGTGCGGTTTTATCATTATAGGATTAACTATCTGTCTAAACTATATAAAACTCTCAAAATCGAAAATAAGGCTAATTAGTACTATATTTTTAATCTTTTTCATGGCACTTACAAATTTTACTCCATCTGTAACAAGAGCCTCCTTAATGTCAATATTAATTTTATTATCTCGGAAATTTCCATAGAAAAAGCGATATTTTATCAAATATTTGCCTTTCACTTTTTATTATTCTAATAATAAACCCATATAATATAAAAAATAATGGAGTTTTGTTGTCTTATGGTGGGACAATTGGAATTATATGTTTTTTAGGAATATTTAATAAAAGAGAAAAAACAAAAAATAAAATAAAAGAATATGTAAAAAACATATTTTTTGTTAGTCTTTCAGCACAAATTGTAATAATGCCGATTATCGCATATAGTTATAAAACTATATCAATCACTTTTTTTATAACAAATATCTTGACAAGTTTTTTAATTGGAATAATTATTATATTTGGTTTTTTAATTATATTAATTTCTTTTATAAATTTAAACTTTGCATTATTATTTGGGAAAATATATAAAATTTTAATTCATATTTTAATAACCATCACAGAGTATACTTCAAAAATTCCATTATCTAAAATTTATGTAAAAACTCCACATTTAGTAGAGACTATAATATACTATTTCATAATCTTTGGATTCTTTTATGGTAGAAAAAAGAAGATACCAATATTAAAGATAATAAAAAATAAATATAAAAAAATTATTGTAAGTATACTTGCGATAGTTCTAATATGTACTCTTCTTTATGTAGAAGTGCCAAAAGATTTAAAAATATATTTTATAGATGTAGGACAAGGGGATAGCTTATTAATTATAACTCCTGAAAATACAAAAATTCTTATTGATGGTGGAGGTTCAGAAACTTATGATGTTGGAAGCAATACTCTACTGCCATATTTATTAAGTAGACGAATTACAAGCATAGATTATATAATGATTAGCCATTTTGATGCAGATCATTGTCGGGCGGTATAAAAACAATATTAGAAAATATAAAAGTAGAAAATCTCATAGTTTCAAGACAAAAAGAGGAATATGAAAACTTTAAAGAAATAGTTGAAATTGCAAATAAAAGGAAGGTAAATGTAGTTGTTGTAAGGGCAAATGATAAGATTGTATTGGATAAAAGTGCATATATAAAGATACTTTACCCAACAGAAAGTCTTCCTCATTCTGATATAAATAATAATTCAATTGTTGCAAAGTTTATAAGTCAAAATACGAGTATATTATTTACTCGGAGATATAGAAAAAGAAGCAGAAGAAAATTTACTCAGAATATATGGAAATCAAGAATTAAAATCAGATATTTTAAAAGTGGGACATCATGGTTCAAAAACTTCATCTTGTGAAGAATTTATAAAAAAAGTAAAACCTAAAATAGCACTAATTGGAGTTGGAGTAGACAATAAATTTGGGCATCCAAGCAGTATAACTCTTGAAACATTACATAAATATCGGTTCAAAAATATACAGAACTGATTTATATGGAGAAATTGAAATAAGAATAAACAAGAAACGGAAGAAATATTAAAACGAAACTTTGCAACTAAAAATAGTTGCAAACTATTATAAAAGGGAGTATAATATATGAGTAAGAAAGAAAAAGAAATAGAAAGATTAAAATCGAAACCAAAAGATTTTACATATGATGAGGTAAAGACAATATTAAATAATATAGGATTTTTTGAAGATAATAAGGGAAGAACATCAGGTTCAAGAGTCATTTTTGTAAAGTGAGATGATATGGATAAAAAATAACATTACATAAACCACATCCATCAAATATATTAAAGCCATATCAAATCAAGGATATTGTAAATAGTTTAAAATTGTGGAGGTTAATATAATGAATAATATAATGAAATATAATGGGTATTGGGCAGAAGTAAAATATAGTGATGAAGATGAATGCTTTTGTGGTAAAATAGAAGGGTTAAAGAATTCAGCAATATCATTTGAAGGAACAACAGTAAAAGAATTAAAAAAGGATTTCAAAGATGCCATTGATGATTATTTACAAACATGTAAGCAAACTAACACAAATCCAGAAAAACAGTGTAAAGGATCTTTAAATGTACGATTAGGTGTAGAACTTTATAATAATGCAAAAATGAAGTCAGTTGAAAAAAATATTTCTATTAATGAATTAATAAAAGAGGCAGTTAGCATGTATATTAAAACAAAATAGAGAAAAGGTTGAAAGTTGTAATAAAGGGCAGAAGTAGAAAAAATTCTTGTGTTTATAGACTTCACAAAGATGTTGTGATATAATCTTTTTGTCATTAAAATAATGCAAATGAAAGGGAAAATATGGAAACAAAGGAAGAACTAATAGAAAGAATTATAAAAGAACAAGATCTGGCATGTTTTTATGTAGTAAATAATTATAACAGTTCTTTGGACTTATTAGAGTATTATTCTGAAGATAATAATGTAATGTATTCAGACATCGATAAATTCATTTTAGATAATCCACAAATTTTAGATAGATTGTCTACAAAGAACCTAATGAATTTATTAGCTGTAACATGTGAGGAAGAACAAAAAGAAAAGTTAGTAGCTATAATAACAGAGAGATTAAAAACAGAAGATTTATTTTGTGAAGATATTGATGATAGTTCGTTTATGAAGCTTGTACATTCTTCTGACAGAGCAATAAACAAGATAGGAAATAAAAATATTGAAACAGCAATTGCTCAAATCCATGAAAGAATAGCAAAAATAGAAAATCCAAGAGCTCAAAAAATTGCAGATAGTTTAATATATATAATTGATGCAGTGAACTTTTTAGAGTATTATGAACAAGGAATATTTGATGAAAAAAAGATAGATTTTTTAGAGAAAATGCTTGCAAAAGACAAAGATGCACTAAGGTACGTAAACTTTGCCATATTTAGAGATGATATATTTGAATTAGGTCCAGATTTTATAGAATACTTATCAAAATTTACAGCAATGAGTGCTCAAGTTGTAATTATTGCTAACCATAATCCAGAACTTATGAAAGTTTTAAGAGAGCAGTTTGATAAATATGAAAATTTACCAGATAATTTTAATGAAATAGCAACTCTAATAACATATTTTGCTAAAAAATGTTTTAAAATAGAAGTATCTAAAGATACTAATGTTGACGAACTTATAGATAGTGCATTTAGAGAGTCTAATACTTTTAATGCTAGTGTAATTGATAAAACTGTAAAGCCAAGTTTCGGAGAGAATTATAAGAAAAGACTAGAAGCAGAATATCAAGATAGATATAGAAATACCACAAATATAGGGCGAAAATTAAGTATATATTTAGAGAAAGTATTTTCATTATCATTACAAGGAGCAAAGAAGTTTTTAGATGAATATGGAGCAGATATAGAAAATCTTGAAGGACTAGATGAAGAGAAGGAACTAGTCTCAAAATTGAAAGAGGATGTTAGATTAGATAGTGAAGAAGAGATAGATAAATTATTTTCAGAAGCGGTAAATTTATATAGTCCAAGTCAAATTTTTAAGTTTACTCAAAATTTAGCTAAAGCATGTGCAAAAAGTTATATTACAGAAATGAATAGTACAGATGAACATATTCAAGAGCTTGAAATAGAAAATGGACAAGATATAGAATTTAATGGACATAAAATTAAACAAATTAGATTAACAGGCAAATTTTATATGCTTTTACATAGTACAGATACAGGATTTATAGAAGATACAGAGGAGCTAGCTGAGGAAACAAATTTCCCAAAGTCATGGAATAGTGGGAAAAATAAAGAAAATCATATTATATCTACTACTATGGTAAATGAAGATTTTTTAGGAACTTCACCAGTTGGAACAAATGGGGTAAGATATGGGTTTACTGATATTCCAGAAAATAGTATTCAATTAATGGGAGTTACAGATTTAAATACATTTTCAACAAATTTTTCTTATAGTGCAAACAATAAAAAATATATGTCTGCTAAAACGCTTCCATATAGTTCAAGAAGAGTATATAGCGAATTTGGAATAGAAAGAGAAGGGATAGTTCCTGATTATGTTGTTATTTTTGATGATGACCTAGAAGAAGTGAAAAATAATGCTTATCAAGCAGCAGGACAGTTTGATATTCCAGTTGTGTTCATAGATAAGGGAGAAATTGAACAGCAACAAATAGGAAATTTGAGAGAGCTAATTACAAGAATAGAAAAAGAAGGTAATATAGCAGATGTTAAAAATTTAATCAATTGCTATGAAACTAATAGAGCAGGTTGGCTGTTGAATAGAAATAAAGAAGAAAAAGATGGGAGTTTTACAAGTTCTATCGACAATTCTAGATTTGAACAGGATTTTGATGAAATGGGAGCAGAAATAGAGGGAGTAGTAAGAGAATATTTAAGCTCAGTCACAGAAAGAGAAGAGGGCAGTATTCAAGAATTAACAGGTATTATGGGAATTCTATTAAAAGAAATAGAGCTATATAAGGATTGTGACAAGACAAAGCCAATTAGCAAAACACAAATAAGTTTTGATGCTTATGGGTTAGTGCAAGATGTAAATGAAGCATTGAATAAAGTAGGAGGCAATGAATATACAGTAAATGTAGAAGAGTTGCCAGATGTAGAAACATATAGATTAACTATAAAACAGCTTATTGCAAATGCTCTAACTGGAAATGATGCAGTAAATATTGAGGATGTATCTCAAGCAATGAAAATAATGGAATTAGCACAAGAAAGAGAAGGAGGGCAATATGATAAATAGTGTTTATGCTAAGTCTTATACAGAAGTATTAGCTTTACTTAAATGTTTAAGTAAAGAGGAATATAGCAAAATACCAAAAAATGAAATAGATTTCTTAGAAGAAAATTGTGATAAGGAATATAGCTTTGAACTTGATAAAAGTAAAGATTTAACAGAACAAAATGTGTCAAGAGAAGCCAATGCTGTATTAGTTGTATTATACCAAAAATATTTTGCAAGTGAGGAGCAAAAAGAAAAATTAGAGACAATTCTAATGCAGAATTATAAAAAAGACGAAGAGAAGAAAAGACAGTTATATAGTAATAAAGATATATTCAAGAAAAAAGAGGAACTGCCTAAAGAAACTCAAATGATAGAGTATAAGGAAAGTGTGATAATAAGATTTATTAATTCTATAAAAAACTTTTGGAGGAAGATTTTTCATTAAAAGTAATATTAAATAGAATCTCACATATATTTATTGTGTAAACAACAAGGTTCTTATATGTGAGGTTTTTTATGTTTGTTTTTAGTAGAAAGCGTTTTGCTCTAATTTTATCTTGTATTTTTTTGTCATTTACTTTTGTTATTGTAAGCAATAATGTCCAAAATAGAACTTTTGATATAACTCAGGTTTCTGCTATTCCTGTAAATGAAAAGGTAATTGTTTTAGATGCTGGACACCGGACGGAGAGGACGGAGGAGCAGTAAGTGCTAATGGTATAGATGAAGCTGGAATTAATTTGAAAATTGCATTGAAGGTACAAAAACTTTTGGAACAAAGTGGAGCAACAGTCATTTTAACTAGGTCTGATGAAAATGCTATTTATGAAGTAGATAGTGAAAGTTCAACTCTAAGTCAAAAGAAGGTATCTGATATAAAAAACAGAGTAAAAATTGGTAATGAAGCTTCTGCAAATGTATTTGTTTCAATTCATTTGAACAAAATTCCTCAAACTCAATATGATGGGTGGCAGACTTTCTATAATGTAAAAAGTGAAAAGCGGAAAGATACTTGCTGAAACAATACAAGAAACTCTAAATAAATCTATTGACAGAGAAAATCATAGACTTGCAAAATCTATAAATAATATTTATATTATTGACCATGTAGAAATACCTACTTGTATTGTAGAATGTGGCTTTTTATCTAATCAAGAGGAATTATCTTTGTTAGTACAAGACGATTATCAGAATAAACTTGCTTGGGGAATCTACACAGGAATAACAGAATATTTTACAAAAATAAATTAGGCAACTATAAGTTGCCTAATTTATATATATACTATTCATGTGTCCTGCGATTAATTGCATAAGCACTACCAGGTGTAACCTTTGCTAAATGTTTAACTTGTGCTCCGACTTCTCCAATTTCTAGTATATTATGAAATCTACCTTTTGAAACTTCAACAACTCCAATAGAAAGAGAAACTAAAGGGAATTCTTCCATAATGCCTTTTCTATTTGGGACTTCTAGATAACCTCTTTTTCTGTCTTCTTCTGAGAAATAGTCAAGTATTTTTTTATCAAATTCTAAGATTATATTTTGGCACATTTCTTCGTAGTCTTTATTTGCAACTAATGCAACAAAATCATCTCCACCAATATGTCCTATAAAGTTATGCTTATTTCCATTTTCATTAACATTTTTTATTATAATTCTTGCAGTTTCTTTTATAATCTCATCTCCGCCTAAGAAACCATAAGTATCATTGTATGCTTTGAAATTATCTAAGTCAAAATATAGAACTGCAAATTCCTGTCTTTTTAATAAACGTTTTTTTAACTCAGATTGTATAGGTAAATTTCCAGGAAGTTTTGTAAGAGGACTAATACCTCTATTTCTATATAAAAGTTTAATAATATTTTTTATCATATAAAATAAGCACTCGTTATCTACTGGTTTTATAATGTAATATTCTACTTCATTTTTTAATATTGCTTTTTCATGTCTTAAAGTATTATTAGAAGTTAATACCATTATAGGAGTGATACTATTATCTTCATTATCTCTTATAATTTTACAAACATCAGAAAGAGAAGTTCCTTCTAACTGATCTTCATTTATAATAATCAAAGTTGGAATATCAAGTAAATGATCACTAATTTCTGTACTTGTAACTTTTTTAAAAACTATTTCATCATCAGCTTTAAATATATTTTTTAATTCTTTTATTAAATCTTCTTTATCTTCTATGATAAATATTTCATGTATCATTGTATATTAACCTCCAATAAGAATTATAAAGTTAGTGTGAAACTAGTTTCACACTAACTTGAATTCTAATAGTTTTTGCCTTTAAATGTTTTTACAACATCTCTAACATTAGTTGCTTTTATTGTAATTAAGACATTATCTTTATTTGAAATATCATATTTATATTGATAATGTTTTTCACCATTAAGTTGTATTACATAAGGTTCGTCAACATTTATTTGTTGAGAAATTTCTGAAAGTCCCTCATTATCAGTGATTGTAACTACTAAGAAACCATCTTGAATGTAAGTATCAATCTGTGGTGGAGCAATACCTTCTATTTCTCTAGTCTTAGTTAAAGTCTTATTTTCATTATTTACAGCAGTTATGCTAAGAGTATTTATACCAACAGGTATTTCTGTTAATTGTTCAATTAAAGTACTATTTCCTCCATCAGGATATGCCCTTATTTCCTCATCAGAATTCCATTTATATGTTATATATGAAATTCCACTGACATCTGATGCAGAAATTTTAATATAGGTACTGTCAATTACTGAGAGCTCAATACTAATTCCATCATATGCATATTCATAAGAACTTTCGGCTGCTTTGTTATTTACATCAATAGCAGTTACATGAAGAGTGTTGATTCCTTGAGATATAGGAATTGTATCTAATATGACTGAAGTTTGTGAATTCCCTTGAATAATAGTATCAACATCATTATTCCAGTGGTATCTTACTCTCATAATTCCCTTATTATGATTGATTTTTACAATTGCATTATTTTCCTCTTGCTCAAAAGCAATTTCAGGAACAGTATTATCTATACTTGATTTAACTAATTTATCATTTTGATATAAAGCATAAGAACCATTTCCAATAAATACTATTCCTAAAACAATTAAACAAATGCTAAAAGTTTTAAGAATTGACTTTAAAGAAGCTGGTCCATGAGATTTTCCTTTACCAGTATATAAAATTTGGTTCATTGTTTAAGCCTCCTATTTAATCGCATTATAACATAAGGAAATTGCTTTGTAAAGAAAATTTATTGCAAAAAGTATTAAATAATAGTATAATATATTCAACTATTTTAGGTGATTTTGGGGACGAACTTAAAAATCACCCATTTTATAAAAAAGGAGAATAGAATGAACGAAAATTTTAAAGAATTAATAAGTAGAGAAGAATTGGACAAAAGAATAGGAGAACTTGCTGAACAAATTGATAAAGATTATTTAGGAAAAGAAATTACAATAGTATGTGTAATGAGAGGTGCAGTATTTTTCACAGTAGAGTTAACATTAAAGATGAAAACAAAATTAAAATATGAGTTCATTACAATATCAAGTTATGAGGGAACAGATACAACAGGAGAGATTACATTAAGAACAGATTTAAGAGAGTCAATTGAAGGAAAAGACGTATTAATTGTAGAGGATATAATAGATACAGGAAGAAGTATGAGATACCTAATAGATCATTTGAGATCTAAGAATCCAAGAACTCTTAAAGTATGTACTCTTGCAGATAAGGCTGAGAGAAGAGAAATAGAAGTTCCAATAGATTATACAGGCTTTGTTGTGCCAAATAAATATATAGTAGGTTTTGGATTTGATATAGATAATAATTATAGGAATATGCCATATGTGGCAACTTTAGAAGGATAAATTATGTTTGTTATCGAAGATGAATTGAAAAAGCTCCCAGGGAAACCTCGGAGTTTATCTTATGAAAGATAAAGATGATAATATTATCTATGTTGGGAAAGCCATCTCTTTAAAAAATAGAGTAAGGCAATATTTTAGAAAAAATAATAAAACAGCAAGAATAGAAAAAATGGTTTCTTTGATAGATCATTTTGAATATATTGTGACAGATAATGAAGCAGAAGCTCTAATATTAGAGTGTAATTTAATAAAAAAGAATAGACCTAAATTCAATGTGCTTCTAAAAGACGATAAGAGTTATCCATACATAAGAGTTGATATAAAAGAGGAGTATCCTAGTGTATATATAACAAGAAGGCTAAGAAATGATGGAGCAAAATACTTTGGACCTTATGCTAATCCAGGAAGTGCAAAAGAGATGGTAGACTTTATAAAAAAGAGATTTAAAATAAGGCAATGTAGAAATTTTAAGTCAAATAAAAGAGTATGCCTAAATTATCATATAGGAAGATGCTTAGGGCCATGTGCAAATAATGTTTCAAAAGAAGAATACATGAAACAAATAGAACAAATTATGATGTTTCTTGAAGGAAAGATAGATGGTATAAAAAAAGAGCTAGAGAATGACATGAAAAAAGCGGCAGCTGAACAAAAATACGAGGAAGCGGCAGACATTCGTGATAAGATAATGGCAATAGAAAATATATCTCAAAAACAAAAAGTATCTAACATAAATGCAAATGACATAGATGTAATAGGGATTGCAAGGAATGAGCTATATGTTTGTGTAGAAGTATTTTTTGTGCGTGGAAGTAAAATGATAGGTAGAGAGCATTATTTCTTAAATGAGCTAAGAGATATGACAAATAAAGAGATTATATCAGGTTTCATAAAACAATATTATGTAGGAAATGCAAATACACCAAGTAAAATTATGATAGAAGAAGAAATAGAAGATGAGGAGATATTATCAAATATTTTGTCAGAGGAAGCGGATAAAAAAGTCGAGATAAAATCTCCAAAAAGAGGAGAAAAATTACGTTTTGTAGAAATGGCAAAAAATAATGCAAGAGTGACTTTGGAAAATAATGCACAGGATAAATACGAGATATTAAACGAATTAAAAGAAATATTAAACTTAAATAAATTTCCAAATAAAATAGAAACTTTTGATATATCAAATATATCTGGAACAAATATTGTTGCAGGAATGTGTGTATTGCAAGATGGAAAAATCAATAAATCATTATCAAGGAGATTTAAAGTAAAAACAGTATTTGGGCAAGATGATCCAAGATGCATGGAAGAAGTTATAGAAAGAAGAATAAAACGTTCATTAGATAGTGCGTCAAGCGGATTTGGCAAGCTTCCAGATTTGATATTTGTAGATGGTGGAATTACACAGATTAGAGCCGCACTAGAAGCATGTAAAAAATGTAATGTGGTAATTCCAATATATGGAATGGTAAAAAATGACAAACACAGGACAAGAGCTTTGATTAATGAAGGAAAAATAGAGATACCACTTTCAGAAAATGCTATGAATTTGATTACAAGATTTCAAGATACAGTACATGATACTGCAATTGAATATCATAGAAAATTAAGAGATAAAGGAATGTTAAAATCAACTTTAGATGATATAGAAGGAATAGGGGAGAAAAAGAAACAACTATTATTAAAACAATTTGGAAGTGTGGAGAAAATTAAGAGTGCAAAAATTGAAGAATTGATGCAAGTTAAGGGTGTTAATGAAAGATTAGCTAAAAATATAGTAGATACACTAAAAAAAGGCTAGAATTTGTAGTACAAAATTAGTTATAAATTTCCCTTTTGATGAATATATATTTGTTTGAGGGGGAATTACAAATGAAAAAAATGATAGGATTTATTTTAGTTTTAGGAGTTAGTTTTTGTGTGATTGACGCAGTACTAATATTTAATTTTATAAATGTATTGACAAAAATGTAAAGAATTCACAGCTATTAAATTATTCATGTCCTGCAACTGGTAAATATTAATTAATTAGCCTGTGCGTACTTTTAGTTTATTTGGTTGTGAATTTTTTACAAATGTGAAACAAAATGAAGTAAAATTCAAAATAATGTTTCACATTTTTTGATTTTGTGGTATAATAGAAATGTGAAACAAAATAAAAGAAAATTCAACAAAAATGTTTCACATTTTTAGGAGTAAAGTAATGGAAGAAAAATTTGAAATTATGAATCTTCTTCAAAGTAAACAATTTCTGGAAAAAGAATTGCAAGCACTTGCATATGGTTCAGTTGAAATAAGGGAAAATGGTTCAAACAAATATATATATGTGCATTATAGAGAAGATGGAGTTGTTCTAACTAAATATGTTGGAGAATATTCAGAAGAATTATATAATTTAGTATTAAATAATAGTATTAAAGCAAAAGAATTAAAAAAACAAATAAGAGAAATAACAAAAAAATTAAAACAATTGAATTATACTGAAGAAAAACTTTCTCCAAAAGTAGAACAAAACATAGATTTTGCAAAAAGACATCTAGTAGATACAATATATAAGCAAGCGATATTGGAGGGGGTTGCAACAACATTTGCAGATACAGAAAGCATTATCGAAGGTGGAAAAGTTAATAATATGACATCAGAAGATATTATGAAAATCGTAAATCTAAAACATGCGTGGGAATTTATATTAAACAAAAATGTTATTTTAAGTGATACTAATTTTGCTTTATTATGTGAGATAAATAAAATGGTAGAAGAAGGTTTTTATTACTCAGCAGGAAAAGTTAGAAATGTACCTGTAACCATAGGAGGCACAACATGGAAACCAGAATTACCTATTGAAAGTGTAATAAAAGAGGAATTAGAAGAAATTTTTAATAAAAATATGGAAGATATAGATAGAGCTATTGAACTTTTATTATATATAATGAAAAAACAGGTATTTATTGATGGAAATAAAAGAACATCTGTAATATATAGCAACCATTATTTGATTTCAAAAGGAAAGGGAATTATAGTAATACCAGCAGAATCTACAGAAAAATTTAAAGAGTTGCTTATTCTTTATTATGAAGGAAAAGACGAAAAAGAGATAAAGAAATTTATAAAGGAAAAATGTTATATTAGTATATAGTATTAATGATTAGAGTAATTACTCTGAAGAAAGGAATGCACAAATGGATATAGCAAATGATTGGAAAGATTATGAGATAATAGACACAGCAAATGGAGAAAAATTAGAAAGATGGAAAGACATTACACTTGTTAGACCAGATCCACAAATTATATGGAAAGAGAAACAAAAACCTAATGAGTGGAGAAAACAAAACGCAAGATACATAAGAAGTAAGACTGGTGGAGGATATTGGGAGTATAAAAATAAACTTCCATCTTCTTGGAAGATACAATATAAAAATCTTACTTTTAATATAAAACCTATGGGCTTTAAGCACACAGGTTTATTTCCAGAGCAAGCAGTTAACTGGGATTGGATGATAGACAAAATTAAATCAGCAAAGAGAGAAATAAAAGTGTTAAACCTATTTGCATATACAGGTGGAGCAACAGTTGCATGCCTAAGTGCAGGTGCTAGTGTATGCCATGTAGATAGCTCCAAAGGTATGGTATCATGGGCAAAGGAAAATGTTGAAGCTTCTGGGCTTAGTGATAGGCATGTAAGATATATTGTAGATGATGTAGTAAAGTTTGTAAATCGTGAAATTAGAAGAGGAAATAAGTATGATGCGATAATAATGGATCCTCCTTCTTATGGAAGAGGAACAAATGGTGAGGTATGGCAATTTGAAGATGGAATATATGATTTAGTAGAACTATGTTCAAATGTTTTAAGTGAAAATCCATTGTTTTTCCTTATAAATTCATATACAACTGGAATATCTGGGAAGGTATTGGAAAATATTTTGAATTTAACAATAGGAAAGAAATATAAAGGAAGGGCATATTCAGGAGAAATTGGACTACCTGTAAGGGAGTCGGATATAGTTTTGCCATGTGGTATATATGGAAGGTTTGAGAAATAAATGAAAGTAATATATGAAGATAATCATGTTATAGTAGTAGAAAAAATGCCAAATGTTCCTTCGCAAGGAGATAAGACAGAAGATATAGATATGTTAAGCATTATAAAGGCTTATTTAAAAGAGAAATATAATAAGCCAGGTGAAGTATATCTAGCGTTAATACATAGACTAGATAGGCCAGTTGGTGGTGTTATGGTGTTTGCTAAGACATCAAAAGCAGCGGCAAGGTTAAGTGAACAAGTAAGAGAAAGAAAAATTCAGAAAGAATATTTAGTAGTAGCAGATGGAAAATTTGAGAAGGAAGCGGATACTCTTGAAGATTATTTGTTAAAAAACCAGAAAAATAATATCAGTAGAGTAGTAAAAGAAGGAACAAAGGGAGCAAAAATTGCAAAACTTGATTATGAGGTATTAAAATATAATGAGGAAATAAATTTATCCGTTCTACGAATATTATTGCACACAGGAAGGCATCACCAAATAAGAGTGCAACTTAGTAATATTGGACATAGTATTTATGGGGATCAAAAATATGGGACAAGAGGAAGGCGGAAAGCAAATTGCACTTTGGGCTTATAGACTAAGCTTTTACCACCCAATAACAAAGGAGCTTATGACATTTAAGGTAACTCCAGAAATAAATCGGAACATGGAAGATAATTGAAGATTTAGAATTATAAAATTTAATATTAAGAATTAAATAAGGTATATAAAAAGAGCATATACCCATAAAAAGAATATATAAAATTATGCAGTTTCGCGTAGTATAGGAGCGAGTTTGAAACTGTAAGAGCTTTAGCTCATACAGTTTCAATGAGACGATCAACAAGAAACAAATAATTTTATATATTCTTTTGCTTTTACAAAACTTAAAAAATATTTTATAAAATAAAAAAATATATAATTCATAAAACAAATCATATCTTTTATAAACCTTTTCAGAAAAATTATTAATTAAATTATATTATCATAATACAAACTAAAGATTAGCAATTAGGAGAATTTTGGCTATGATTGATAAGATATTAGATAGTATTTGTGAAAAGGTTAATATAAAGTTAAAAGAAGAAATTCCAGATATTACAAGCGAGAGAATAGAAATAATTGACTATGGATTAAAAATGATTATAGGTGAAATACCAAAGTTAATGATAATGCTATGCATCGCATACCTCCTAGGAGTTTTACCACTAACAATACTATCATATATTATACTTTCGCCTTATACAATGTTCGCAGGAGGAGCACATGCAAATAGCCATTTGGCATGCATAATTGCAACTCCTACTGTATATTGTGGAGGAGTAATTTTAAGTCAAAATTTACTTCAGAATGTGAGTTTTGAAAGATATCTAGCTATATTTGCTGTTTGGATATTTGGAATAATAATGTGCCTAATTTATGCACCAGCTGATACAGAAAGTGTACCAATACTAAGGAAAAAAGAAAGAAAATTCAAGAAAATTATGGCATGTATTACTCTAACTATTAGTCTAGTAGTTGCAATATTCCTAAAAAATATAGTTATATCTAATATTTTGATTTTTGGATGTCTGATACGTTCAATAATGATTACAAGACCTATATACATAGTGTTTGGAAATAAATATGGGCATGAAGTATATAGTGAAAACTAAGGATTAATACAAGGTAAAATGCCGGCTTTTATCTTGTGTTATATAAAATATACTAAAGAAAGGAGTTTTTAAATGGTAAAAACTTTAGCTAAAATGGCAGAAAAAGCTGCTAAGTCAAACAATGCAGCTTGTTGGGGATTAGGAATGTTCCATCAACCAAAAATGCCAAAAGCATTAATAAAAAAAGATTAAAAAAGATTAGAATCTAAAAAATAAAGATTAAATTAATATAATATTTCCTTAAATGATAGTATAAACTATCAAAAATAATATAAAGTTACAAATAATACATAAAGTAAAAGCACCTTTTCGCTTAGGTGCTTTTACTTTAAAATTTAATTATCAAATATTTCTAAATCTTGTTTAAAGTATTTGTCATTTTTAGTAGTATGTAAATTTAGATTTTTAGATCTTTTAAGGATTTTGTTCACTTCCCATAAACCAAGTCCATGAGAACCTTCTTCTTCATTTTTAGAAGTATATCCTTTTTCACGAATTCTTTCTAAATCAACATCTTTATTAGAATAAGTATTTTGAATAGAAATTATATATTTTTTGACATTTGAATTCTTAAAAGGTCCACTTACATCAAAACAAATTTCTTTTTCTTCAGAAGTTTTAGCAGCTTCTATTGCATTATCTAAAAGTATTCCCAAAATTCTTGTAAGTATATATGGACTTACTTTTATGTCACTAAAATTTACACATATGCTAACATTAAATGTTATGTTTGACTCTTCTGCTAAAAGGTATTTTGATGCAATTAAGCTATATAATGCAGGATCATTTATAAGTTTTGGGCTAAGGGCTGTTAAGTTATTTGAATTGTTACATTCATTTTTGATACCTTTATAATATTCTGCTAAACCATCCATATCTTTATTTACAATATAACCTTCTATTGATTGCATGATATTTGAGAAATCATGTTTGAATATTCTTAAATTATCATGTAATAGTTTTAAGGTCTTATTATATAACTGAGCTTCTTCTAAAGATTGGCTTGTTTCTTCTAATTTTGCAGTTTTTAGTAAACTATAAATACTAATAGAAAAGTATGCAATTAGGGAAATAGTGCTAATTAAAGTAATAGCAACAGGAAGATTACTTATAAAGAAACCAATCATATAAAATTGCATACAAATAGCTACAAATGCAAAAAACAAATTTAATGCTAGTATAATTTTATTCTTTTTACTTATATTTTCTATAAAAGCAATATTTACTTTATAATATTTAATAATTCTATATATTAAATAAATAGATGTATATATAAGAAGAACAATAATTATTCTAGATAAAGGCGTAAGAAGTAGTTCTTCATAAGACATGTTAAATAAAGCACTGCCTAGCTTGCAGTAGATAGTTTCAAGAATAGCAGAAATTACAGTTGGAATAATCTGAGCCAAAAAGGCTTTAATTGTATTTGCCTTAAATACTAAAGTAATAACTAATGGATATAAAATTGCAATAGTATATACACTATAAGGTTTTGGTAAAATCGTATTTGAAATACCTAAAAGAAATGCTAGTGATAACACAGATATGGCAAATTGCTTTTTTGTATAAGACAAATTAAGAATAGTCGTAATAAGAAGTATAGTAACTGATATTTCAATAAAAACAAGAGGTATTCCCCAGTTATTAAATATAATCCCAACAATACCTTCATTAGGCGTTGTTAGAAGATTCCAAATCGTTTGCAATAAATTCATTATTAATCACCTCCATAAAATTATTTTTATATTTTGGACCAATATAACATTTAGTATCATTATTAAAAAATAAAGTATTAGTGTTAGTTTCAATATGACTAATATTATTAACATTAACAATATAAGATTTATGACATCTTATGAAATTATTAGGTAACTTTGAAGAAACCTTATTAAATGAACTGTAACTTTCATAAGTGTTTTGATTAGTTTTAAAAACCAACTTCATTCCGTCTCTCTTAATATAATAAATATCATTTTGGTTAATATAGGTTTTACTATTTAAAGATATGAAATTGCTAGAAGCAAAATCAACATCAGCAAATAATCTATTTAAAGTCTTTTCCAGTCTTTCAACAGTAATAGGCTTAGGAATATAATCAAAAGCCTTAACTTGAAAAGCTAAAAATGCATATTCTAAGTGACCAGTAGTAAATATAAAATAAATGTCTTTATTTGTATCTCTAATTTTTTCAGCAATATCTATTCCGTTTATATCTGATTTTAGTTGGATATCTAAAAACAAAACGTCAACCTTCGTATCTTTCATATAATCTAATACGTCGGAGATTTTAGTAGATTTAAAACCAATTTTTGCATTGAAATCGTTCTTTAGAATAAGTTTAGATAAGGTTTTCTCTAAATTATTTAAAAAAGACAAGTTGTCATCACATAAGGCAAAATTTAACATTTTCTCATCCTCCATAAGAATACATAAAATTACAAAAATTCTGTAAAATATTTACAATTTTAATATCAAAGTTAATATTAAAACAAAAACTAAATAATGTCAATGAACTAATAGTAAAAAATGTTGATTTTTGTAATTTTTTTGAAAATTTTAACATATAAACTTAAACTAAGTTAGACTAAAATATTTATAAAAAATAATAAAATATTAATTGCATATTTTTAAATAAATATAATAAGATTTAATAGAAAATTATAATTATAAGTTAGAGGTAAATGGAGGTTAATTTGAAAAGAATATTAACGAAACTAGCTGGTTTAACACTCGTCTTTACATTAATAATAATATGGGCAATATATAGTTATTATCCAGATGTAATAAATACAAGTGCAAGTGTTTTAAGTAATCAAAAAATTTGTTGGGGAATAAAAAGAGAAGATAACAACAAACAACCAGATTTAGGAAAAGTGAACCTAGAATTAATACAAAAGTATGATGGAATAGCAATGGGAAATCCAGAAAAGAAGTATATATATTTAACCTTTGATAATGGTTATGAAGCAGGATATACAGGAAAAATCTTAGATACATTAAAAGAAAATAATGTTCAAGCTACATTTTTCATAACAGCACATTATCTAAATACAGCAAGTGACTTAGTAGAAAGAATGATAAATGAAGGACATATAGTTCGGAAATCATACTGTAAATCATAAAAGTATGCCAGAGATTTCAGAAGACAAAATAAAAGAAGAAGTAATGAAAATTCATACTACAATATTTGAAAAATTTAATTATGAAATGAAATATATAAGGCCACCAAAAGGAGAATACAGTGAGAAAACTTTAAGCATCACAAATAACCTTGGATATAGGACAGTAATGTGGAGTTTTGCATATGACGACTGGGACGAAAACAAACAAGGTAAAACAGAATATGCAAAAAACAAAATTATATCTAATATACATCCAGGGTGTGTAATGCTATTACATTCAACTTCAAAAGATAATTCTGAGATTTTGGGCGATATTATAAAAGAAATTAAAAAAATGGGTTATGAATTTAAATCTTTAGACGACTTTGAAGAATAATAAATATTTAAGGACGCAAATTTTTACTAAGATTAATAATTTGAATCAAAGTATCAGTATCTATGCGTTCTTTTTTTATAATTTTACAAAGTCTAATTAAATCAGGATCAGAAATTTCGGAAGAAGTATCAAAATTTAATAATACATTAGGTGTAGTGTCAAAAAGTTTTGCAAGCTTAATAATCATATCAACTGTAAAGCTGGTATGTCCTAATTCATAATGATTATAAGTAGTTCTAGACAAGTCTAGGAACTCTGCAACATCCTTTTGTCTTAAATCTCGGTCTTCACGCATATCTCTAACGGTTTCGTGAATTTTTTTCATTAAAAAGACTCCAATCTAAAATAAATAATTAAATAAAATATTTCCCTATATATAAGTAATATATAATCACATTTAGAACTTTTTTGACGATAAATCCAAAAATTTTGTATTTTTTTGTTGACATGTTCAAAAAAAGAACTTATAATATAGGTGTAAAAAAATTAAATGATAAATTTTTAAGTGATATTCCTTGTTGGGAGGAAACTTAGATAGTTTTGGTTTTGTTTGGTTTTGACTTTGGCTATTTTAGTTTCCTGCCAAGAAGGAATATATGATAATAACAATTATGTACAAAAAATGAAAAAATATTAAAATAAAAAACTAAAGAAAGGAAAGAAAAATTATGAAGACAAAAGAACTAGGAAAAATGCTGACTGGGCAAAAAGAACGAGGAATAACACTAATAGCACTAATCATAACAATAATCCTAATAGTAATTCTAGCAGCAATAACAATAAGAGGACTAACAGGAAAAGAGGGATTGCTAGCAACATCAACAAAAGTAGCAAATGAATATGTAGTAAAACAAAATCAAGAGCAAATAGAAATGTTGTTGCAAAGCATAATCTTAGAAGATGCAGTAAAAGGAAAAACAACAACATTAGACAGCATAGCAGAAAGGATGATGGAAGAAGACTGGATAGAAAGTGCAGTACCAGGAGAAAGCGACATCATAGTAACAACAACAGATGGATATGTATATAATGTATACTATGACGAAACAACAGGGCAGAAAGGAATAGATTTCTCAGGGACACAAGGAGGAGAGGGCTTACCAGTATTAACAGCAAGCTACGATAAGATAAAAGCAGTAATAACAGCAAGTGCAAGTAGTGAAGACGGAATAGCGAGAATAGAACTAATATACAAAGATCAAGTCATAAAAACAGCAGAAACAAACACAACAACATTTGAAGTAGAAGACACAGGATGGTATCAGGTAAGAGCTGTCGCAAACAATGGGAAGACAAGAAGTTCATGGTTAAGAGTATCAAGTACAGTAGTAGCACCAAATATACAAATGACATCAGAAAACGCAATAGAAAACGGATGGTATGGAAAAGACCAAAAGCCAGTAGAAATATTAATAAGTACACAAAATGAAACAGCAACAGGAATATACTATAAAACAAATGCAGATGTAGCATATACATATGCAGCAGGAAAGAATGCAAATATAAGCATAAACAAATCAGGAAGAACAATAATATATGCATACACAGTAGATAAAAGAGGAAATGAATCAGACATATCAACAAAAGAAGTAAGATATGACAGTGAAGCACCACAATTAGGAAATATAGGAGTAGGAAGTGGAACAGAAGGACTAAACGGATGGTATACATCGAATGTAGAATTAGTAGTAAGAAATGTGACTGATGGAAACTCAGGAGTAGCGGGATATTATTACTGGGAAGGAAATACAGATGTAGCAGATATAGAAAAAACATGGGTAAATAGCACAGACAGAGCAGTAAGAGTAACAAGTGAAGGAGAAAAAATACTATCATTCCAAGCAAAAGACAATGCAGGAAACAAATCAAATATAAGAACAGTAACAATAAAAAAAGATAGTGTAGAGCCAAATACATTCACACCACAGATAGTAGAAGGAAGCATAGGAGCAGATAGATTTACAATAACAGCAGGGACAAGTGATGATAACTCAGGAATATTATACTACAATTATTATGTAAATGGCAATATTATAGCACAAAAAACGTTAGAAAATTCAGTAACAGCAACAGGATTAAAATCAGAAACAACATATAATATAACAGTGGAAGCAGTAGATAATGCAGGAAATGTAAGAACAGGAAATGGAATAACAGCAACAACAATAAAAGCAGGAAGGCCAACAATAGCAATAACATCAAATGGAGAACAAGAAAA
This sequence comes from uncultured Clostridium sp., assembly GCA_947575745.1. Classification (GTDB taxonomy): domain Bacteria; phylum Bacillota; class Clostridia; order TANB77; family CAG-508; genus JAAWPK01. The sequence goes on from CANPOS010000014.1 coordinate 42,304, forward strand.
TAACTGGTATGGAAAAGACAATCAAGAAGTAGTACTAACAATAACAGCAGCAAATGAAAACGCAAGTAAAATATGGTACAAAAAGACAGGAGATGCAAACTATACATCAGTAAATGGAAACACAGCAACAATAAGAATAAACGAAACAGGAACATATGTAGTACAAGCATATACAGAAGATCAATATGGAAATCACTCAGATGTAGAAGTAGCAGAAGAAATAAAATATGACAATACACATCCAGTAGTAGGAAATATAGAGGTAGATGGAACAAGAGGAATAATAAATGGAACAGAAACAGGATGGTACACATCAGAAACAGTAACAATAAAACTAGACAACTTATCAGACGGAACAGGAGGCTCAGGAATAGCAGGATACTATTATTGGATAATACCAGCAGGAAGTACAACAGACAATGTGGCAGAAAATCAAAAAACATATGTAGCAGGAACAACAGGAAGAATAGAACTACCAAACACACAAGAAGGAACAATACAACTAGGATTCACAGCAAAAGACAAAGCAGGAAATGTAACAGAAACAGTAAAAACATTAACGATAAAAAAGGATAGTGTAAAACCAAATGTATTTACACCAACAATAAGCAATCAAACAACAACAGGCTTCACAATAAACGCAAGTAGTGGAGATAGTACATCAAGAATAAGACACTATAATTACTATGTAAAGAGTGGAAGTACAGTAATAAAGAACTCATTAGGAAATAGTCAAGGTTCATGGGCAGTAACAGAACTAGGAGAAAAAACAAGTTATACAATAGAAGTGCAAGCAGTAGATAATGCAGGAAATGTAACAACAGGAACAACCACAGGAACAACAAAGGGAAAAATAGTAACACCAACAATAACACTAAACCCAGCAACACCAAATGGCTCAAATAGTTGGTATAAAAGTGGAAATATAACAGTAACAATACAAGACGGAACAACAGACAGTACAAAAACAGGAGTAACAGGGATAGTATATACACTAAATGGAACA
>CANPOS010000015.1 GCA_947575745.1 uncultured Clostridium sp.
GGAAGAACAAAGACATCGGGAACAGTAACACAGGCAACAAAAACAAGTGGAATGAGTTCAAGTGATTTAGGAAAAACAACAGAAATAGGAAAATATGTAAATTATGTACCGGCAGGAAGTAATTATACAGTAAACTCAACATATTCAGGTTATAGCTTAAATCAAACATTTGTAGCAAATAACAATATGAAGTGGAGAATATGGGGAGTAGAAGGAAATAAGCTACTACTAATATCAGAAACATTAGCAGGAAATATAGCGTTACAAGGAGCAGAAGGATATAACAATGCAGTAAAAATATTAAATGATGCATGTAGCACTGCCTATGGAAATAGTAGTTATGGAAGTGCAATAAAAGTAAGAAGTATAAATCAAGATGATATAGATAAAGTAACAAACATGACAACAGATGCACAAAGGAAGGCAGTAAACTCAAGTTATGGAAGTTCATATACACCAAGTAATTATCAGTGGCCAAATATCTATGGACAAGAGCCAAGTAAAACAGGGGGAGGAAGCTTAGATAGAAGTAGTCAAAGTAGTTGGTATACAGGAACAACAAGATCAAGATTTACAGGAAAGAGTACAAGTTACAATTACACTGTACACATGTATACGACAAATACAATGTATAATGCGTTGCTAACAAACATGATCGCGAGCTCAACTAGTGGAACGATGAATCACACTTCATACTGGGTCGCTTCGCGCTGTGTCGACTTTGACAGTGGCAGTGCGTATTTCGACGTGTTCGCTGTGTACAGCGGTTATGTGGGCGTCGAGTTCTTGTATAGCTCGAGCCCCTACTCGTACAGCCCTAACAATGCGGTGCGCCCCGTAGTTGAAGCCAATCTAGACTCCGTTGCAATCCGGAGGCAGTGGTTCAGGAACAGCATCAAGCCCTTATTCAATGGCACTAAAATAAATGACTTAACTGTAACTCAAATCGCTTAAATTGGACGATTCGGGATCACTGAAAAAGTAGCATAAAATTTTAACTAAAATTAATAAAAATCCGAAAAATAGAAAATTAAATCCATTTTTTTGATTTTTGTAATTTTAAATAGCAAATTAAAGAAAATAGCTTGGCTATTTTCTTTAATCATCCAAACTAACTTCATTAATTTTTTGTTTTCTATTATTAGTAATATATTGTGAACCAAAAAGTTAGACACTGTCATAATTTACAACAAATTATGACAAATATATTGACTATTTCCCATAAAGAAGCTAAAATTATATTATAAAATACCATATTTAGGGGGAAAATTAAAATGGAGAATCTAAAAGTGTTTTCATGCAGTGATTCAGCAGATAGTTTTACAAAAGAAGTATGTGATAGTCTAGGAATTGAAGTAGGAAAGATAAGCAGGATGAAATTTAAAAATGATAACACATTCGTTCAATTGCTAGAAACAGTAAGAGAAAAAGATGTATATTTTATACAAACGACAACACCACCAGTAAATGAAAGAATAATGGAATTGTTAATAGCAGTTGATGCGGCAAAAAGAGCATCAGCAAAAAGAATAACAGTAGTGTTACCTTACTTTATGTACTCAAGATCAGACAAGAAGGATCAACCAAGAGTACCAATAACAGCAAAACTAATGGCAGAATTAATAGAAGCAGCAGGAGCAAACAGAGTAATAAGCTGTGATCTACATAACTCAGCAATACAAGCATACTTCAATATAAATTGTGACAGACTATCAGCACAAAACATATTACAAGCATATTTCAAAGAAAAGAACTTTAAAGATATGGTAATAGTTGCAACAGATGCAGGAAGCACTAAGAAAGCATATAAATATTCTAAATTCTTTAATTGTCCAATTGCAATGATAGACAAAAGAAGAGATGGAAATGACGACAGAGCAATAGCAACAACAATAATAGGAGATGTAAAAGACAAAACAGCAGTAGTATTTGATGATGAGATCGATACAGCAGGTTCAATGTTAGAAACAGCAAATATACTAAAAGAATTTGGCGCAAAAGAAATATATGCAGGATGTACACATGGAGTATTATCAGGACCAGCAATAGAAAGAATAAAAAACGCACCATTTAAAGAAGTAGTAATAACAAACACAATACCATTACCAAAAGAAAAAGAATTACCACAAATAAAAGTATTATCAATAGCACCATTATTTGCAGAAGCGATAAAAAGACTTAATGAAAATAAAGCTATGGGAGACTTATTTGGGCAATTTTGTTAAATAAGCCTTGACAAACAGTAAGCGAAGATATATAATAAACAAGTCTTGTAAGACGCTTAGAATAGAAAACACTGGAAGGGGGGAGTAATAATGTCAGAGGTAAAAGTTAATAATGGTAACATAGAAGACGCTTTAAAAAGATTTAAAAGACAATGTGCAAGAAATGGAGTATTGCAAGAAGTTAGAAAAAGAGAACATTATGAAAAACCTAGTGTAAAGAGAAAGAAAAAGTCAGAGGCAGCAAGAAAAAGAAAATTTTAATAAAAATAAAGAAAAGATTTCTGAAAAATGGAATCTTTTTTTGTTATTAATTTAGATTTTAGAGGAATAAGAGAATAATTATTTTTCGATAGACGTTGGGGGACCTTTTTAGAAAATGTTTGAACGAAGTGAAATACATTTTCTAAAATGGGGACGCAAGAAAAAGAATTATTCTCTTATTCATATATAAAATAAAATTACAAAAAGCCTTGTATAAATTAAAAACAATATAGTATACTAAAATATATGTAATTAAGAGAAAGGAAGAAAGTTTTATGGAATATAAAAAGCAAGAAATAAAAAAAGGAATAAATATGCATACAATAAGAACAGATAGCTTCAAAACAGACTTAATATCAGTATTTATAACAACACCACTAACAAGAGAAAATGTAACCAAAAATGCAATGATACCAATGATATTAAGAAAAGGAAGTAAAAATCTAGACAATATAGAGAAGATAAACAAAAGCTTAGAAGAAATGTATGGAGCGGAATTCAACTGTGGTATAGACAAAACAGGAGATAATCAGGTATTAAAATTCTATTTAGAGATAATAGATAACAAATATTTGCCAATGCAAGAAGATTTATTAAACAAAGGTATAAACACTTTATTTGAATTGGTTTTTGCCCCTACAATAGAAAATAACGCATTTAAGGCAGAATATATAGAAACTGAGAAACAAAAATTAAGAATAATCATAGAAGGGAAAAAAGACAATAAAGCAAAATATGCATATCTTAGATGCCAAGAAGAGATGTATAAAGATAAACCATTTGGACTATTCAAATATGGATATATAGAAGATATAGAAGCAATAACTCCAGAAAATTTATATGAGTACTATAAAAAATTATTAGCAGAAAGCAAAATAGATATTTTTGTATCAGGAAACGTAGAAGAAACAAAAGTAGCAGAAATAATAAAAAATAATGGAAATATAAACGAATTGAAAGAAAGAGAAGCAATATATGAAAAAACAAATAATACAGTAGAAAAAAAAGAAGCAAAGGAAATAATAGAAAAAGCAGATGTAACACAAGGAAATCTAATTTTAGGACTATCAATTGAAGAAGAAAGCAAAAAAGAAAAATATGTGGCAGTTGTATATAACTCAATACTAGGAGGCTCTGCTACCTCAAAAATGTTCCAAATAGTAAGAGAAAAGCATAGTTTAGCATATACAGCAGCATCAAACTATTTAAGACACAAAAACAGTTTATTCATAAGATGTGGAATAGAAATAGAAAACTATGAGAAAACATTAAACCTAATAAAAGAACAAATAGAAGATATGAAAAATGGAAACTTTACAGATGAAGATATAGAAAATGGAAAAAATGGAATAATATCAATGATTAAATCAATACCAGACGAGCAAGACACAGGAATAACATATTATTTAGGGCAAGAATTATCAGAATATAAAATGACATTTGAAGAATATGAAAAAGAAATAAAAGCGGTAACTAAGCAAGAAATTATTGATTTTGCAAACAAAATCAATATAGATACGATTTACTTTTTGAAAAATTAAAAAGATTAAAAATTAATACAGTTTGTTATGCAAACTATATACTTAGACTGTAATAAGCAGAGATTTAACAGTCTTAGCAGAAAGGAAAAAATAGAATGAATATAATAGAAAATGATAAGGTAAAAGAAAAACTTTATATAGAAAAGCTAGAAAATGGATTAACAGTAATGATATTACCAAGAAAAAATGTCAGAAAAAAGTATATAATATGTGGACCTAATTTTGGATCAATAGACAATAACTTTATAATTCCAGGACAAGAAAAAGAAACAGTTCTTCCAGATGGAGTGGCACATTTTTTAGAACATAAAATGTTTGAACAAAAATCAGGAGTAAACAGTTTGGACACATTAACAGCAATAGGAGTAAATGCAAATGCATATACAACAAATGATCACACAGCATATTTATATGAGGCAACAGACAACTTTTATGATGCACTAGACGAATATATGGACTATATACAAAATCCATATTATACAGATGAAAATGTAGAAAAGGAAAAAGGAATAATTGCACAAGAAATCAAAATGTATGAAGACTATCCAGAATGGCAAGTATATTTAAATGCATTAAAATGTATGTACAAAAATCTTCCAATAAGATTAGATATAGCAGGAACAGTAGAATCAATATCAGGAATCACAAAAGAAATGCTATATGACTGTTATAATAATTTCTATACACCAGCCAATATGGCTATGGTAATATGTGGGGATTTTGAGCCAGAACAAATATTAGAAGAAATAAAAAGAAGAATAACAATAAAAGAAAATAAGGAACTACCAAAAAGGATATATCCAAAAGAACCAATAGAAATAAATGAAAAAGAAAAAACAGTAAAAATGGAATTAAGCAATCCAATGTTTGCGATAGGCTTTAAAGACAAAGTAGAAGATAATATGATAAAAAAACATATAGCAATAGAGATTATATTAAACACATTATTTGGAAAAAGCTCAAAATTATATAAAGAGCTTACAGATAATAATACTTTACTTGGAACACTTGATTTAGAATATGAATATTCAAAACAATATGCATTTATATTAATCACTGGAGTATCAAGAGAACCAAAAAAGGTATATGAGAGAATAAATAAAGAAATAGAAGAAGCAATAAAAAATGGATTGAATGAAGAAGATTTTGAAAGAAACAAAAAGAAAATTTATGGTGATTATATAACAGAATATAATAGTGTAGAAGAAATATCAAAAATGTTTATATCAGACTTCTTTAAAGGAGAAAACAGTTTTGATTATCTAGAAGAATATAATAATGTAACAAAAGAATATGCAGAAAGTATATTAAAAGAAGTGTTAGACTTAAACAAAGAAGTCCTATCCATTGTAGAGGGGAACGACTAAGAAAATTATTAAATGAATATATTGAGAAGGAATAGGATATATATTATTTTTCGATAGACGTTGGGGGACCTTTCTAGAAAATGTATGAACAAAGTGAATTACATTTTCTTGAATGGGGACGCAAGAAAAATAATATATATCCTATTCCTAATATAAATTGCAAAGCAATTTTGCACAATTTTCTTACAAAATGTTTACAAATGTATTACAATGAAGAAAATTGCCGTCGAAAAATATAATAAAACTAAAAAACACCATAAAAAAACATATAAAAAAGAAGAATTATGACTAACGAAAAAATCGTAACGACATTTAAATTGATTGACTTTGAAAAAAATCTATGGTATTTTATCATTAACAGGGGAAAAAACGAGAATATGGAGGATAAATATATGTTAAATGATAAAATATGTAAAAAAAGAGAAGAATTAAACAAAAGCATAGAAGAAAAAAAAGATTATTCAGAAATATATAGAATAAGTGTAGAATTAGATCAATTGATAGTAGAATATTATGGAATAAAATAATAAGGTAAATGGATGACTTTGTGGACAGACTTAAAAATCACCTTGCAAGGTGATTTTTAAGTCTGTCCACAAAGTCATTCTTAAGTCCCTGTTTTAAATAAAATACTCTAAACTAGTAGAAAGAGCAGTATTTTCAATTATTAATTTTCCATATTCTTTAATTTTTCTTTCAAAAAGTTCAGAACTATTTACAAAATGAGCAAACTCAGTAATAGAAGAACAAATATAATCTAAGTTTGTAGAATTTGTGTTAATATCACTAAGTATCAAATAAAAGTTAGAATTGTATTCATATAAGTCAGAAGATTTTGCAAATTCAGAAATTTGTCTTTCATGAAGAGTATTATTTAAAAAAGTACAAAAATCACAAAAAGCATCAAAAGACTCAAATGAATAAATAGTCTTATCAAAATTCAACTTAGGACTTTTTCTTTTAATATGTAAATTCTTTTTTCTAGAAAGAGTTCTTTCCTCATTTTTATGTTCAAATTTAGTTATAGTTAGTATAAAATGTCCATCATTTAGGGCTAAAGCTTCTATCATAATTCTGCAATCATCAGTATTAAAACCAACTTCTTCATCAGCCTTATTCAGCATATCCAAAAAAATATCTTGTGACTCAATAGAATTAGACATAAATGTATGAAAGTCTATGTTTCTATCGCTTAAATCCTCCATGTTCAAAGTAATACGTATCTTATTTTCATTAAGTTTTTCAATCTTCATATAACAAAAATCATTCCTTCCTGCATCTATTATATCTATATTATACTACTAATCATACAAAAAAGAAATAATAAAATTATGGAAAAAAATAAAATATTAAAGGTTTTCAACTAAATACTTGAAAAATCTAATATATCCGTATATAATATATACGGAAAAAAGAATTAGGAGGAATAAAAGACATGGCAACAAAAGAAAAAAATACATGGATATTAATAATATTTTTACTTGCAGGAATAGTACTTGGAGGACTAATAGGAGAATTAGCTGGAAAAATAGATTTTTTATGGTGGCTAGGATATGGACAAGAGTTTGGGTTAACAGAGCCATTAGTATTAAATTTACAAGTAGTAATGCTAACATTTGCATTACAATTTAAAATAAATGTAGCAAGTATAATAGGAGTAGGAATAGCAATATTCCTATATAGAAAAGCAAGATAATAAATTTAGATGGGGGCAAATTTAGTATCAGCATAAAGAAAGAAGGAGAAAACATGACATTAAAAATGAAAGAGCTCCCATCATCAGAAAGACCATATGAAAAATTAGAAATTTATGGAGCAAAAAAGTTATCAAATTCGGAATTATTGGCAATAATAATAAAAACAGGAACTAAAGAAGATAGTGCAATAAATATTGCACAAAAAGTGCTTAAGTTAAATAAAAGCAAAAATATAAATGATTTAAGATTCCTTCAAAATATAACTATAGAAGAACTATCAGAAGTAAAAGGAATAGGAAAAATTAAAGCAATGCAAATAATAGCAGCATGTGAAATTGCAAAAAGAATGGGAGCACCAATTAACTTACAGAATATAAAGATAAAAAGTTCACAAGATGTAGCAAACTTATTGATAGATGAGCTAAAATACGAAAAAAGAGAAATTGCTAAAATAATATTATTAAACTCAAAAAATATAGTACAAAAGATTATTGACATATCATATGGAGGGACAAACTTTGCAATGCTAGAACCAAAGGATGTTCTACATGAAGCAATAAAAATAAGTGCACCAAAGATAATAATTGTACATAACCATCCAAGTGGAGACTCAACACCGAGTTTAGAGGATTTCGAGTTAACAAAAAGACTGATAGAAGCAGCAAAAATTTTGGGATTAGAAATCTTAGACCACATAGTAATAGCAGAAGATGGTGCAGAAAGTATTATGAAATATATATAATCAAAAGGAAAGAGGAGAAAATATGGGATTATTTAATTTTGGCTCAAAAGATATAGGAGTAGATTTAGGAACGGCAAATATACTTGTAACATTAAGGGGAAAAGGAATAGTATTAAATGAACCATCAGTAGTTGCAATAGACAGGAAGACTGGGAATATTAAAGCAACAGGAAATGAGGCAAAAGAAATGCTAGGAAGAACTCCAGAGCAAATAAATGCGGTAAGGCCACTAAAAGATGGAGTAATAGCAGATTTCACAGCAACACGATTAATGCTAAAAAATCTAATAGAAAAAGTATCAGACAGATATAAATTAGGACGACCAAGAGTTGTAGTAGGAGTACCATCAGGAATTACGGAAGTAGAAGAAAGAGCAGTTGAAGAATCTGTTATGCATGCTGGAGCTAGAGAAGTATATCTAATAGAAGAGCCAATGGCAGCGGCAATTGGAAGCGGACTTGATGTTGCAGAACCAAGTGGAAATATAATTGTAGACATTGGAGGAGGAACAACGGAAGTCGCTGTTATTTCACTTCGGAGGAATTGTTGTAAGTAATTCACTTAGGGTAGCAGGAGACGAGCTAGATCAAGACATCGTAAACTATGTAAAAAAAGTATATAATACAGCAATAGGAGAAACAATTGCTGAAGAAATAAAAAAAGAAATAGGCTGTGCAACACCACTTATGACAGAAAAATCCTTAGAAATAAAAGGAAGAGATTTAGCAACAGGACTTCCAAAAAATATAATAATAAAATCATCAGAAGTACAAGAAGCAATGCAAGAATCAATATCAGATATAATAGATATAATAAAGGCAACATTAGAAAAAACTCCACCAGAGCTAGCATCAGATATAATGGAAAAAGGAATAATTTTAGCTGGAGGTGGAGCACTAATAGAAAACTTAGACAAGCTAGTAAGTGAAAAAACAGGAATGCCAGTATTTGTTGCAGAACAACCATTAGACTGTGTAGTTAAAGGAACAGGAAAAACATTAGAAGATTTAGAAAGATTAAAAAACATTTTGATAAATTCAAGGAAAAAAAGATAGGAAGGAAGATAATAAGTGTATAATAAAAAAAAGGCAGGAATTATTGGAATAATCGTTACAATAGTAATATTAATTGTATTAGTATTTTTATCAAATCTTAAATTAAACAGTCTTTCTTATATAGAAAATGCATTTAGTACTATTATTATGCCTATACAAACAGGATACACTTATTTAAAAAACAAAGTAACAGGTAACACAAACTTTTTTACAAATATGGATGAACTAAAAGCAGAAAATGAAGAATTAAAAAACAGAAATAGTGAGCTAGAACAATCATTAAGAGAATTGGAAATAATAAAGGCAGAAAATGGGACTTTAAAAGAGTATTTTGATTTGAAACAGAAATATACAGACTATCAAACAATACCAGCATACATAATAAGTAAAGATATAAGTAATTATAGCAATATATTTGTTATAAATGCAGGCAAAAAAGATGGAATAGATGTAAATATGACAGTTATTGCAGACGAAGGACTAGTAGGATATGTAATATCAGTAACAGAAAATACAGCAAAAGTCCAAACAATAATAGATTCTTCAAGTGCGGTAACAGCAACAATTAATTCAACAGAAGATAGTATAGTATGTAAGGGAAGCTTAACTGATAAATTATTAAAAGCAACTTATATACCAACTAATGCAAATATTTCAGAAGGAGATACAATAGAAACATCAGGTATGGGAGGAATATATCCTAAAGGAATAACAATTGGAAAGATAAAACAAGCAGTAAAAATGTCTAATATATTAGATCGATATGCATGGATAGAACCAGCAGTTGATTTTGATAAAGTTGAGACAGTGCTAGTAATTACAAACTAATTTTTTTGACAATTAGAAAGGGAGAAAATGAAGAAAACATTAACCATAATAATATTATGTTTAGTATATATAATAATCTATTTGCTTCAAATAAATTTCTTTAGTTGGTTCACAATAGCTGGGATAAAGCCAAATCTGTTTATAATATTAGTTTTATTTATAGGTTTATATGCAGGTAAAAGATATGGTTCTATATTAGGAATCATATTTGGATTAGGATTAGATTTATTAGGAAGCAATATAATAGGTCAAACAGCAGTTATACTTGGGATAATTGGGTTTAGTGGAGGATATTTAGATAAGGTTTTCTCTAAAGATAGTAAAATCACAGTAATACTAATGGTAATAGCAGCAACAGCAATATATGAAATATTTATATATACATATAGAACAATGATATTATCATTGAATGTTGAAATATGGGCATTTACAAAAATTCTATTAATAGAAATAATATATAATTCAATATTAACTATCATACTATATCCATTAATGCAAAAATTAGGATATAAAGTTGAAGAGATTTTTAAGAAACCACAAATATTAACAAGATATTTCTAAGAAAGGAGAAAAGTTGGAACTATTTAGAAATAAAAAGCAACCAAATACAGATTTAAGATACAATATTCTGAGTGCTCTTATATATATTATAGGAATAATACTTCTATTACAACTTTTTAACCTTCAAATAATAAATGGAGCCTCATATAGAGAAACCTCGAATACTAGGCTTACAAGAGAAAGTATTCTATATGCTTCAAGAGGTTACATATTAGATAGAAATGGAAATGAACTTGCAACAACAGAAATGACATTTTCCCTAGAGATGTATAAAACAAAATTAGATACAAAAGTCTTAAATGACACAATATTAAGAATGGTAAATACCTTAGAAGCAAATGGAGATAGTTATACAGACACATTTCCAATAAAAATAAATCCATATGAATATACATTTACAAGTGAACAAAGAAAAACAAAGTGGTTAGAATCATACAAGTTAGATGCAAACACAACAGCGGAAGAAGCTTTTAACTATTTCAAGGACAGATATGATATTGAAAATGAGGATATATCAGAAATAAGAAAAATATTAGTTATAAGATATAGGATAAGTTCAGAAGGATATAGTTCAACAAAATCACTTACAATATCAAATAATGTAAGTAGGAAAAGTGCATTAATATTTACAGAACAAAGTGACTTGTATCCAGGAATAACAGTGGGACAAAGTTCAAAAAGAAAATATCCAAATGAAAGTCTTGCATCTCATATATTAGGATATATTGGAGCAATAAGTCAGAAACAATATGATGCAAATAAAGACAAAGGCTATCTTATGAGTGATATATATGGGCAAACAGGTGTAGAATATGTATTTGAGTCATATTTAAAAGGTAAAAACGGAACAAAACAGATAGATATGTCAGTTGATGGAGGAATAGTAAGTGAAAATACATCAGTAGAAGCTTTACAAGGTTCAGATGTAGTACTTACAATAGATGCTAATTTACAAGCAATCACAGAAAAAGCACTAAAAAATACAATAAATGATATAAGAAATGGAACCTATGGAGAACACAATAAATATGATGCAACGGCTGGAGCAATAGTAGTAATGAATGTAAACTCTGGAGAAGTATTATCAATGGCAAGCTATCCAGACTATGATCCCAATATTTGGGTAGGGGGAATAAAACAAGAAGAATATGATAGCTTGAAGGAAACAAATGCATTATTCAATAGAGCAATATCAGGAACTTACGCACCAGGTTCAACTTACAAAATGGTACCAGCAGTAGCGGCTCTCCAGACAGGAGCAGTAACAATAAAAGAAAAAATCAATGATGTAGGAATATATCAAAGAGATCCGACACACCGTTGCTGGTTATATAGACAGTCAAATAGAAGTCATGGATATTTGAATATATCAGATGCAATAAAACACTCTTGTAACTATTTTTTCTATGAAATGGGATATAGAGTGGGAATAGATACAATCAACAAATATGCAAATGCATTTGGATTGGCTAGAAAAACAGGTATAGAATTAACTTCAGAAGGCTCAGGAACACTAGCATCACCAGAATTATCAAAATCTAAAGGGGAGATATGGACATTAGGATTTACATTATCCGCAGCAATAGGACAAGGTGATAATAACTTTACGCCAATACAAATAGCAAAATACCTAAGTATATTAGTGAATGGTGGAAAACAAGTAAACCCAACAATACTAAAAACAATAATGAATCCAGATGGAACAGAAGTCTCAAAAGAAGAAATAAATAAAAGTATAGACGAAAGACTAGGAAGAACAGAACAAACACAAGAGGATATAGAAATATCAGAGGAGAACTTATCAGCTATATTAGAAGGTATGAGGGATGTTACAAGTGAAAGTGGAGGAACAGCGTATAGTATATTCAGAAACTTTAATATCAAATTAGGAGGAAAAACAGGTTCAGCTCAGACAGGAAAATCAACAAATGCATGGTTTGCAGGATTTGCACCTTATGATAATCCAGAAATAGCAATAGTAGTAGTTATAGAAGATGGAGGTTCAGGAACGTTGGCATGTTATGCAGCAAGAGATATAATAGCACAATATTTTGGAATGAATGAAGCACAAGTAGAAGAAGACACAACAGCAATTCCATATGTTGATATACAAAACTAAATAAAGAAAGGAAGTTATAATTATGGAAGGAAAACATAGCGAAGAAAATATTAATAGAACAAATGAATTAGGGTTACACACAATAGAAAAATCATTTAGTAGAAAAATAGATGCAAGTATAACAGAATTACATGAAGGTTCATTAAGATCAGGAAATAGAATAGAATATGAAGGAAGTTTAGTAATAATAGGGGATGTAAATGCAGGAGCAGAAGTAATTGCAGAGGAAAATATAATAGTGCTTGGAACAATAAGAGGCTTAGCACATGCAGGAGCAAAAGGAAATAAAGATGCAATAATAGTAGCAAATGCGATAGAAGCACCACAAATAAGAATAGCAGATATAGTAAAAGAAATGGAAAAACCAGAAAACTTAGAAGAAGAGGAAGATATACCAGTAAAGAAAAAAGCCTACGTACAAAATGACAAAATTGTGTTAGAATAAGGCAATAATCAAAAAAAGAGATGTATAAAAAAATTTGTGCTAGTCCGCACAGTTTGGGAGCGAATTTGAAACTGTTAAAAACTTGTTTTTATACAGTTTCAATGAGACGACCAGTAAGGACAAACAAATTTTATTTATACATCTCTTTTTTATTCAGTTTTATTCCAATTTTGCCTAAGAAAGAAGAAGTAGTATTAAAGCTATGAAAAGACTTTGATCTTTTACACCTTCGTTATATAAAAAGAAGATTAATGACACAAGTAAAATATCATCAAAAAATAATTTAATTCCAAAGATTTCAAAAATAGGTGCTTCACTTCTATCATTTCTAGTTTCTTTATTAGAATCATTTTGGGCATTACTAACATTGGATTTATTATCGTTATATGAATTAGTCTTAATATTATCATTTCCTGAATAATCTTTATAATTATTATTAGGTCTAGGCATGTATCTATATCTGTTAGGAAAATAATAGCCATATGGGCTTCTATAAAAATTTGATTCCATTATTTTTTTACATCACCACCAGTACTATTAAAAACCTCTAAAACCTTACTCATACCAAAAAGCTTTATATACTGATCAATTTTTTCTTTTCTACTATCCTTAAGATATGGTTTTAAAGATAAAAGTAGATTAGATCTTGGATCATTATTATTATTCATTTTTTCCATAATAGATTTCATTTTAAGAAGAGTTTCTAAATCAATGGAAGGAGTAGAATTATCAGAGCTCGTAGAAGAAGTATCTGATTCAGAAGAATTAGAGCTAGTTGAAGATAAAGAAGACAATATATTCTTCATTTCATCTGGGATATTTCCATCCTTAACCATATTACTAAATTTTCCGAAAAGCTCGGACATGTCCTCATTATTCATAAACTAAACCCTCCTTTATTAAGTCACAAACCAAATTTGAAAAAGAATTAGTATATTGCTAGGCAAAATAACTAATGATTACAATTTGCTTCGCAAATTGCATACTGATGCTGATTATTTTTCAAATTTACCAAGTTTCTTCTTAAGTTCTTCGCTATCCTTAACTCCAAACACCTTTGAAGCTTGCTCTAGACCCTTTTCAATATCCTTTTTATCCATCTTAGAAAGCATAGACATTAGCTTATTCATATCAATATTATTCATATCCATAAAAAAACCTCCACAAAATATTTATCAATCTTAAAAGTATGTATACACATATATTATGCAGTAAGTAAAATAATGTTACTAAAAAATTCTAAATAGTATTAAGTATAGAAAATTAGAAATCTAAGAATATGATAT
This sequence comes from uncultured Clostridium sp., assembly GCA_947575745.1. GTDB lineage: Bacteria > Bacillota > Clostridia > TANB77 > CAG-508 > JAAWPK01. Next base: position 14,128 of record CANPOS010000015.1, read on the forward strand.
TATTTATTTTTAGATAGACGTTGGGGAACCGCTTTAGAAACTGTACTAGCTTTAGCTAGATACAGTTTATTGAGTGGGGACGCCAGAAAAAGAAATAATATCATAATTCTCAGAACACTAAATTTCAAAAATAATTGGCGCAAATAGCTGTAACCCCTAAGAAAGTCAAGAAATTTGTAACCAAAATGAAACCAAAAAGTAAAGAAAAATTAACAAAAATTTACATGCAACTTAAAAGTAGCATCCGTAAAGGATATAAAAACCTTTAAAGCACAAGTGAAAACTAGGTATTGCAAAAAAAACAAAATAATGTAAAATTATATAAATAATAATATATATTATGCTAAAACGACATAAAATCCTAAAAAAGCAAAAATTTACATAAAAAATATTACGAAAAACCTTGAAAAAAAGGCTAAAAGCTAGTATAATATAAATTACAGTCAATAGAATTTAGGAGGGAAATTTCTATGAACAGAAAAATAGTTACAAAATTACTTGCAGCATTACTAGCATTTACACTAACATTTGCTAATGTAATATTAGTTGGAATGCATACACAAGAAGTATTTGCAGCAAGTACAGAACTAGAAATGCAAGACAAAAATGTAAGTAATGCAAATCTAGAATTTGATGCATATTTTATGCAAGAAGGAGTAAATTTACATAGCAAAAGTATAGACATAACTACAAATAGAGATACACTATACTTAGCTATTAGAGTTACAGAAGGATATATAAAGAACAGTAAAATAAGAATAGAAAACTCAAACTTCAAAATAGTTAAAGAAGAAGGACAAGAGTTATCATATGTTCAAAGTGTAAATCCTGAAACAAACGAAATAGTGTTAAATAAAATAGATAAAGGAGAATCAGTAATACTTGAAGTTCCAATCCAAATGAATACTGATTCAAATTTTGATGTACAAAATTTAGATAAAATATCAAAAATAACACTAGAAGGTACACATGTAAATACAAAAGCAAAAGAAAGAGCATTTTCAAAATCAATAGAAGTAAAAGCAAAAATGGTAGCAAATGACATTAAAGCAAACTTGGAAGAAAATGTAACTAAATATGTACCATATACAATAGGAGAAGAAAAAGGAATTGTACTTCAAACTTTGGTAAAATCAAACATAATAAATAATATCTTACCAGTAAGACAGACAGAAGTTCAAATAGAAATCCCTGAAATAAATGGAGTAGCACCTACAAAAGTTTCATTATCAGCAATCTCTACAAAAGCAACAAATGGTGAAAACAGAAAAACATTTATAGAAAATCAAGACTATACATACCAAAATGGAATAGTTAAACTTCTAATAAAAAATGATGCAAATCAAGAAGGAAAAATTTCGTGGCAAAAACAAAGCCAAGATGAAATATTAGTAACACTTGTATATGGAGAAACAGCAATTAGTGGAAATCCAGAAAATATCAAATTAAAAGCAAATAGTAAAATAGAATTATATAATAATGAAGGAAGTATATTAGGAAGCAAAGAAGAAACTATTGCACTTACTGAAAAAGTAGGAGAAGTAGTTTCATTTGACATGGAATTAAGCGCAAATAGAATAGAAAAAGGCGGACTTTTAGTACAAGGAACAGAAAATGCTACATATATAGAAAAATGGACAGCAAACATTGGAAACAAAAATGTAGTAGATCAAGTATTATTAGAAAATAAAGTAAACTATGTAGATGCAAATGGAAACAACTATCCATCAGAGCCAGTATATACATATACAAAAATATCAAGAGAAAACTTCTTAAGTATGTTAGGAGAAGAAGGATATATTAAACTTTATACAAAAGAAGGCAGAGAAATTGCAACTTTAACAAAAGATAATTTAGAATATAAATATGAAACAGAAACACCATATATAATAGTAGAAACATCAAAACCACAAACAGAAGGAATAATAGAAATAGAAAATGGAAGAGGAATCAAACCATTAGAATATGATAAAGTACAACTAGAAATGATTAATAATATAAACACAAAATTAGATGGAACAGCAGTAAAAGGTGGACAAAGACTATTTGCACAAGAAGTAGCAAAAGATATAGCTTTAGTAGCACCAAAAACAGTAGTAGAAGGAACAATAAGTAAAGAAGCTTTAGCAACACAAGAAACAAATACACAAGTAGAATTAAGATTAGTATTAGATACAAACGATATATCAAAAAGCTTATATAAAAATCCAAAAATGAGAATAGAATTCCCTACATATATAACAAATCTTTCAGAAGCAAAAATAGGTTTATTATATGACGAACAATTACAAATAGTAAATACAGCTATGAATAGAAATGAAAATGGAAATATAGTAATAGATGTAGATATAGCAGGAGAACAAACTGCATTTAATAAAATAGCATCAGCAAAAGGTGCAACAATAGTAATATATGCAAATATAGATGTAGAAGAATTAGCACCAAACCTTACAGAAAATATCAAAGTAGTAGTTGTAAATGAAAATGCTTCTACATATGAAATAACAGAAAATGGACAAGGAGTATATTATATACCAGTAAAATATGCAGCAGATAAAGGAATAATAACAAGAAACACAATTACTGGATATAATGGCGAAGAAGAAGTAAAAGCTATAAAATCAGTACAAACAGCAGAAATTGAAACAAAAGCAGAAGCAAAAAATGGAAAAGTAAAATTAGATATAGTAAATAGTACAGAAAAAAATATAAAAGATGTAAGAATATTAGGAAGAACACCATTTGAAGGAAACAAGACAGTAATTACAAATGCGTATTTAAATAGTACCTTTACAGCAAACATGGTATCAAGAATATCAGCAACAGCAGGAATAGACGAAAGTAAAATAACAGTATATTACTCAAGCAACAAAGAAGCAACACAAGATTTAGCAAATAGAGAAAATGCATGGACTACAACTCCAAGTGATTTATCTAGCATTAGATCATATATGATAGTATTAAATGATAATCCTTTAGCTTATGGAGCTAGAATATCATTTGCTTATGATATTCTTATTCCAGCAAAGATAGGAGCAAATGCAGCAACATTTAGTACATTTGCTGTGTATTACACAGAAATGGAAGATATAATGACACTTAGTGCAGAAAATGCAGTTAATACAAATACAGTAATGAAATCTTCAGAAGCAGCATCAGTTGGAATAACAACAAGAGAAGTAACAAAGCCAGAAGTAGAAGAAGAAAAACATGAAGCATCAAAAATACAGACAGAGCCATTAACATATACAAGATTTGATAAAAAAGATTTAGCAATGGGAATTACACGTTCTACAACAGCAAGAGGAACAATTACAGATGATAACAAAGTAAGAGCAGGAGAATTTGTAGAACATACAGTAACATTAAGAAATAATTCATCAAAAGACACAATGGTATTTGATATTGTTGTTTCAAAAGAAAATGGTACATTTTATGGATTATTTTCAGATGGAGAAGACGTATGGAACAATCCATTACATCAATATGGAGAATTAAGTGACGAGACATTAAAAGAAACAATAAAAATAGAACCAGGACAAAGTTATGAATACAAATATACTATAATAGCGGAAACAGGTAATACATTAAAGAGCATAATATCAATTGAGCAAGATGGAAAAAAATTAGGAGTAGAAGAAACTTTAACAAATGCAGTAGAAGTAGGAAAAATAAAATTAGAAACTACATATAACAGTACAGAAGAAGCAACAACTTTCACAAATTCTGATTTTGTAATAAGAATGGTAGCTACAAATATTAGTGGAGAAACATTAAGAAATGTAAAAGTAAAAATTAATCTTCCTGATATATTACAATTCCAAAATGACGAAGAAGCAAAAAACGAGAGTGGATATGATACAGTTGAAGTAAATGGACAAACATTAATATTTACAATAAATGAATTAGAAGCAGGTAAAAAAGCAGAAATCTATTTACATACATTAACTAAGACAATATCAACTAATATAGATAAAGTAGATATAAGCTTATATAGTACAGCAACAGTGGATAATGTAGGATATAGCTCAAATATATACAATAGGCCAATATATCAAACAAAAACTACAATATCAGCTAATTTAATAGGAAATAGAACAGAGACAGTTGTAAATCACGGAAATGAAATAATATATACTTTAAATATAAAGAATAATGGAAAAGTAGACGAAGATAATTTAACAGTAGAAGATAATTTACCACTAGGACTTACAATACAAGAATATACAATAATTAAATCAGATGGAACAAAAGAAACAATACAGACAAGTGACCAAAATTTACGAATATCAGATTTAGAAATAAAAGCAGGAGATACATTAACAGTTCAAATAAAAGTAAAAGTAGATGAGTCTGTTGCTCAAAGATATCAATTATCAAACTATGTGACTTTATCAGGATTAACATTTGATAAATTTAATACAAATACAGTAACTTACGAAATAGACTTTATATATACACCAACTAAACCAGTAACACCAGTGGATCCTGAACCAGACAAACCAACACCACCAGTAGATCCAAAGCCAGACGATCCAGAGCCAGACAAACCAACACCACCAGTAGATCCAAAGCCAGAAAATAACAAATATACAATAAGTGGATTAATTTGGGAAGATAAAGATGGAAATGGATTAAGAGATAATGAAGAAAAGACTTTACCAGATATCGAAGTTGTATTAATAAACAATGAAACATCAAAAGTAGTTACAAGTACAAAAACAGATCAAAATGGAAAATATGCATTTACAGAATTAGAATCTGGAAAATATATAGTAGCATTTAGATATAATACAAACCTTTATAAAACAACAACATACCAAAAGACTGGAGCAAATGCGAACTTGAACTCAGATGCAATAGATGGAAATATTAATCTTGATGGAAAAGAAGTAAAGGTAGCATTAACAGATACAATAGTATTAAATGAAAATAAGGCAAACATAGACCTAGGATTAATAAGTGCACATAATTTTGACCTTAGCCTAGAAAAAGTAGTAAATACAGTAATAGTACAAAATGCACAAGGAACAAGAACATATAAATTTGAAAATAACAAACTAGCAAAAATAGAATTACCAGCAAAACAAATGGTAGGAACAACACTTACAATAGAATACAAAATTATAGTTAAAAACGAGGGCGATGTTGCAGGTAATGTTACAAGAATTATAGACTACTTACCAAATGGAGTAGAATTTAATTCAGAAATCAATCCAGAATGGTATAGAGGAACAGATGGACATTTATATACAACAGAATTTGCAAATACAGAAATTAAGCCAAGAGAAAGTAAAGAAATAACATTAGTACTTACAAAAACATTAAAAGAAGACGCAGCAGACATTATATACAACACAGCAGAAATAGCAGGACATAGTAATAATTTAGGACTAGACGATTTAGATTCAACACCAGGAAACAATAACGAAAAAGAAGATGACTTAAGTGGAGCAAACCTAATAGTAACAATTAAGACAGGAGCTCTAACATATACACTAATAATCTTAGGAATAGCTGCAGTAATAGCAGTATTCGCAGGTGGAGTATATATAATAAAAAGAAAAGTTTTAGTGACGAAAATATAGAAGGAAAGGAGGTAAAAATAATATGAAAACAAAAACTAAAATAAAGGGAATAGTAACTGCAATAATGCTATTTTTAGTAATACTATTATTTAGTAGTAGTGTTAATGCAGCAGTAGGACCAAACTATGATACAGACCTTGCGGCAAAAGGTGGAGCTTGGGTTGCTCAAAATATATCAGCAGTAAAAGGATGGCTTGGATTAGCATCTGCAGCTGGAGAGAAGGGACCTGGTGGAGCAGACAGTATATTCTCATATAAAAACCTTCTTTGTGCCCATGCTAATCAATATACTAGTGGTACTACAAAGTTCGTAGCTAACAAGTATAGAGGTGTAATTGAAATTAACCCTACATTCAAAAATGAAAATAATAATAAATATGGATATGCTGAACTAACAACAGAAAGTGGTACATATACTGATTTAGATAAGACAACAGCAGCATATTTAGCATATGTTGCTTGGGCAACTGATTCAGGTAAATATTCAGGAGGAGATGGAGCTTGGCAAAATCATTGGTATGCAGAATTTTCTAAGCTAAATAATTTTGTTGGAGGAAGAGTAAAGAACTGGTTAAATAGTTGGAAAGGCAGTCCAAGCTATATAAGTTCAGTAAAAGCAGATGCAACAGCCTATGCAAACTTTGTTACAAAGATAGAAGAAGATGGAAAATTCATCTCTAATGATAATCATAAAAAAGGAACAAGAGCAGGAGAAAAACAAGTACAAGTAACATTTGATAAATTACTAATAGACGAAAACTATAATAAATATAAAGGACCAGGAACAGAACAAACTATTAGCTTTTCTGTTACAGCTCAAGACGGAACTGTTGCAAGCTTTTGGTTAGATAAAGAAGGAACACATGAAAGACAAGGTAATGCATTATCAATAAATGGTAAACCATTTGAAAGTATTACATTGGACGATTTAAATAAAAAGGATTGGACAATTGAATGGCAAGATGCTGCAATAAATGCAACAAATCCAATAGTTAAAGTAGTGGTTGCTAGTGAAATTACCTCATATCATGGAGCAATTGTAATACTTACTTCAGATGATTGGAGATATACATTACAAGGAAGAATAGTAGTTGGTGGAGAACCTGCTAGAATAAGACAACATGTTGAATTTACATTTGATGGAAGCACAAGATTAAAAGTAGATAAATGTTGGTCAGGATATCAACAAGCTAAAGGTTTCCAAATGCCAGGATCAGTAGGAATTATAGTATACGCAAAGTTAGACACAGGATTAGAAGTAGAATATGGAAGATATTCAATACCAAATAATGGAACAGATCGTTGGACTTTTGAAACTGAAGTTGAAATGACTATGGAAGGTGGATTTGTAATAACCTCATTTAGAGTAGAAGAAGATGGAATAAACCTTGGAGAAGGTTGGACAACGACAGTTTCTGATCAAGGAAATAATTATTGGGTAATAACCAATGCATATAAACAGGAAGAAAAAGTACCATTATTAGAACTTAATAAAGTAAATGAAGTTGGTAGAGAATTAGTAAATGCAAAATTAAATGTTACAGTAGATAATTATTATTCAACAGCATTTGAAACAAAAACAGAAGATCCAGATATTACTATAACATATAATGAAGTAATAGTTAGCAATCCAAAAATGGTATCAGACTTTAAAGCACAAAACGCAGTAGAATTATTTAACTATTCTAAAAATAAGAAACCTCAAGGACCAGTAGGAGATTTTGCAACTAATGCTGGAAATATATACTTAGATTTAAGAGATATATTATATAGTAGATTAATGGCAGATTTACAATCTGACCCTAAATATATAGATGATTTAGCACATTATAATTCACTTACTACACATTACCATCCAGGTGATCCAGAAGGATATTGGGATGAAACTGATAGATGTGGAGCTTGTCCTCCAGAATGTGCATATGCAGCAGGAAGAAGAGTTGCAGCAGCAAATAAGGCAGTTTATGATTATGTTTATGGAGGTTCAACATTCCAAGTAGGAATATTTACAGCAGGTGGAAGATCAAGAGCAATAAACAATGACAAAAAAACACTTTTTGGTGGAGATATCGTTATATCAGGAGACAAAGTATACAGAGTAGAGGTAGATGATGATAGAGTACAAAGCTTAAAAGAATATGCAACACTTCAAGATGGGGATATAGTATCCATTGATGGACATGAATATATATATACAGTAATCAATGGAAGACCAGTATATAATGAATATCAAATAAGAGTAGGAGACGAAGTAAAAAAGGATGATCAAAACTATAAAGCAGTAATTGAGAATGGTCAGATTAAATTAAGAAAATATAGTGAATTATATAAATTCTACAAAAATGATGACATTATAAAAATAGGAAATAAATATTACCAAATGAACTTTAGAGGTTCTGGTATAAGTATGAATGAATATACAAACATAAATGATTGGACTAAACCAAACTACTATGAAAATGGTATAGAATATGAATGGGATCATTATTATCAAAGATATGAAGCTAAAACAACAGAAGCAACTCATACACCATTTAGTGATGGAGATGTAGTAGTAGATGGTAGAAATTCATATAAAGTTAATATAGACTCTAATGGAGTTTCTATGCCAACATATAGACCAGAAATAATAAATGAAAATAATATGACTACAGTAAAACCTAACTATATAATAGAGGGAGGAGAAGAAACAGGAGAATTAATAGAGGCAGATCCTAATTGTACATTACAAACAATTAAAGGTATAGATCCAGATGACATACTAAGAGATTTATATTTAAAAGCAGATGATTTCTGCGAAGTACCATATTATCATTCACCACTACATGCAGATTTTGAATTCTCAGTATGGTATATGTATGAAAATTATAGTACAACATGTGTACATTTAAATGATTTAGCAGCAATATATACAACAAAACATGAAAATGAATATGATTTACAAAATTTTGATAAAGAGATGGAAATCAAACTAGAAGAAACAGAAGCACCAAAAGATTACTTAAAATGGGCACATGATAATGATAAACACTTGTATCTAACATGGGAATTAGGACAAGTAACAGATTTCCATTATGACGAAGATGATAATGACAGTAGAGAATTAGAATATATAGATAAAGAGTCAATAGACACTAAATTACCAAATGCTATAACAGAATCATGTGAAAATGGTATAACATGGACTTTAATGTCAATTAGAGCATGGGATGCTAAAATAGAAGATATTATAAAATTCACCAAATATGCAGAGCTTGCAAATGGAAACTCAAGTAATACATTACCTATGGATGGAGTAACATTCACAATACAAGTTGACACAGAAGAAAGACTAGATGGAAAAGGAATTGCACAAGGTGGATTAAAATCTGAATCTTGGACAGTTCAAAAGACAACAGATAAGAATGGATATATTGGAATATCTACTAAAGAATTACAAGATAATCTAAAAATAGATGTTATTAGCAGATGGATAGGAAAAATGACAATAACCTATACAGAAGTAGACTTAGGAAAATATGCACCATATTACGAAAAATGGTTTACTCCAAGATCAGTTACAATTGAATTCAATGAAGGAAGTGCAACTATTAAGGGAGAAGAAGAAGGACCAGGAGAAGATGCAATAGTAAACAGTACACAAGGATATCATGTGTTAACATCTGGATATGATACACCATCATGGGCACCACAAATGATTATCAAAAAGACAGATATGGCAGGAAATGCTCTAAGAGGAGCAGAATTTGATGTAACAGTAAGATCAGATAGAGGAGATCAAGTAAATTTAGGAAAATGTGTAACAAATGAAGCTGGAGAATACATAATTTATCCACAAGACTTAAGAGGACTTGGAATAACAACAATGAATAGATGGACAGGAGATTTAACACTTATTGCAAGAGAAACAAAAGCACCAGAAAACTACACTAACCTAAATGAAAACAGAGATATAATTGCAACAATACACTTTGCACATGGACAAATAGTTCCAAGTGGAACAAGTATAAATCAAGGAAACCATGTGGACTGGAGTATACACAACACATGGTATGAAGACGAACAAACTTGGGAAGGATCATCACCAACATTTGTACTAAGTGTAAAGAACAGCCTAGATAATAACTTAAGAATAAGAAAAATAGAAGCTAATACAGAAAAACAAGATTACTTAGATGATAGATACTTAAATGAAGCAGAATTTGAAGTAACAATAAGAAATGGAAATAATAGACAAACAAGAGCAGCAAAATTAGACAGTAAAGGTTACTTTATACTAAGAGACGATAGTGGAAGATATACAATGTCTGTTATTGATTTAGCAGATAGGGTAGTAGGCGATTTAGGACAATTTGATGGAGCATTAGAAGTTAGCATAAGAGAAACAAAAACACCATCAGGATATATCCAAATAACAGACACAATGACAGTATACTTAAACTATGATAAAGGATACTACTATGGAGCAACATACAATAATGATACTTCAAAAGTATTATTAGATGTAGGAAAATCTGATGATGAAACAACAGTAACGATAGCAGTTAAGAATACAAAAGTAAACTTACAACCTATTTATATACAAAAAATGGATCCAACAACAAATATGTCAGTAAAAGGTGTAGCATTTGATGTAACAATATCTAAAAATGAAATTACAGAACAAGACTCTATAAGAACAAAGACATATACAACTGGAAATGAAGGTATGATTGCAATTGAAACTTCTGAACTAAACAAAATAGGTATTAACAATGGCTACTCAGGAGATTTATATGTACTAATTGAAGAGGTAGAAAAAGAAGATGGATACACAATGCTAGAAGGACCAGTATATGTACATATAGTATACGAAAATGGAAGTATAAGATCTAGTCAAGTACTAAGAGGAGATGGAAATACAGCTTGGATAAATAAAAATGGTACAGGAATGCTAAAGATAATTGTAAACAACCCATGGGAAATACCTGATATCGAAATAGCAAAAGAAACTTTAACAAATGGAGAAACTTATCTAATAGATGAAGCAACATTTGACATTACATTAACAGCTGATAATATGAAATCATTTGGAAATTCATACAAAGTTTCAGAAGCAGGAAAAATTGTATTTGATAGTAAAACTCTAGAAAGAGAACTTGGAATAGATGGAAAATATACAGGAAATATCTATGTAGATATTAGCGAGATTGATGTAAGAGATGATGCAGCAGTAGTAAATGAAGGATTTACTGTAACTCTTACATACAAAGACGGAAGGATGGTTTCAAGTGAAGTAAGCAACAAAACTCATGCATCAGTTGTAAGAAATGACAGCGGTTCAAAAGTTACAATAATGGTAAATGATAGTATTATAATACCAGATCATATATTCCTAGGTGGATATGTATGGGAAGAAAAAGCTACAACTAAATCAGGATTACTAAAAGATGGTATATATACTGAAATGAGTGATTCTGAGCATACAGACTTAATGCTTACAGGAATTGAAGTTACACTTTATGAAAAACAAGCAGATGGAACATTGAAATTTGTAGATAAAAATGTAGCAGGAACAAACCCAACACTTACAGATGTAAATGGTTACTATGAATTTGAAGTACCAAAGGGACCAGAATATGTAGTAAAATTCACATACAATGGACAGGCATTCGAAGATGTAGCAGTAGATATGAATTCACAAATATACTCTAAAGACTGGGCTTCAAAAGGAACAGAAATAAATACAAATACAAATATGCAAACAAATGGAGAAACCAGAGATCACATAAACAACATGTATAATGAAATCGGTTCATATCCAGCAAACTACAAAGTAGGAAACTTTGTATTTAATGCAACAGAAGCACGTGAACACTTTGCTATTTCTGAAAATAATGATATATACAATATTTCTTACAGAAATACAGAAATTAGTGAAGTACGTGATAGAGTTGCAATTGAAACAAATAACTACTTAGCAAAGAACAAATATATCAATCAAGATAATGGAAATAGCGAAGTAAATAAAGCTTATGCTGAAATATATAGAAATGTCATAAATAACTATTATACAGAAAATGGACAATTAAAAGAAGACGAAGAAGAAATTTACAACAAATTACAATATATACATGACTCAAGAATAAGTGCAGTAGCAGGAGACAGAACAGAGACTTATGAATTAGCAGATTTTGCAAACTTAGCTTCATACAATGACACATATAAATATATCAACTTAGCAATAGTTAAGAGAGATATGACAGACTTAACACTTGCAAAAGACGCATATTCAGCAACAGTATCAATAAACAGAAAAGATACAATATATGACTATGATAAATCAGCAGATAAGTATAGTTTACTAAACTATGAAAAAGACTATAACTATAACACAGCTCCAAATCCAAACGGATTAGCATACTATAATGCAGGAGAAGACGAGGCAGAATTATACTTTACTTACAAGGTAACAGTAATAAACGAAACAGATATTGATACACAATTAACAGAAATAGTAGATTACTTTGATAGTAAATTTGGGTATAAAGACTTGTACACAACATCTTCAGGAGCAAGTATCCAAGGTATAAGAGCATATAAGCTAAACAATAGAGGAGAAAGAACTGGAGAGTTAACAGGAGATTTAGATACTTCAAGAAATGGAACAAAAGGAACTTCAACAACAGGAAGATATATAGGAGCTTCAAGAATAGGACTAATTGGAAATAATTATCCAAGAACAAGCAATAGAAATAATGAGAAAGAGTATGAAAACTATTCAGAACTATTTGTAACATTTGCAAATGGAAGAGAGCCAAACCTAAAGATGGGTGAAGGTGTAGAATTCTATATAACAATAAAACTAGGAAAAGGCGAAGAACAAATAGACAGAGAAGGAACTAAAAAGCCAGCTGAAAACTATTTAATAGCTCCAAAATATAATGGCAATAGTGATAGAGCAATGGATATATTAAAAACAGCTATAAACGATCCTGCAAACCTACAAAAAATAATGGATATCTACAACTATGCAGAAGTAAACGGATATCAAACTTATGAAATAGACGCAAATGGAAACAAGACACCAAAAGGATATTTCGATAATGACTCTAAACCAGGAACATTTGTAGTAAAAGACTTCGAAGATATAATGGACGATTATAGAAATGCATTTAAACAATGGCAAAGTGGAAATAAAGGATTTAATAGAGATACTTTTGCTGAGCTATTAGATAAAGTAAACAAAATGCGTGGAGATGATACATGGGCAGTAGAAATAGATATACAAAACAACTTAAATGACGAAAGAAATGCTTACTATCATAGAACTATAAATGGTAATGTTTGGGAAGCAGTATCAGACAATGTAAAAACAAGTACAGATTTATATAGAAACGATTTACTAACATATATCCAAACAAACGGAATTCAAGGTATACCAGTAGAACTAGTAGAACTTGAACCAGATGGCGATCAAATAGTAAGAGCTAAGACAATAACAGGTGCTGACGGAAGCTATACATTCACAGGATTTATACCAGGAGACTATACAGTAAGATTTATATATGGTGCAGAAAGACGTGATGGATATACTGATAACCAAAATACAGCTATGAACAATACATCAAGAAATGGATACAAAAATGTAGCACAAAATAGAGGAGTAAATGGACAATATTATCAATCAACAAAGGCTAATCCAAATACAGATGTAAAAGAATACTGGTATGCTCAAGATATTGGTACAAGATATTCAGATGCATATGACGAAGTAACAGCAAGAATTGAACAAATCGAAGCACAAACAAAGAGATTATCAGAAGAAAGTACAGCACGTAATTCAGCAAATAACTCAACTGTAAATGTAGACAACTCATGGTCTTGGGATTATGAATGGGACGGAGTATATAATGTTCAAACAAGAAACCACATAGATCAAATGGAAGCATATACATCAACAATGCAGTTTGAAGTTGAAAATACAAAAGTTCAACTTGAAGGAATTGTAAATACAGAAGATACTTTAAAAGAAGCAGACTATAAACCTTATAGATATAGTATAAACAACATAGACTTTGGATTAACTCCAAGAGCAGAAGCAGATTTAAAGATTGATAAATATGTATCAAACTTAAAAGTATATCTACAAGATAATACAAATAATGCAAATGGTACATTACAATTAGATGTTGACTTCCTAGCTAATGGAAGTGTACAAAAATACAACAATGATGCCTTATTCAACAATATTGTAATTCCAACACCAGGAGAAAATAATACAGCATATAGAGATGGATTACTAGAAGTTCTATATGATACACAATTGTTAAATGGTGCAACAATAGAAGTAACTTATACAATTACAGTATCAAATGAGGGAGAGGCAAATACAATAACATACTACTATGATGGAAATGAAATTGCAGCAAATGGTGGTAGAATAACAGAAAACCTATCTCCAATAGCTCATAGCTACTATAATGGACATGGAGAAGATTTAAATAACTTAATTTTAACTGAAAGAGATAGAGGAACAGCGAAAGTAAAACTTAATGCTGATACTGAAAAAACATTTGAAGATATTGCATATCATCCAACAACTGTATTCAATGGAGATTATAGTAATGATACAAGCAAAACAAATACTTACAAGAAAACAAACTATACTATGACAAATAATGGAGAAATCCCTACTACAAATACAATTGTAAAACATAATACAAATGGCAATAATGCAAGACTTGTAAATAATGACAATAATAAATATGCTATAAAAGAAGCAGCAGCTGATAGAGCAGTATTTGTAGATGTAAGAACAAGAGCAACAAACATTATAGACTACATTGATCCTAACCTAAACTTTACACAAACAAATATGAAAGGCGAAGCAATAAACTTAGATTGGGAATTAACAGATGTAACCAAATTCAACTCAACAAGAGAAGGATATAAGGGTACAGGTGTAGCAACAGATGTAATGACTAAGTACAACAATATAATAAGAGCAGTAGGAGGAGATACTTATACAAAATATCTATCATACTTAGCAGCAGTTGCAAATAATGTACAAGATATGGTATGGGATAGAAATGATGCAAGTAGAGCAAATTATTCTACATTATATACACCATTGTTAACAAGAAATGATGTGGATGGAAATGGAAGAGAAAATAGTATTACAGCAACACTTACATTATCAAAAGTACTTCAAACATCAAGTACAGAAACAAACGACTATGAATATTCTAACTTAATAGAATTAGCAAGAATGGAAAACTATGCAGGTAAGGTAATAGATCTAGAAAGTTATGATATAACAGGAGAAAATAATCCAGAAACATCAAAGACAGGAGATTTAGCAAATGTTCCATCAAATGATGTTACAAAACTAGAACCACCAACATTAGGAACATCTAAATCAGAAACAATTGTAATACATGAACCAACAGGTTTAAGTATAAGTGAAGCTCCAAAAGCAAACTTAGGAATAGTATTAATAGTATTAGTAATACTTGCAGGAGGAATTGTCTTGATAAAGAAATTTGTACTAACACCTAAGAACAGCTAAAATGGAATAGCTCATAAAGAACAAAAAGGAACGTGATTGATTTCACGTTCCTTTTAGGTGATTTTGTGGATGGACTTAAAAAGCATCATCATGAAATTTATATAAAAACTATTGATATAATTTGTATTATATGTTACAATTTAAATATCATTTGAAAAGGAGGTGAATAATATGAGTGGAGAAGAAAGAATATTAGAAGCCATTGGAAATATGCAAAAGGATATTAGCGAGTTAAAAGTTGGACAAGAAGCAATGCAAAAGCAAATTAGTAGCTTAGAAGCTGGACAAGAAGCAATGCAAAAGGATATGAATACAATGCAAAGTAAAATTACTAACTTAGAAATTGGACAAACAGCAACAGCACAAGAATTTGCTAATCTGGTAAAGATTATAGGCAATGTAAGAGCAGAGTTAAAACAAGACATAAGTGATAGTGCATGTGTAATACAAAAAGACTTAAAAAATTTCAAATCAGAAACGAATAGAAACTTTAAACTTGTAGATACAAGATTTGAGCTTTTTGAAAATCAAATGAATAGAAAGTTTAATGAATTTGAAAATCAAATGAACCAAAATTTCAATTCATTTAAAACTCAAATGCAAACAAGATGTAGTTTTTTTGAAAACGAAATGGAAACAAAATTTAAAGGATTTACAGATAATTTTGATACAAAACTTGCAAATGGTTTCGAGCAAGTAAATGAAAGAATAGACAATCTTATACTTGGAGGAGTAGATTACATCTTACAAACAAATGAAAAAGTTAAAAAGTTAGAACAACAAGTAAAACTAGCTTAAATTTTATTAAAATCTAAAAAGCAAATAATCATTTGCTAAAATATGGGGGCAATAGATACCTTATAAATGAATGTCAAATATGGCGCTTATTTATAAGGTATCTCTTTAATTTGAACTAGCTTCCAGTACTTCTATATTTGTTAAGCCCCCAATTCCAAATCTTAATTGCGATAACCCAAATTACTATTGCAACAATAGGTGCAATATATACAAGATTACTTTGCCCTAAATAATTTAAAGTAGGGTAATATGATGCAAAAGCAAAAGGAAAGATACAAGTAATTAAAAATCTTACAAAATTATTATAAATCTCTAAAGGATATTCAGCCAATTTATGAAGCTGGAAAACTGACCACACAACTTCATTTGATTTATATGTCCAAAGTCCAGTAACACTAAATATAGTCTGAACTCCCCCCATAATAATTCCACCTAAAACTCCAAAATATATTATTTTTAAAACCAAAAAGATAGTTATTTGAGCTTGAAGATTAATAAGTGTAGAAATAATTAAAATAATAGCCATTATTGCATATCCTAATGCAGTATATCCATTAGTATTACCGAAGAACAGAAACTAATGGGTGTACAGGTCTTAATAAAATAGTATCAAACTGTCCTTTCCTTATTAAAGTTCTACCAACTTCATAAGTAGAATCAAAAAACAAGTCCAAAATAGAAACAGAAAGCATCATAACACCATAGAAAAGTAGAAGATGTTCAAAAGTCCAACCAGCAATACTATCAGTATTTTGGAAAATAATCCATATAAAAAGTAATTCTATAATTTGAAAAGCTATCTGAGATATTATTCCAATTAAACAATCTACTCTATACTCTAGCATTCTTTTCAAAGAAGCTACAAAAAGAGAAAAATATATTTTTAAATTTTTCATCATCAAAAAAATCTCCTTTTCAAAAATTATCCACCATTAATAGTAATATGTTTAATAGCGTTTTTAAATATAATTTTTGCGATTAAATAAAGTATTGCTATCCACACACATTGTTTAGCTATGACTTGCAAAATTTCTAATGTACTTAAATTTCCAAAATAAATATTTATAGGCGTGTAAATACATTCCTTAAAAGGTAAAAAATTAACAATTTTTTGTAAAAATTCAGGAAATAAAGCAATAGGAGCTATCATACCAGAAAAGATATGGATAATTGCTCTTTTAAAAACTTCTACTCCCCATATAGCATTTGTGTAAAAAGAAGTCATACCTAAAGAAAGTTCAAATAAAAATACAACAACAATTGAGAGAATAATTACTAATACAAAAAATATAAAATTTAGAAGCCCACTAGGAGCTAATACACCAAATAATAAAGAACATAAGACAAAGGTTATAAGGGCGACTGCTCCAGCTTCGATGAGTTCACCAATTCTAATTCCAAAGTAATAATTAAAATATGAAATAGGATTTAAGAGTTCTCTTAAAACTTCTCCATTTCTAATTGCTTCCCCCATTAATTGGTTAATTCCCCAACTGATAATAGGATCAAGAGATACAACTAGAATATAATAAGTAGTTACTTGTTCAAAAGTCATACCTAAAATCTGTCCACCATTATTATAAATCGCAAGCCAAATAAAAACATAGACAGTTATAGATATAACAAAATTAATTACGAATAAAATCAAATCAAATCTATAATAAAAGTTTTCTCTAGCAGTTTGTTTTCCAAGTTCTAAAAGTTTGCTAATCATTAATAATTTCTCCTCTATATATTTCTTTTAATATTTCCTCTAAGCCTTCCTCTTGAATATGCATATCCAATATTTCGCAATAATTAGATATAGACTTAACAACCTCCATAATGGTTAACCTATCATGATTAAATTTTATCTTAAGATTTTTTTCATTTTCTTCTAGCACTTCAAAAGGTTCTTCAGATGTTTCAAGAGTAATATTTTTTTGCTTATTTTGCACAATGAAATCAGCTATAATATGCTTACCATAAGTGTTTTTGAATTTCTCTTTTTCTCCATCATAAATAATAGAACCTTTATCGATTAATATAATCCTATCACAAACCTCTTCAATATCCTTTAAATCATGGGTTGTAAGTATTACAGTAGTTTTTTTCTCGCTATTAATATCTTTTATAAACTTTCTAATGTTTTCTTTAACTAATATATCAAGCCCGATGGTAGGTTCGTCAAGATATACAACTTTAGGATTATGTAAAAAAGTTGCGGCAATTTCACATCTCATCTTTTGCCCCAAACTTAAATTTTTAACTTGTTTATTTAATAAATCTTTTAAATCTAAAATATCAGTAAACTTTTTCAAATTTTCATTATAATCTTTATCAGGTATTTCATAAAGTTTTTTTATAATCTTAAAAGATTCAATTACAGGAAGATCCCACCATAACTGAGTTTTTTGCCCAAATACCGCACCAATTTGTTTGTTATTTTCAATTCTTTTCTCATTAGGAACAAGCCCATTAACTACAATACTTCCAGAAGTAGGAGTAAGAAGCCCAGTAAGCATTTTGATAGTAGTAGACTTACCGAGCGCCATTTTCTCCAATATAGCCTACAAGTTCTCCTTCTTCAATACTAAAATTTATATTATTAACAGCTGTAAATTCAGTATATTTAGGATTAAAAAGAAATTTAATATAACCAATTAATCCATTCTTTTTTTCACTAATTTTATATTTTTTTACTAAGTTTTTAACTTCAATTAAAGCCATTTTAATCCTCCATTTGAGTTTAATTACAATCACATAATACCATAAAATGATAATTTTTTCAAACTACAAGAAAGAAATAATTATTTTTTTCATTTAAAATGCAATTCCTTTCAAATTGCATAAAAAATGCCAGCTTTGGAAACACTAGAATAAAAACTAAAAAGAGAGGCGAACAAATTGAAATTTTCAGAAATAAAAGGAATTGCATTAGATAAAGAACAACTAAAAAAATATTTAGAAAATATTGCATCAGATCATACATTAAAAGCAAAATCAGACAAAGAAACATACCCAGTACCAGAAATGGAAAAAAACTTTGAATATATAACTAAAACCTATGAAATGTTAAATTCACATTTGAAACTAGGAGTAAATGTACATCCAGCAGGAGAATGGCTTCTAGACAACTACTATGTTATAGAGGAAACAGTAAAAGAAGTAAGAAAAAATCTTCCACTAAAGAAATATGTGGGTTTTGTAGGAATATCAGAAGGAAAATACAAAGGATATGCTAGAAGCTATGTGCTTGCAGAGGAAATTATAAGTTTTACAGACGGAAATTTTAAATCCAAAGACTTAGAAGAATATCTAGTAAGCTACCAAAACAAAAAAACTCTAAATATGGAAGAAATATGGGACATAAATCTATTTTTTAAAATAGCATTAATAGAAAGAATAAAAGATATATGTATGAAAATATGTGCATCACAAATGCAAAAAATAAAAGTAGAAAGTATAATAGAAAGACTAGTAGAAAATAAAACAAAAGACGAATTAAAATTTAAAACCTCATCTTATGAATATGCTAAGACAATACAAACATATAGCGAAAATAAATACACATTTATAGAATACATGTCATATAAACTAAAGAAGTATGGAAAAAAGGGAATACCATACCTAAATATATTAGAAGAAGAAATCAATAAACAAGGATTAACTTTACAAGAAGTTATAAAAAAGGAACACTTTGACATAGCACTAAAGAAAGTATCAATAGGAAATAGCATAAAAAGTATACATGCTATTCAAAGAATGAATTTCCTTGAAATATTTGAAAAAATAAATGGAGTAGAGGAAATATTAAAACAAGATCCAAGTAAAATTTATGAAAATATGGACTACAAAACAAAAGACTATTATAGAAATAAAGTAAAAGAAATAGCTAAAAAAACTAAAATATCAGAAATATATATTGCAAAAAAAGTAATAGAATTAGCAAATCTACAAAAAGAAGATACAAAAAAAGGACATATTGGATATTATCTAATAGACAAAGGAAGACAAGAACTTTATCATAGTCTAGGACTAAAAAATAAAGAAACAGAAACAAAACAAAAAGTAGAAATATATATTTTACTTGTAAATGTAATATCAGCTGTTTTATCAATATTAATCGGAATATTCTTTAGCAACATAACGCAAAGCATATTATTTGGCGTAATTCAAGCAATTTTAATATTCATACCAATAACAGAAATAGTAATCAAAATAATAGAAAACATTTTAGGAAAAATTATAAAACCTAAATTTATACCAAAAATGGATTTAAGCAAAGGAATAACAGAAGAAAATAGAACAATGGTAGTAATACCTACAATAATTGATAATCGGAGAAAAAGTAAAAAAATTAGTAAATACATTAGAAGTATTTTATCTAGCAAATAGGTCGGAAAATATATATTTTACAATACTTCGGAGACTGTACATGTGGAGAAAAACAAACAGAAGAAAAAGATGAAGAAATAAAGAAAATAGGAAAAGAAGAAATAGAAAAACTAAATAGAAAATACAAAACAGAGCGGAATACCAATATTTAACTTTTTTTATAGAAAAAGAATATGGAATGAAAAAGAACAAAGTTACTTGGGATGGGAAAGAAAAAGAGGATTACTTACAGAACTAAACAATTACTTAATGAAAGAAAAAAATCAAGGTACAAAAATTGGAAAAGCCAGTACATTTATTGTAAATACAATAGAAGACTATAAAGAAAAACATAGTGAAGAAAAACTAGATATTAAATATGTAATAACATTAGACGCAGACACAAATCTAACATTAAACTCAGGAATTGAACTAATAGAAGCAATGGCACATCCATTAAACAAGCCAGAATTAGACAAAGAAAAAAATATTGTAATAAATGGACATGGACTAATACAACCAAGAATAGGAATAGAACTCGAAGTAAGTATGCAAAGTAAATTTACAGAGATTTTTGCAGGAGATCGGAGGAGTAGACTCATATACAAACGCAATATCAGATATATATCAAGATAACTTTGGAGAAGGTATATATACAGGAAAAGGAATATATAATCTAGAAGTTTTTTACAATGTAATGAAAAACAAAATACCAGAAAATACTGTACTTAGCCACGATTTGCTAGAAGGGTGTTACTTAAGATGTGGATTAAGTTCAGATATTATGCTACTTGACGGTTATCCAAGTGGATACAAATCATATATAACAAGAGCAGCTAGATGGATAAGAGGAGACTGGCAAATAATCACATGGCTTAAATCAAAAGACTTAAATACATTATCTAAATATAAAATTCTAGACAATCTAAGAAGAAGCACAGTAGAAATATTTGCAATTTTGAACTTAATATTTTTAATTATATTAAAGATATTCCTAAATACAAAAATTGCACCATATGTAACAATCACACTTATAAGTATAGTAATATCAGCTGTTTTAGATATATTAAATCACATAATATTTAGGAAAGAAAATATAAAAACACAGAAAAAATTCACTAACAAAATAGATGGACTATTTGCAAGCATATATAGAGGACTAATATCAATAGTTACACTTCCAAATAAAGCATATATATCACTTGCCTCTATAGTTAAAACAATTTATAGAATGAAAATATCAAGAAAACACTTATTAGAATGGACAACAGCAGAAGAAGCAGAAAGAACAAATAAAAAAGATTTAAAATCTAGTTATATATCAATGCTACCAAATGTAATCATAGGTGTAATTCGGAATAGTTTTATGTACAACCATAAAACTAGATAATCTAACAAGCTGGATAATTTGTGCTTTTTCAGTAGGATTAATAATTGCACCAAGTATAATGTGGTATATAAGTAAACCAAAAGAAGAAGAAAAGGCAAAAGAAAAACTAAACAAAGACGAACAAGAATATATTAAAAAAATTGCTAAAGATACATGGGAATATTTTTCAGAATATATGAATAAAGAAAATAACTTTCTTCCACCAGATAACTATCAAGAAAGTAGAAGAGAAAAGTTAGTCCCAAGAACTTCTTCAACAAATATAGGACTAGGATTACTTACAATAGTTTCAGCCTATGATTTAAAATTTATAGAACTAGACAAAGCAATAACAAAATTAGAAAATGTAATAGATACAATTCAGAAATTAGATAAATGGAATGGGCATTTATATAACTGGTATAACACAAAAACGCTAAAACCATTAATACCAAGATATGTATCAACAGTAGATAGTGGAAACTTTGTAGGGTATTTATATACATTAAAAGAATTTTTAGAACAAAAAAAGTATACACAATATAAAGACAGGGTAGAAATGCTAATTACCATAGTAGATAAAATTATACAAGATACAGACTTTTCGTATTTATATAGCGAAGAAAATAGACTATTATCAATAGGATATAACATAGAAGAAAATAAGTTAACAGACACATATTATGACTTACTCGCATCAGAAGCAAGACAAGCAAGTTTAATTGCAATAGCAAAAAAGGATATAGAAGCAAAACACTGGAACAACTTAAGTAGGACATTAACAAAACTAGATAAATATAAGGGGCTTGTATCATGGTCAGGTACAGCATTTGAATATCTAATGCCAAATATAAATATAAAAAGATACAAAGGAAGTCTGCTAGACGAATCTTGCAAATTTATGATAATGAGTCAACAAAAGTATGCAAATAAACTACGGAATACCTTGGGGAATATCAGAAGCGGCATTTAATCTAAAAGACTTAAACTCAAATTACCAATATAAAGCTTTTGGAGTTCCATGGTTAGGCTTAAAAAGAGGATTAGCAGACGAAATGGTAGTATCAAGTTATGGAACAATACTTGCCATAACAGATTATCCAAAAGAAGTATTACAAAACTTAAAAAGATTAGAAGAAGAAGGAATGTATGGAAAATATGGGTTTTATGAATCAATAGACTATACACCATCAAGGCTTCCAGTAGGGAAAAAGAAAGCAGTTGTAGAAACATATATGGCACACCACCAAGCACTAATTTTACTATCAATAAACAACTTAATAAACGATAACATTTTACAAACAAGATTTATGAAAAATCCAGAAATACAAGCAATAGATATTTTATTACAAGAAAGAATGCCAAGAGACATGCTAATAACAAAAGAAAAGAAAGAAAAAACTAAGAAAATAAAATATTCAGGATTTGACAATTATATAGAGAATTCATATACAAAAATAGATAATCATTTAAGAAAAGCTACAGTAATTACAAATGAAAATTATAGGATATGTATAAATGACAAAGGAGAAGGCTTTAGTAAATACAAAGACATACTTGTAAATAAATATAAAGAAACAAAAGACATTCCACAGCGGAATATTTTTCTATGTAAGAAATGTAAGGAACAATAAGATGTGGAAAACAAACTTTGATTACAGAGATGAAAATAAAGGAAAATATGAAGTAATCTTTGCAGAAGATAAAGCGAAGCTAATAAAAGCAAAAGACAATATAGAAACAGAAATAAGTATAATTACTGCCGAAAATCCGGGAGTAGAAATAAGAAGTATTAAGATAAAAAATAATTCTAATAAAGAAGAAATCTTAGAAATAACTTCAATATTTGAACCAGTACTATCAAAAATGGAAGATGATATATCGCACCCTGCCTTTAATAATTTATTCTTAAAATACAGTATGCTTGAAAATGGAGACTTAATTGTAAAAAGAAATAAAAGAGGAAACACAAATGAAATATACCTTGGAACAAACCTATTTGTAGAAAATGAAGAAAATGGAGAACTAGAATATGAAATAGACAGTAATAAAGCATATAAAATGATAGAAAATGGTGTACCTTTTTCTAAAGAATTAGGGCTTGTAACAGACCCATGTGTAGCACTAAAAAGAAAAGTAAAAATAAAGGAAAATGAAGAAATAACATTAAATTTAATAATTAGTGTATCTGAAGATTTACAGCAAGTGGAAGAAAATTTAAAATACTATAAAATACAAGAAAATGTAAATAGAGAATTTAATATATCAAGAGCAAAAGCAGAAGAAGAAGCAAGATATTTATCATTAAGTAGCAAAGACTTAAACACATTCCAAGCATTAGTGCCTTATGTAGTATTCCAAAATCCAATGAAATCAGTATATTTAAGCAATTTACCTAAAATAGAATATAAACAAAGTGACTTTTGGAAATATGGAATATCAGGAGACTTACCAATAATGCTAGTATTAACAAAAACACTAAATGATGTATATCTAGTAAAAGAAATTCTAAAAGCACATGAATATCTGAGAATAAAAGGAATAAACACAGATTTAGTAATTCTAGACTATGAAAAGAATGTATATGAGCAATACGTAAAAGAACAGATAATACAAGAAATACTAAATATGCAAATAGGCTATTTGCAAAATATTAGTGGAGGAATTTTCTTATTAAATAAGAATGAAATAGAAGACGAAGATTTATTCAAAATGAAAGCAAATATAATAATAAATGCTAGCAAATCAAATATATATGAAGCAATAAAAGAAATGGAAGAAGAATATAAAACAAAAGTAAAAAATCCAGGAGAAGAAAAAAGAAGCGATATAAAAATTCCAGATTTTGAACAAATAAAGCCCAATATTGACTTTAGCAAATTGAAATATTTTAATGGAATAGGCGGATTTACTGAAGACGAAAAAGAATATATAATAAAGATGAATAAAGAACAAGCACCGCCAATGTCTTGGAGTAATATATTAAGTAATAAAAAATTTGGAACAGTGGTAACTAGCAATATGGGAGGATATACTTGGAGTAAAAACAGCAGGCTAAACAGAATAACAAGCTGGGCAAATACACCAGCAAATGATATTCCAACAGAAATAATATATATAAAAGATATAGACTATCAAAAGACATGGAGCTTAAATCCTTTGCCAATGCCTGATGAAAATGATTATTATGCATTCTTTGGTTTCGGATATACTAGATTTTATCACGCAAGCCTTGGAATAATGCAAGAAACCGAAATTTTTGTGCCAGTAGAGGACAGCATTAAAATAAATTTGGTAAGATTAAAAAACACAACATCAGAGAAAAGACACCTAAAATTAGTATATTATATAAAACCAGTACTACGGAGAAGATGAAACAAAAACAGACGGATATATAGATATAAACTTACAAAACAATATAATATATGCAAAAAATATTTATGGAGATAACTTATCAAAAAATGTATATGTATCAAGTAGCGAAAAAATTATATCTTACACAGGAAACAATATATCATTTGTAGGAAATAGAGATTTAAGTAATCCAACTCGGACTAGAAAAAGTAGAATTAAGTCGCGAAAACTCTCTTGGAACGAAGTCATGTATTGCAATAGAAATTGGAATAGACTTAGAACCTTATGAAGATAAAAAAATGACTTTAATGCTTGGAGAAGAAGACGAAAAAGAGGAAATAGAAAATAAAGCTCAAAAGTATAGTAATATACAAAACACACTAGAAGAACTAAAGAAGGAAAAAGACTATTGGAACAATATTTTAAGAAAAATACAAGTTAAGACACCAGTAGAATCAATGAATATAATGTTAAATGGTTGGGCAATGTATCAGACAATAGTATGTAGACTTTATGCTAGAACTGGATATTATCAATCAGGAGGAGCATTTGGATTTAGAGATCAGCTTCAAGATGCATTATCTACAAAGTATGTAGATTTATGCACACTAAAAGAACAAATATTAAAACACTCAAAGCACCAATTTGAAGAAGGAGATGTAGAACACTGGTGGCATGATGAAACAAGAAGGGGAATAAGAACAAGATTTTCAGACGATCTTTTATGGCTACCATATAGTGTGTGCGAATATATAGAATTTACAGGAGATTATAATATACTAGATGAAGTAACTCCATATATAAGCGGAAATCCTTTAAGTATTAATGAAGACGAAAAGTACGATTTATATACAGAAAGTGAAAAGCAAGAAAGTATATATAAACATTGTATAAATGCAATAGAACACTCATTACAATTTGGAGAAAATGGACTTCCTAAAATAGGCTCAGGAGATTGGAACGATGGATTTAGTACAGTTGGAAACAAAGGACAGGGCGAAAGTGTTTGGCTAGGGTTTTTCCTATATAATATATTAGATAGATTTGATAAAATATGTGAAAAAGTAGGAAAGACAGAATATATACAAAAATACGAAGGAATAAAAGAAGAACTAAAAAGAGCACTAAATACAAATGGTTGGGACGGAAGATGGTACAAAAGAGCATTTATGGATACGAAAGAAATTCTAGGAAGTTCAGATAATGAAGAATGTAAAATAGATAGTATTGCACAAAGTTGGTCAGTTATTTCTAATGCAGGAGATAATGACAAAAAATATATAGCAATGGAGAGTTTAGAAAATTATTTAGTAAATAAAGAAGTAGGAATAATAAAATTACTAGATCCACCTTTTGAAAATAGTTCATTAGAGCCAGGATATATAAAAGCATATTTGCCAGGAGTAAGAGAAAATGGAGGACAATACACACATGCAGCAGTATGGGCAGTTATTGCATCAGCAATGCTGAAACTGAACAATAAAGCATACGATTTTTATAGAATGATAAATCCAATAGAACATGCAAAAACAGAAGAACTTATGCTAAGATACAAAGTAGAACCTTATGTTATAGCAGCAGATATATATGGGTGTTCAAATCTTCTTGGGAGAGGAGGATGGACATGGTATACAGGATCTAGTAGTTGGTTCTATAAAGCAGGAATTGAATATATATTAGGATTAAAAATAGAAGAAGGAACTTTACGAATTGAACCATGTATACCAAAAGACTGGAAGGAATACAAAATAAGATACGAATACAAAACAAGTATATATAATATAGTTGTAAAAAATCCAAATGAAAGTGAAACAAATAGTGTGAAAGACTTTTTTGTAAATGGCGAAAAAATAGAAGAAAAGCAAGTTAAGTTAATAGATAATGGAAGAATAAATGAGATAGAAGTTGTGCTAGGATAGTTGTAAATTGACATAAAACATGATATAATTAACTGATTTCTCTAAAAAGAGAAAGGTTAGTACAAACTTTCTGTATTTATGAAAGGAAGTAGCTTATGGCAAAATCTAAGCAGAAGCAACACCAATGGAGGGAAATTCCTCAAACTGATATCTCAGGAGGTTGTAGGGACTACTCCACTCCCGAAGGTATTGGAGCGAAGCGGTGCCTCGAAGAGGTTATGTCTGGCAAGAAGAAGTGCTACTGCACTGACCATTGCTCTCACCGCATTTGCCAACAAAGAAGAAAGGAAAGGGGCGACGAGCTTTGCAGAAATGCCGAAGCTGAGGGATGCATCTTTCCCGAATGCAAAACCTGCCCTCGCTATAAGCCTTGTTGGGTAGACTGATACCTGACATAAAGCGTGTCCATCTAAGAAATTGGATGGACACACTTTATATGGGTGATTTTGGGGACGGAGTAAAAAATCACCCAAAAGCATATTAGGATTTGTAACATTTTTGTAACATAAATGTAATAATCATTTTAAATCTAGAGGTAATTGAAGTTGTTAATTTAAAAAATAAATCTGTTGCAATTGCAACAGATTTATTTTTTCTGTGATATATAATCTAAGTCAAGAAAAAACAATTCGGGGGGAAATCAAATGAAAATAGTAAAGAGAGATGGAACAATAGTAGACTACAATTCAGACAAAATTAGAACTGCTATAAACAAAGCAAATAATGAGGTATCAAGAAAAGAAAAGGCTTCAAAAGAAGATATAGAAGAAATAATAAGATATATAGAAGAATTAAATAAAAAAAGAATTTTAGTAGAAGACATACAAGATGTAATAGAAGAAAAATTAATGGAAATTGGAAAATATCAATTAGCAAAAAAATATATTACATACAGATATACTAGAGAGTTAGTTAGAAAAGCAAATACAACAGATCAATCAATCAAAGAATTAATAGATGGAGAAAGTGATTACTGGAATAATGAAAACTCTAACAAAAATGCAACAGTTGTAACAACACAAAGAGATTACTTAGCAGGAATTACAAGCACAGATATAACAAGAAGATTTCTACTTCCAGAAGATATAGTAAAAGCACATGACGAAGGAATTATTCATTTCCATGATGCAGACTATTTTGCACAAAATGCATTACATAACTGTGACTTAATAAACCTTGATGACATGCTTCAAAATGGAACAAATATTAATGGAGTAATGATAGAAAAACCACATAAATTTTTAACAGCAATGACAATTGCAACACAAATAA
>CANPOS010000016.1 GCA_947575745.1 uncultured Clostridium sp.
TGTGAAAACCCCAGAAAAATATCAAAATTTTTCTGGGGTTTGTCAATACTCTGAGGGGAAACAAATGAACACATTTGTTTCCCCTTCATATCACCTAACATAGAAGTTAGGGTAGAAACGCTTAATCAGGTACCTTCCCGAGCATATTCCCCTCTGTGTCGATAAAATACCAACATGCATTATCAAATGACACTTTTGCACGCTTTTCGTAGAAATCATGGGCAGAGCTGTATATAGGAGCAATTGCCCAGTTTCCATTATGGTCAATGTAGCCATAATCCTTTGTGTTGCAGGAAACGCTGGCAAGTCCATACTTAAAGGGGGAAACGTCACTAAATTGAAATTCAATGACGACATTGCCAGCACGGTCTATATATCCTCCTCGAGGATGCCCAAAGAGTCCTTCTACAGTTGCCCATGTGATTTCCTCCGAATATACACCAACGTGATCAAAGTGTTTGTAATGTATTTTTAAATTCACTATGATGACGTTGAGTACCAAAACCAAGAAGAAACCAAGAGCGATGGTGAGTGCAGTGGTAGAGAGATAAGCTAAGATTTTTTTCCGTTTCATTTTTCAAACCCACTTTCTTGAAGTTGTATTTGTAACTAATGTTACATAGTATAATAATTATACCATGTTTACATAAACTTTGCAAGTTTTTACAATATACGTAAATTTTATTGAAAATGTATGTAAAGTATGATAAAATATACACCAAATACAGAAAGGAGAGTATGATAGATTTTAATATCATACAAAGATAAATATGGATTATAAAGAATTAGCAAATTTAATATTTCCAAATATAAAGGATAGTAGTTATTATGAAGAAAAATATCCAGAAAGAAATTTAAAAGAAGGAGCAATGGTAGTAAGATTTGCACCAAGTCCAACAGGATTTGTTCATATAGGAGGGATTTTCACAAGTGTAATCTGTTCTAAAGTTGCAAAACAAACAGATGGTATATTCATGCTAAGAATAGAAGATACAGACCAAAAAAGAGAAGTAGAAAATGGTGTAAATGGAATAATAGGTGCATTAAAAAAATTCAACTTAGATCCAGATGAAGGTATGATAGATGAGAATACATCAAAAGGGGAATATGGTCCATATAAACAAAGTCAAAGAAAAGAAATATATCAAGCATTTGCAAAAAAATTAATAGAAGAAAAGAAGGCATATCCATGTTTTTGCAAACAAGAAGACTTAGATGACATGAGAACAAAACAAGAAAATGCAAAACTAAGACCAGGATATTATGGAGAATGGGCAACTTGTAGAAATTTAGGATTAGACGAAATAGAAAGAAGAATAAAAAATGGAGAAGAATATATAATCAGATTTAAATCACCAGGAAATCCAGAAAAGAAAATAAAACACCATGACGTAATAAAAGGAAATATAGACTTCCCAGAAAACGACCAAGATATAGTAATAATCAAATCAGATGGATTGCCAACATACCATTTTGCACATGTTGTAGATGACCATTTAATGAGAACTACACATGTAATACGTGGAGACGAATGGTTATCATCACTACCTGTACATATACAAATGTTCCAAGCACTAGGATTTAAACTACCTAAATATGCGCATATAGCACCTATAATGAAAGAAGAAAATGGAGCAAAGAGAAAATTAAGTAAGAGAAAAGATCCAGAAGCAGCAGTAGAATTTTATTCAAAAGAAGGAATACCATCAGATGCAGCAAAAGAATATTTATTAAATATTGCAAACTCAAACTTTGAACAATGGAGAAGACAAAACAAAACAGCATCTATTAATGAATTTGAACTTTCAATAAATAAAATGAGTGTCAGTGGAGCACTATTTGATATGGTAAAATTATTAGACATATCAAAATCAGTAATATCTAGATATACAAAAGAACAAGTATATGATATGGCATATACTTGGGCAGAAGAATATGACGAAGACTTAACAAAATTATTAGAAGAAGATAAAGAATATTCACTAAAAGTTTTAGGAATAGAAAGAGGAAATGAGAAGCCTAGAAAAGATATTGCAAAATGGTCTGATCTCAAAGATAATATAGAATACATGTATGACAATAGATTTTTAAATAGTAATGTAGAATATGAATATCAAAATATCAATAATAAAGAAGAAGTAAAGAAAATTATTAAAGAATATATTGAAAATAAATTTGATATATCAGATGACAAACAAACATGGTTTAATAAAATGAAAGACATAGCAGAAAAATTTGGATATGCAAGAGAAGTAAAGGAATATAAACAAAATCCAGATAACTACAAGGGGCATGTAGGAGATGTCAGTACAGTTATAAGAATTGCATTAACAGGTAGAGCAAATACTCCTGATATGTATGAAATAATGCAAGTACTTGGAAAGGATAGCGTTATAGCAAGATTAAATAAAGCAATTGACAATTAAATATTTAGGCTAGTTATATATTCAAAATTTATGCAGTTCTGCATAGTATGGAAGCGAGTTTATAAGCTGTTAGAGCTTGCTCTTTACAGCTTATACGAGACGACCAACAAAGAACAAATAAAATTTGAATATATAACTAGCATTATTAATTAAAGGAGTAATTTTATTGAGAAACATAAAACTAACAATAGAATATGATGGAAGAGACTTTGGTGGTTGGCAGAAACAACCTACCAAACTAAATATTCAAGGAGAGATAGAAAAAGTAATAGGAACAATAACACATGAAGAAATAGAACTTAATGCATCAGGAAGAACAGATGCAGGAGTAAATGCATTTCGGACAAGTTGCAAACTTTAAAACAAATAGTGAGATAAGCTTAGATAAACTTATACTTGCAATAAATAGCAACCTAAAAAATTCAATAAGAATAAAAGTTGCAGAAGAAGTATCAGAAGACTTTCATGCAAGATACAATTGTAGAGAAAAAACATATAGATATATAATAGATAACTCTAAATATGGAAGTGCAATATATAGACATTTAGAATATCATATACCCCAAAAACTGGACTTAGAAAAAATGAAAGAAGCTATAAAATATTTTGAAGGAACACATGATTTTAAAGCATTTAAAGCAAGTGGAACTAGTAGCAAAAGTAGTGTAAGAACTATATACAAGGCATTAGTAGAAAAGAAAGAAGATAAAATAGTAATAGAACTTACAGGAAATGGATTTCTATATAATATGGTAAGGATTATATCAGGAACTTTAGTAGAGGTGGGACTTCGGAAAAATTAAACCAGAAGAAATACCAGAAATTATAGATGAAGGAAATAGGCAAAAAGCAGGAAAGACACTTCCTGCCCATGCACTATACTTAGTAGAGGTTAAATATTAAAAGTAAAGTAACAAATATATAAAAAAATTCATAATATATCTTAAGAAAAAAGAATTTTTAGAGGAGATACATATTATGAATTTTTTATTATTACTTTTTGCTTTACCAATAGCCACAATAATTATTGCAAGTGTTTTAGAAACAGTACTAAAAAGTCCTATTGCAGTTGCGGCACTTACATTTGCAATATATCTTATAGTTGCATTTGCAGCATTTGATGCAACGTTCTTGGTATATGCAATACTTTATACAATACTTGCATTTATTTCAGCAGTGATTACAAGAGCAATAATGAACCTTGTTAATGATGATGACGATGATGATATAGTAGAAAACGGATGTGGTTGTAGTAATAACAATAATAACTCTAATAACAATAGTTGTGGATGCGCTAATAGAAATATGTACAATAGGTATTATAGATAACTTAACATATATCTAAATTCAAAAAAGCAAAGTTTTGAATAAAAAGATAAGTATATAAAGCTGCAAACATACCTTGCATTAATTTACCTATAATATAAGGTTTAATAGAAATATCAGAATTAGAAGTTATACTTAATACTTGAAGTAAAATAGATATTCCGCCAAAGCCAAGTAAAAATGCACAAAATATAATACTAATAGATATTTTTTTAATAGGAATATTTGCAATAATAGATACACCATTTGTGAGCTCAATAATACCAGACAAGACACCAGTTGTAAAACTATTAGGAATGTTAAAAAGGTTAAATATAGGCTCAAGTATTTCAGATAACACTATAAGGATACCTGTATTTTTAAGAATAGATATAATTACACTAAAAAGCATAACAAATCCACCTATCATAACAATAGTAGAAACAGAGGACATGATACTAT
Source organism: uncultured Clostridium sp. (assembly GCA_947575745.1). Lineage (GTDB taxonomy): Bacteria > Bacillota > Clostridia > TANB77 > CAG-508 > JAAWPK01. The sequence continues at coordinate 4,194 of CANPOS010000016.1, forward strand.
TTTGTAAGATACTTCCTAAAGAACTTAATTTAGGAGGTATTTTAGTTTCCTTTTTTGAAACAGAATGGAAAACAGTCTTTTTTTCACCGAGAATTTCTTTTCCAAAATCTAAATAAAAATCCTACAGTTAAGCAAGAAAGTAAATGAGTCACAAAAAGCAAAAGTCCAATAGTAGTATTTCCAAAAAGAGAAATACCAACAGTACCAATTATAAATAAAGGACCAGAATTATTTGTAAAAGTAAGCAATCTTTCTCCTTCTTCTTTAGAACATATTCCTTGTTTTCTAAAATTAGTAACAATCTTTGCACCAACAGGATAACCGACTAATAATACCCATTATAAGAGGAAAAGCACCTTCACCAGGTACATTAAAGATAGGTTTCATAAATTTGTTTAGTTTTCTACCAAGATAATCAATAATAGTAGTGTGAGAAAGAAGCTCACAAGCTATAAAAAATGGTAAAAGAGCAGGAACAACAGAAGTCATCCAAAGGGACAAGCCTTCTTTTGAAGCTGTTAAGTTATCCCTAGAAAATGCAATAAGTCCTATTGCAAATAATACAAAGATAATAGTCAAAATGTTATCTTTTAAAGATATAAAAATAAAATTTGTTTTTACAGTTCTACTTTTCATACAAAAATTATATGAAGGAGAAAAGAAAGTATGACAGTGCGTTAATTGTAAGCAAATCTATTTTGATATGCAACTAGTTAATTCACTATCAGAATTGTCTTCTATTTTAATAAATAAATCATTAGGTTCACATTCTAATATTTCGCAAAACTTTTCAATATTACTGTATTTTATAGATTGAGTTTTATTAGTAACAATGCTATTAAAATTAGTATAAGTCATATCTAGTTGAATAAATAACCAATACTTAGATTTTCCTTTTTTCTTCAATAATTCTAGTACATTTAATTTTAACATATAAGTTACTCCTTTACAAAAATATTACAATTATATTACAAAAATATTATAAATCTTATATTCTTATTGCATAACTCATAAAAACAGTATATACTAAAAATAGCAGATACTAAACAAAAGAAACATAGGAGGAAAAATACAAATGGAAACCAAAAAAGAAGAAGGAATAACCCTAGTAGCACTAATATTAACAGTAATCCTACTAGTAATATTATCGCTTGTTGGAATAAGTGTAGTATATAATTCAAGGTTAATAGAATATGCAATAAATGGAACGATGAAATATGGACAAGAAGGAATAAATGAAAATAAAATATTAGAAGGAGCAGAAGACTTAATAGAAAGTGCAGTAGATAATATAAAAGAGATAGGAAAAATACCAACACCAATAATAACAATACCAGAAGCAAATGGAGAAAATGGATGGCATAATACAGAAGACATAACAGTAACAATAAGCGATAGAGAACAAGATATATATAAATCACCAGTAAAAGAAATAGTATATATATTAGATGGAACAGAAGTAAAAGAAGAAGGAAGAACAGCAACTGCTACAATAAACACAGATGGAATCCATAAAATAAAAGCATATGCGACAGATGGAAAAAATAAAAGGTCAGAAGAAACAGAAGAATATATAATAAAAAGAGATGTAGCAGACCCAAATAAGATAGAACTATCAGAACCAACAGAAGTAACAACAAGTTCATTTAAAGTAACAGCAGTAGCACAAGATATAACATCAGGAATAAAGAAAATTAAGTTTGAGCTAAGTACAGAAGAAGACTTTAGTATGATACTAAAAGAAAAAGAATATATAATAGAAACAGCAACAACAGAAGAAAGAACACAGGAGCATACATTTAGTGGACTAAATGATGGAACACCATATTACATAAGAGTAATAGTCACAGATGAAGCAGGAAGGACAAGCACATCAAGTACAGTAGCCCAAAATACAGTAGTAGCAAATACAGCACCAAGTAAAGCCCAAGTATCATTTAACACAAAAGGAACGAACTATATAAAAGTAAATGCAAAATCAGAAGATATAGATGGAGATCAATTAACATATACACTAAAATATGGAACAAGTTCAAGTAACTTAAACTACTCAACACAATTAACAAATCAAACACAAAATGTACAAGTAGCAATCCAAACACCAACTAACTTAAGCCAATATACATATTATTATTGGAGAGTAGACGTATCAGATGGAAAAGCAACAACAGAAGGAGATTTACAAACACAGATAAGAACATATTGTCCAGGTAATTTACGTTCATGTGATGGTTTTAAAGTGATTTGTAAATTTTGTAAGACTTCGAGTACAAGACCTTGTTCGACGCCATATAACATTGGAAAGTCAGAAGATTACGTTGGTGGTGATCACAAGTGTTCGGTCTGCCTTGGATATTTCTATCTCGGAGTTTATAGATATACGATTAACTGTTCATCATGCGGGGACGATCGCGGATGGAGAAATGCTTGTTCCGAGAAATGTGCATTGACAGGTCAAGGTGTCCAACGCACTTGTGTTACGAAACTTTGTGCTAGTTGTGGCCGCCGTTTTGGGGAATATTCTATAAAGGTGGATTGTGATCATTCACGATCTTCGGCGCATAAATATTGTACGCATGGTCAACTTACTTACTATTCAATGCATGATTAGCATGAATTAACTTGACTTAAATGACTTAAATGGGACGGAGAAGAATGACTTAAATGGGACGGTTCTGTTTAGGACAAATTAGACTTAAATGGGATGGAGAAGAATAGGACAATTTAAATAAGCAGTTATTTAGATAAAAAATAATCTAATTAATTGCTTATTTTTTATCAAAAATATCTAAAAGAAATTCATTATGAGTCCTCTTTAGTATACCTATAAACCATACAAATATAATTAAACAAAACCAACCAAACAATTACTTAGATAGGAACTAAAAATCTAGGTAATTGTTTGCTTTTATATAAAATACAAGACGAAGAACTTAATATATTCAATTTGTATTGTAAATTACCAAAAACTATAATATAATATATCATATACTACTTAATAAAGAAGCGTATTAGGGGGATATATGGAAGAAGTAATAGAAAAAATAAAAAATAAAATTTTACAAGCAATAGATTGTGAAGCAATAGTTTTATTTGGAAGTTATGCAAGAGAAACACAAAATGAAGAAAGCGATATAGATATTGCATTTAAAAGTAGTCAAGTTGTAACTAAAAAAGATATTTTTCAATTAAAACAAGAATTAGAAGATATAGCAAATAAAGATATAGACTTAATAAATTTGGATGATATAGGTGACATTTTTAGATATGAAATATTAATAAATGGAAAAACTCTATACTGTAAAGATGAATTCAAATTTGAATTATATAAACTAGACATGTATAGAGAATTTTTAGATCTCAATGAAAGCATACAACCAATTATTGAAAGAGTAAAAAAGGAGATACAATATATGGAAATAAAGCGATTATATTAAATAAATATGAAAGTATAGAGAAATGTATTAATAGAATAAGAGAAGAATACGACGGCAATAGTGATAATCTAAATAATTATAGCAAATTAGATGCGATAGTTTTAAATTTACAAAGAGCATGTGAATTGTGTATAGATATTGCAACATATCTTGTTTCTACTAAAAAGTTAGGTATACCACAAAGTAAAAAAGAAGCATTTGAAATGCTATTTAAAAACAATTATATAGATGAAGAAACTTTAAAGAGAATGAAAGGTATGATAGGGTTTAGAAATATTGCTATACATGATTATAAAGAAATAGATGAAGATATTTTAAAAGATATTATAGAAAATCATTTAGAAGAGTTATTAGATTTTGCAAGAAAAATGTTATAATGTTTTTACCAGAACGGTTTTAAAATAAAAAAATATAGTTAAAACAACTAAACAAACAATTACTTTAGACGAAAATCTAAGTAATTGTTTGTTTTTATATATTTCCCACAAAAACCATACATAAATCTCTCGCACTCGTCATATAATTAATTATCACAAAAGAAGGGAGAAAGAAAAACAGTGGAACATTTAATGTCAAAAGAAGAAATCAGGAGAAAACTTAAGACTAATTTTAATACAGGATTAACAGAAGAAGAAGCAAAAGAAAGACAAAAAGAGTATGGAAAAAATAAATTAGCAGACAAGAAAAAAGAAAATATAGTTGTTAAGTTTTTAAAACAATTCAATGACTTCATGATAATAATACTAATAATTGCATCAGGAATATCAGGAGTAATGGCAAAGATAGACGGAACAGGAGACTACATTGAGTCTATCATAATAATTGCTATAGTTGTATTCAATGCAATAATGGGACTAGTTCAAGAAAACAAAGCAGAAAAGTCATTAGAAGCACTAAAGAAAATGTCAGCACCAGTATGTAAAGTAATAAGAAATGGCAAGCAAGAAATAATCCAAGGAGAAGATGTCGTACCTGGGGATATAGTAGTTCTTGAAGCACGGAAACTATGTACCAGCAGATTGTAGATTAATAGAGAGCTTTAATTTAAAAATAGACGAATCAATTCTAACAGGAGAAACAGTTCCAGCATCAAAAAATGCAGAAATTCAGTTAACATCAAGTGTAAGTGAAGCAGATATGTTAAATATGGCATTTGCAACAACAATAGTTACAGGAGGACATGCCAAAGCAGTTGTAACAAAAACAGGGATGGAAACAAGAGTAGGAAGTATAGCAAAAATAATAATAACAGATGAAGCGCCACAAACACCTATACAAAAGAAGCTAGAAGAAGTAGGAAAAACTTTAGGAATAGTTTGTTTAATAATATGTTTCTCAATATTCATAATAGGAATATTTAAAAATATATCAATAAAAGAAATGTTTATGACATCAATAGGACTTGCAGTTGCAGCAATACCAGAAGGATTACCAGCAATAGTTACAATAATGTTATCTATTGGAGTAACAAAAATGGCAAAGAAAAATGCAATAATTAGAAAACTTGCAGCAGTTGAAACACTTGGAAGTAGTAGCATAATTTGTTCAGACAAAACAGGAACATTAACACAAAATAAAATGCAAGTGGTAGAAAGCTATGGAGATACAGCATTTGTACTAGAACTTGGAACAATGTGTACAGACTGTGAAATATCAGAAATGAAAGTAACAGGAGATCCAACAGAAGTTGCAATAGTAAACAAAGCATTAGAATATGGCATAAGCAAAGAAAGGCTATATTCAAATATGGAAAGAATAAACGAAATACCATTTGATTCAGACAGAAAATTAATGACAACTATACATAAAATAGGAAATAAATATAGAATAATCACAAAAGGAGCATTAGATATATTACTAAATAGATGTGTAAAAATATATCAAGAAGGAGATATAAGAGCAGTAACAGAAGCAGATAAAAAGACTATTCTAAGCAAAAATGCAAATATGGCAGATAAAGCACTAAGAGTATTAGGAGTTGCATATACAGATGTAGAAAATTTACCTAAAAATATAGATTCAGAAAATATAGAAAATAATTTAACCTTTGTAGGGTTAATTGGGATGATAGATCCACCAAGAGAAGGAGTAAAAGAAGCTATAAGAACATGTAAAAATGCAGGAATAAAAACAGTAATGATAACAGGGGATCATATAGCAACAGCTAAAGCGATAGCAAGAGAATTAGGAATATTAGGGGCAAATTCACTTGCAATAACAGGACAAGAACTAGATAAAATACCACAAAATATTTTAGAAAGAGACATTATGAAATATAGTGTATTTGCTAGAGTATCGCCAGAACACAAAGTAAGAATAGTAAAAGCATTTAGAAGTACAGGAAAAGTAGTTGCAATGACAGGAGATCGGAGTAAATGATGCGCCAGCATTAAAAAATGCAGATATAGGAATATCAATGGGACTAAATCGGAACTGATGTTGCAAAAAATGCATCAGACATGATATTAACAGATGACAATTTTGTAACAATAGTAGAAGCAGTAAAACAAGGTAGAGGTATATATGAAAATATAAGAAAAGCAGTACATTTCCTAATTGCAACAAACATTGGAGAGATAGTAACAATATTTTTGGGACTTATTTTAGGAATGAATGCACCGCTTTTAGCAATACAACTATTATGGATAAACTTAGTTACAGACTCAATACCAGCAATAGCATTAGGATTAGAACCAGAAGACAAAAATATTATGAATAGAAAGCCAAAAGATAGTAAATCAGGAATTTTCTCAGATGGTTTATGGGGAAAAATAATTGTAGAAGGTACAATGATAGGAGTTTTAACTTTATTCATATTTAGTATAGGAAATAAACTATTTGGACTAGAAGTTGCAAGAACAATGGCATTTGTATCATTAGGTATGATAGAATTAGTACATAGTTTTAATATAAGAAGTGAAGAATCGATATTTAAAGTAGGGTTATTCCATAATAAATATCTAGTAGGAGCATTTATAATAGGACTAATAATGCAATGCGGAATTGTCTTTGTTCCAGTAGCTGCTAAGATATTTGATTTAGTAGCTCTAACTCCAGTGCAATGGCTATATGTAATAGGGGTATCCCTTGCACCAATTATTATAGTGGAATTGCAAAAAAAAGTTAATGAAGTATTGTTTGGCAAGACAGTATATGAGTACAAAGAAATAAGAAATTAGATATAAAGTGATTATAAAAAAGCAAAGGATATAATTTTTAATTATATCCTTTGTTATAATATATTACCTATTCTTGAGTATTCTATTAAGCTAAATTTAATAATATTTATCTTGATTTATTAGAATCAATATAGTAGAATAAAAGATGTAATATGGGAGGAAGAACATTGAATAAAACAAATGATATAGAAGATAAACTAAAGTATTTAAAATTAGATTTAAACAAGTTACCAGAATGTCTACTTGAGCAAATAGATGTAAATATAAAACCAGCAAGAAACTATGAAGAAAAGAAGTACAGAGTATATAAATACATACCAATAAGTAAAATAAATATATTACTTACAAGAGCAAATAGACTAAATACATTACAAGAAAAATGTGAAATGGCAGCTCCTTTGTATTCATATTTGATACCAGAAGACGAAGAAGGAATACTAAGACATACTATATTTTTAAATATGATAAAAAACATGAATATAGACGAAATAAAAGAAATAGAGTCAGAACAAGAAAAACTAAGAGAAGAAATACCATATAGAGTAAAATATAAAGAAAACTATTTATGGCAAATATACTATTCAGAATACACAAAACAATATTATATGTTAGCGCCAATAGAAGATTTAGACTGTTCTTGCCTTTTTTATTTGATAAAAGAAAAGATAGAACATCAAAAAACAGGAAAAGATAAAGAAATATTTGTTCCAGTAAGTTACCTAGACTATTCAAAAATGTATCTAACCAAATCACAAGTAGCAGATATAGAAAAATACATTTGGCAATTTACAAAAGAATGGCCAATAGTATATGAGGTGTATGACAAAAATGAAAATATGAGCTTTCAAATTGTAGGAGCAACAGAGGTTTATGAAAAAATATATAGTGTATATAAAATAGCACTTAATAGTTGTGAAGAATCAACTAGATTTTATAAACTCCTAAAAGCACTATTTATACTAGAAACAGAATTTCCAAATAGATATAAATTTGAAGTTAAAATTTCAGAAAATGGTGGTTTGGAATTTATTTATAATTCTAAAATCATAGATTATGATGGACTTGCGAAATTTATAAAAGAAGAATTTTTAAAACATAAACAAGAAAGTGAAAATTTACATGAAGACATAGTAAATTCAACTAGCAGATTAGAAGAATTAAAGTTAATAGAAAAAGATAAAGAAGAAGAATATAATATAAGGCAAAAACAAATAACACTATATTTAGAATGCAAAAAAAGCTTCTTTGGAAAAATTAGATATTATTTTAAAGGTAAAAAAGATAATGGCAAGGTAAAGAAAAAAAGAGAATTAACAGAAAGAATTGTAGAAAAACAGGAACCACAAGAAATAATGTACAATACAAAAGAATATTATACAATAGAAGATTTAGTAGATATAACTAAAATATTAGATAGGATAGAAACTCAAATCAAAAAAACAAATATGGATATAAAGGCATTAGAAGAAAAAATCGAAAGATTAACAAAGAAGATAGACAATGCCAGAAAATATATAGAAGAAATAGAAGAACACAAAAAGAGCATTTTTGAATTCTGGAGCTTTGTTAATAAAGACAATTTGCTTCGGCTTGAATGAAGGAGAAGCAGAAGAAATACCTCGTAAAGAGATAGAAAAGTCTTTTGACTATGAAGAAGATATAGAAGATCTTGGACGAAAGCTAGACAAGAATAACAGAACAAATTATACAGAAGAAGAACTAGATAGTATTTTTGTAACATCAGATGCAAATGTATTGAAGAATATAAATTCTTTAAGAAGTGAAGAAAATGAGGAATTTAAAGAAAGCATAGATGCATTAAAAAAAGAGGCATTATCAACAGAAATATTATTTTCTTCAGAAGAATTTGATATATTTGGTTCAATGTCAGAAGATCAGACAAAAATAAACGTTTTAGGAAATATTAAGCACAGAGAAATAAAAAAGAATAAGTTTAGAATACTAAATATAACTAAAAACACAAAAAATACTCAATATGTAGAAAAAATCAAAGAAATAATGTCAGATATAGATAAAACATTGGACAAAGCAAAATTTGGAGTTAAATTAAAAGCATTCTATGCAAGCACTGAAAATCTAAACACAAGAGACTATAATATATTACACATAAATCCTAAAAACGCACTAGAAGAAGTAAAGGGATGTAACAAAATAAATTTATATAATATTAAACTAAATGAAAAAACAAAGGGGATTGCATTAACAAATATAGCATATTACAACAATAACAACAAAACTCTTCCACTTGGAATGAACATATCAGATAAAATATTAGTAGATATGAGTAAACTCAATCTAGAATTAAAAAAACAAAAGCTATTTAGAATAAACCAAGAAGTAGATGAATTAAGAGTAGAAACTAAAATAATATGTGTATATGAATATGAAGTGATAAATACGGAGGAATAAAAGTGAGTCTCAAAAAGAAAAACGTTTTGAAGTTAGTAATTAGAATAGTTTCAATATTGATAATTTTATTAATAGCTTTAATAGGAGCATATGTAGTTTATATTACAATTTCCCAAAAAGAGGAGATAAAAGATATATTTGAAAATGTAGAAGAAAAAGAAGTACTAGTTTCGGAATATATAGTATATGGAACACATTTAAACATAAAGGGAAATTTAGATGTAGAAGCTACTGATATAAAAGATATTAGTTTAGAGCTTAAAACATCAAAGGATGAAACTTCAAAAGAAATAAGACTAGAATATGATTTTACAGATAATGGGATTAATTTTTCTACCTCAGATTTAATTAATGAAGGAATAGACTTAGAAAAGATAACTCCAGACACATATTATATATTTTTAAAACTTGAATATTTAGATGGTACATATAAGTATTATACATTAAAAGATAATACTAACTATGAAAATAAAGAAATAGAGTATTACACTATTACCAAAAATGGTAAAAACAATAAAATAAATATAAAATTTGGAAAACATAACAAAGAAGAAAAACAAAAAGAATATATGACAATGAATGTGAAAAATTGTAAACTTCCAGACAATGTATATGATATAGTTATAGATCCAGGACATGGTGGTTCAGATTGTGGAGCTAAATCAGGAGGATATCAGGAAGCGGATTTAACACTTAAAATTGCAAAATCAGTTACAGAAGAATTACAAAAACTTGGACTAAAAGTTAAAATGACAAGAGATGGAACAGAAGGAGATGAATATTCTGTATATACTGTATATGATCAAGATGGAAGAGTAAATGTAGTTGGAGATTCAAAAGCAAAATATGTATTTTCTATACACTTAAATAGTGTTGAGCAAGCAAATTCTCAAAGTGGAGTAGAAATATATGCTCCAACAAAAATAAACTTAAAATATGCAAGAGCTTTTGCTGAAAATATAGTAAAATCAGCAAATACAAGATATTCAAAATTAGATGTGAATTATAGAAAAGAAGATGGCATATATGTTAGAACTTTTACTGAGAAGGGAATAGAAGATTCTGCAAAAGAAGCAAAAAAGAATGGGTATGAGCCATATAGTATTACAGAAGAAACACCTTATTTATACATGCTTAGAGAAACAGGAGGAATAGCAACAGGAGCATATGTAGATGGAAGAAATAAAAAATATGGAAAAAATCTATATAAAAATTCTAATATTGGAATTGAAGCGTATTTACTTGAATTAGGGTATATAAATAATAGAACAGATTTAGCCAATATTTTAAATAATCAGCAAGGTTATGTAGATGGAATTATAAAAACAGTAAAAGAAGATATTTTAGGAGAACAATCATAGAAGTGCAGTATCATAAGAAAAAAGTCAACATAACTTACGAAAATTTGATAAAAATCAAAAAAAGTGCTATAATTAAATTATGAATACCTTATTTGGTAAATTTGAAGGGAGATTTGCATCATGAAAACTATCGGAAAAGTACTTCGGAAACTCGTGGAAGTCCCAGAGATTGCAGGTTTTATCAGAGCATTGAAAATCACTGGCAAAGTACTTCACAAACTCGTGGAACTGACTCCTGTGTTCGCAGTAGTCATCGTATTCATCATCAGCACTATCATCCTTCCTCCCGCATGCAAGTATACTTATCTCAGACATCAAATCTCCAAAGTTGAGAATAAAGCAGAAAAAGAGGGGCATTATATCGCGGGTAATATATTCAAGGAGGATTGGGGTGACGGTCGCAAAGAGAACCATGAAAGCTTGAATGCTCAGCTTGATGAGCTGGTTTGTACCTCCAAAGTCGCAAAATATTGCAGTGACAATGGCACACCTGGTTATACTCCCAAGAGGGATATTCCTCTTTTAATTATGGGAGTAATGTGGATTTTGTCTATCCTCTGGATTGTAACATCCATCATTGCCGAGATTAGGCATAAGATGAGGACATACAACAAGAGAAAACAAGTAGTAGAGGAGAAACTGAAAAAATCCATCGAAGAAAGAAAACAGAAAGCAAAGGTGGAACGAAGCTTGGATTCCATTAGAGTATCGGCAATTAAGGAAGAACTGTTTGTAAAAGACAGAAGTACAAACAATTGACAGCAAGGAAAAAGGTCACAACAAAGTCTTTATGGCTTATGTGACCTTTTCCCACGTCTTGAAGAAAAGTAAAGAGCTAAAGTATTGACAGTAGAAGTAAAAATATGATAATATTAATTATAGAAAATTGAGAAATGCCCGAATGGCGGAACTTGCTGAGGTTGTTCGAACAAAGTGAGTTACAACGTCAGTATGTGTAGCAAATATCAAAAAAACTTAACTATATAAATGCCCGAATGGCGGAACTGGCAGATGCACACGACTCAAAATCTAATAAAAACATGTCGATGTGGCGAAATTGGTATACGCACAGGTCTCAAAAACCTGCGGGAAACCATGTGGGTTCGATTCCCACCATCGACACCAACGACAATTTTCGTCGAACTTTTTGAAAGTCTTGATATAACTCAATTTTAAGACTATAAAAAATTTGATGAACACAAAAATCTTATTCCAACTCTTAGGAGTTGGAGTTTTTTTGACTAAAACTATTGAAAAAAGGAGGTTTTTGTGATATTATGTTACATATTATTAAAAAACAAATCAATATAAGTGATGAATTACACTCTAAAATCAAGTGGACGTGTCGTATAAACTCCATTAAACAGCAACCAGAAATCATTGAACGGATGTTTAAGAATAATAGAACATACGAATTTAGCGTATGTAGAGCCCTATAGAGTAATCATAAATAACAAATTATTGTTATTCTTTAATGAACATGATTACTTCTACGTAACAGATTTAGGGACAAAGTATCCAATGTCCAAGTTACAAGAATACATATCATAGGAGAAAACGACAAAACATTTTAGAGTTTTAAAAAATTATACTATATTGGTTTATTACGTAAGTAACAAGGTTCTCGGGTACCCACAAGCAATCTATGATTGCGTAAGTGGGTGAGGTTCTTATTTGTGTTTTTCAAGAGAATTAAAGAGATAGTTAATAATAAATATAAAACTCTAAAGTGCTAATAGCCAAAACTATGCTATGTGGCACTTTTTTAGTTGCCTTTCTATTCATAATTTGAGATGCAGGAATATCGGCAAAAGATATGGAACACAGACCAGCTTTTCAGCAAATACTAACTGATATGAAAGCAGGCAAAATCAATTATAAGGCGTAATCCATACAAAAGAAACACAGAAACAAAGCAAGGTAGATTATTCTATCTTGTTTTGTAAATTTGTTGAAAAAAGTATAAATTTATGATACTATTTATACGCACAAATAGTAAGTTATCGTTAAGGTTTGAGGAATAAGAAATGACTGAAAAAGATAAAATGTTAGTAGGAGAAATATATGATGCTAATTATGATAAAGAATTAATAGAAGAAAGATTTAATACTAAAGATAAGTGTTTTGAATATAACAATGCAAAACCATCTGATATAGAAAAAAGAACTAAAATAATGAATGAAATATTAGGAAAGCATAAAAATACTTTTTATATTGAACCACCTTTTTTGTGATTATGGATATAATATTGAGGTTGGAGAGAATTTTTACTCTAATCATAATTTAGTATTATTAGATGGAAATAAAGTTACTTTTGGAGATAATGTTGTAAATAAATATATTCCATCAAATGTAGTAGCAGTAGGTAATCCTTGTAGAGTAATAAAACAATTATAAATTAAAATATAATAGGGGTCATGGATATGAAATATAAAATTTTAATTGTTGATGATGAAGAAATGATAACAGATTTAATATCTTCACATCTGCAAAACTGTGGCTATAACACTTATATAGCAAATAATGTAAATGATGCTATGGAAGAATTAAGACATCAGCCAAATCTTATCATACTTGATATTAATATGCCTGGAACAAATGGATTAGAGCTATGCCGTAATATACGAAATCATATATCTTGTCCTATTATTTTTTTGACAGCTCGCATTACAGAGCAAGATAAGATAAATGGATTTCAGTATGGTGGAGATGACTATATTACTAAACCTTTTAGCCTTAAAGAATTAACAGCTCGTATTGAAGCACATTTACGCCGAGATGAGAGAAATAAAAATACTTTTTCCATTTTTACAACTCCTGATGGACTAATTGTTAATTTATCGAAACAAACAATATATTATGGCGATAAAGAAATACCCTTTTCAAAAAAAGAGTTTGATTTAATAGAATATTTAATTACAAATAAAGGACAAGTTTTTGATAAAGAAAAAATTTATGAAACAGTATGGGGATATGATGCAGAAGGAGATAGTAATGTTGTAAAAGAACACATAAGAAAAATTCGTAATAAATTTCAAGAAATAACGGGAAACGATTATATTGAAACTGTTTGGGGAGTAGGTTATAGATGGAAAAATTAAAAAGGAAATGCAGTTCATTACAAAATTATTTTGTATTAATAGTTTTAATTACATTTTTCATTGTTATATGTTTATCATTATTAAGTATATGGGGGTGTCAAAAATTTCGAGAGTATTTATTGCCAGACTCTAATACAATTTGGGTAACATTAAATATAACATATAGCGATGGAAGAACGGAAAAACTTGGATTTAGTACAGAATTAGGACAAGAAATGTATGATATTCCTAGAGTGACAGTAGCAGAAGATGGTTCGATAAATAACTCTGAACTATATGATATAAAAACAAGTATTGAAAAAATTGAAAATAATTTTGATATGCTAACTCCAAAAAGAAAAATTGCATATCAAATATGTGGAATATCAATGATAGTAATGCCAATGATATTTTCTATAGTTGGAATTTTAATTTGTGGATTTATTTTTTATGGTAAGAAATTAAATAAACCATTAAAACTCCTTGAAAATTCAATGGAACAAATATCAAATAAAAACCTTGATTTCAAATTATCTTATACATCAAATGATGAAATGGGGAAACTTTGTAATTCTTTTGAAAAGATGCGACAAATACTTGAAGAAACAAACAAAGAATTATGGAAAATGATTGAAGAAAGAAGATTAGTGCAAGCATCAGTAGCGCATGATTTAAGAAATCCAATATCAATTATAGAAGGATATGCAGAATATTTACAAACAAATCTACAAAATGATAATTTAAGTAAAGATAAAATTTTAGAAATTACTTCAAATATAAATAAAACAGCTAAAAGGTTAGAAAGATACACAGATTCTATTCGTACAATTAATGCCTTAGAGGATATAGAAGTAAATCGTAAAGAAATCTCTACTAGAAAATTTATTGAAGATGTAAAATCAGATTTAAAACAAATGACAAATTCTAAAGGAATAGGATTGGATTTAGAGGCAGAGAAGTTATTTAAAGAAAAGATAAAGATAGATTCTTATATTATTTATAGAATTTTAGAGAACATAATTAATAATGCACTTAGATATTCCAAAGAAAAAATTAATTTATCATTTAATATACAAGAAAATTATTTAATAATCTCTATTGTAGATGATGGTATAGGTTTTTCAGAAGATGTTTTAAAAGAAAGAAACAATTTAATTATACCTACTGCAAGTGATGGCAAACATTGTGGATTAGGATTAATAATTAGTCGTATTCTTTGCAAAAAGCATGGAGGAAAGCTAGAATTATCTAATGATATATCTGGTGGAGCAAAAGTAAAAATTTTTATAGAAATTTGACCAATTTTTGACTTTTATTATATATGATTTCCTTATAAGCCATTTATGGCAATATAAGGAGGTCATTTTTTTATGAAAAAATTAATTGTTTTATTGATAATCATTGGAATAGGTTTGGTATTAATATTTGGTGGGAAATTATTAAAAAATACAGGCTTAACAAATGATGATATTGTATCAAAAGGTTTTGATTGGGTAACAGAAAAAGAAACAGATGAAATAGAAATGAAAGGTAAATTATCTTTCATTTCTAATACTTCAAATACAGATGATGGGTATTACTATTTTCAAAGTGATACAGAAAAATTATTAAATGGTAAAAGAATATCTCATTTGATGTATATTGACTTTGCTACTCATCAAGAAATTTATTTATGTAGTAATTCTGGCTGTAATCATAATACAGAAAGTTGCTCATCTGTATTTTTAGAAAATGAAGTTCCCTCTTATTCATCTATACTTTTTATATGGAATAATAAGATATTTATTTTAAGTAAACAGCAGGATCAAGATGGAGTAGTAGCTTTAGGGGGAAGTACAAGTTCTGGAGTAGAAGTAAGGTCTACCATATTATATTGTTTAAACTTGGATGGAACAAATAGAGAAAAAATTTATACATTTGACAGTAATCTTACTGTAGAAGATTTTGTAGTTGGAGATGAGAATGGGCTTTATTTTGTTACTAAAAAAGTGTCAGCAAAAAGCATTAATGGTAATTCTTATCAAACATCATCAGAGAAAAATTTAGTTTATTTAGATGTAAAAACAAAAAAGGAAAAGAAAGTTTTTTCTATGGACTTTAATGATAATGTTGAATGGGATGTTATTGGATGTAGTGATAAAAATCTAATTTTACATGGAATAGATTTTGGAAAAAAGGTTTCAGAAGAAGAAAAACATAGTGAAAATACTGAAGTATACAAAAATTCTTATGATGTATTTAAAACTCTTAATGTAGAAAATAGAGAAAGTAAAGAAATCTATCGTATATTCGCAGCACATTCTCGCAGTTATGTAACAGATGAAAAATATTTATATTTTTCTAAAGATGGAGATGGCGAAATTATAAAAATTGATTTAAGAACAGGAGAAAAAAATTCTTTTGTAAAGTTATATCAAAATGCTATTGCTAGAATTATTGGAGATAAAATAATGTGTTATGAATATAGCTTTAATGACAAAACTCTTTACTTTGTTGATAAAAATACAGGAAAAATTTCTCATTCAAAACTTGTAAACAAAACAGTAGGAAGAACTTTAGATATTATTGCAGAAAGTAAAACACAAGTTTTGGTTGTTTATGATTCAGATGTAAATTATCATCAAGATGGTTCTTATGAAACTAAAAAAGAATATTGTGGTTTAATTAGTAAAGAAGATTTATATAAAGGAAACCATAATTTTACTGAAATAAAAATGATTAATAATGTTATTAATTAATAAGGGGGGAAGATAATGCTTGAACTTTGTAATATTTCTAAAAAATATAAAGAGAAAATTGCTTTAAATGATGTTTCTTTAAAACTAGATAATGGAATTTATGGGCTTCTTGGTCCAAATGGTGCAGGAAAATCAACATTAATGAATATAATAACTGGAAATCTTGAACCTACAGAGGGAACTATAAAATGGGATGGAAAAGAAGTCAAAGAACTAGGAAGTAATTATAGGAGTTTGCTAGGGTATGCTCCACAACAACAGGGAATGTATGAAACTTTTTCAGGAAGAAGATTTCTTTCATATATGGCGACTTTGAAAGGAATTTCCAAAAGTAGTATGGAAGATGAAATAAATAGAGTTCTACTATATGTGAACATGGTAGAAAAATCAAATCAAAAAATTGGTACATATTCAGGTGGAATGAAACAAAGAATTTTAATAGCACAAGCAATTATTGGAAATCCTAAATTGGTTATATTAGATGAACCTACAGCAGGACTTGATCCAAAAGAAAGAGTAAGAATAAGAGAAAGAATAGCAGAACTTTCAAAAGATAAAATTATCCTAGTATCAACTCATGTTGTTTCAGATATTGAATCTATTGCTAAAAAAATAATATTAATTAAAACTGGAAAAATAATTGATTATGCAAATGTAAATGGACTTTGTGATAAATATAATGCTACTAATTTAGAAGATGTATATATGAAAATATTTGGGGAGGAATAATTTATGTTTAGGCTTATCTATTTCGAACTAAAAAAAATATGGTGCAAACGAAGTTTTATTTTTAGTATTTGTTTATTGCTTATGATAAATATATTTTTCCTTTGGTATACAAATATTGAAAATGAGGATAGAATATCTCTTTCATCCTATAAACAATTTGGAGAAGAGATAGCAAATATGGATGAATCTCAAAAAGGTGAATATATCGAAAAATTAAAAAGGGATATTGATGGCGTTTCTTTTGTTATGAATATTATTTCAATGCAAAATACTGAAATGGGAGTAGAATTTGCAAAGCAAGAAATGCAAGAACAACCAAAACTTTTTGAAACTTATTATGATTTATATAAGTCAGGAAACTATCTGCATTTTACAAATTCGTTTGAAAAAGAACAAAAATTTATAAATGAAGTATATGATGAATATACAAAAGTTTCAAACTACGATTTATATTTAAAAGAAATAAGAGAAAAAGAAAATGCACTTGATGGAATTTCTGTATTTAAAAATCAAAACGGAAATGAAAACGATTTTTCTTCTCGTAATATAAAAAAGAGTTCATCAGATTATGAAAAACTTGATAATAATGGGATATGCTATATTTCTTCTAAAATGATTACATCTACAATGGAAAATATATGGACTGATATTTTTGTAGTATTACTAGCATTTTTATTTATAGGAAGTTTAATAACCGAAGAAAAGGAAAAGGGACTTTTTTATATAACTCGTAGTACTAAATATGGAATAAGACATAGTATCATTGCTAAATTGATTGCACTTTTTATTAGCTGTATCTTGTTTGAAGTTATATTCTTATTATCAAATTACATGTTCTTTGGAATATCTACAGGTTTTAGTGATATTAGTATAAAACTTCAATCAATTAGCCCTTATATTGGAAGTAATTTATCTATTAACATTTTGGGATATATACTTATTTCTATTATAACAAAAAGTTTTATACTTTTTGGACTTTGTACTGCCATTACAGCATTTTGTATACTTTCTGATAGTATGTTATTGCCATATCTATATGGAATAATATCATTAGTAGTAAGTTGGATTTTATATACAATTATTCCAAATGTTTCTAAATTTGAAATATTAAAACACTTGAACTTATTTGGATTATTTAGAACAGAGAGTCTGTATGGTACATATTTGAACTTAAACTTTTTTGGCTATCCAATTTCTCGTATTATTTTGTCATGGATTATGATAGTCACATTAATGTTTGTAGGAATAGTTTTGTGTTATAGATTTTTCTTAAAAGGAAAGAACTTACAATTAAAGCAAAAAAAATCACGAATGATAGAATTGAAATTTAAACCACATTCAAATCTATTAAGACACGAAATGTATAAAACCCTTATTACCAATCATGGACTTATCATTATTTTGCTATTTAGTATATTAATTGGTTTTAATGAATTAAATCATTCTTATCATCCATCTGTTCAAGAACAGTATTATCAAAATATTATGCTAAAATTAGAAGGAGAACAAACAGATGAAAAGATTGAAATAATTGAAAAAGAAAAAGCTAGATATGAAGAAGCTTTTAGAGAAATAGAAAAGATAGATGAACTAGTAAGTAAGGGAGAAATTAATAGTGAAACAGGAGAAAAGATGAAGTTAAAATGGTATAGTGTTACATCATTTTACCCTGCATTTCAAAAAGTAGAAGCACAATATAAGCATGTATGTGAAAATGGTGGGAAATATATCTATGACACAGGCTATTTATATTTATTTGGAATTATGGAAGATGGAATAATAAATGACTTCTTATTACTTACACTTGGAATAATACTAATATTTAGTAACTTTTTTTCTATGGAATATCAAAATGAAACTTGGAAATTATTAAAAGCTACGCAAAAAGGAAAAAGAGGAGTTATAAAATCAAAAGTGATAGTATGTATAGTTTTAGTTACATTATTTCCTATTTTACCATTTATATGTAGAGCTATAAGTATTTCTAAAGTATTCCCACTCCACTGCTTATCATTTTCAGTGCAAAATATTCCTATATACCAAAATTTGCCTTTTAATTTGAATATATTATTGTTTATATTACTAAAAATATTATTGCAAATACTAATTTCAGTAATTATGGCTATAGTTGTATTAATTTTTTCAGGCTGGAGAAAAAATAATATTCAAGCAATATTTTTAGGAATTTTAATACTATGTGTACCATTAGTTTTGACTATATTAGGATTTGAATTTATGAGATATTTTTCATTATATCCTTTATTTTCATATACTTTTACATAAAAAATACGAAGTGAGAGATGAATTGATAAATGAATAATAAAAGAAAATTAATTGTAATTTTACTTATCTTTGGAGTTCCAGTACATACAGAGCTAATTGAAAGTAATACAAAAGCAAGACCAGATACAAAATGAAGGATAAGATATATTGTAATACATGAAACAGATAATTTCGGAAAAATGGACAAATAGTATAAAATAAGAAAACCAATAAAATTTACTGGAATATCAAATGTTTTTTAAATATTTGATATTCTTTTTTGTATAAAAAATATCAATTTTAAGATAGAAAGTCTAATTGTATGTCTTGATAGAAATGGAATGCATAAGATTATACTTAAAGTCAAATATTGAAATAATGAAATATATATGATAACATATAAAAAATAATATAAGAAATTAATTTTTTTAGAATTTACCTAACAATATACAAATTCTTTTTCAAACTAGATTTATGGATTAAGAAAGGAATGTAAAATATCAATGAAAATTATTTTAGCATCTCAATCACAAAGAAGAAAAGAACTTATGGATTTATTAGAAATACCATATGAAGTAATAGTAAGTAATATGCAAGAAGACTTTGAAGAAGGACTAACAATAGAAGAACAATCAAAAAGACTAGCATACATAAAAGCAAAAGCAGTATTTGACAAAACAGAAGGGGATAGAATTATTATTGGCTCAGATACAATGGTATTAAAAGAAAATGAAGTATTTGGAAAGCCAAAGGACAAAAAAGATGCAGTAAGAATGTTAAAAACATTAAGAAATACAAGTCATACTGTAATAACGAGTTTAGCTGTATTAATACAAAATGGCAAGGAATATACAGAATATAAAGACTATGACAAAACGAAAGTATATCTTAAAGAAATAACAGAAGAAGAAATAGAAAAATGGATAGAAGAAGACAATCCTTATGATAAAGCAGGAGCTTATGCAATACAAAGTAAATTTGGAGTATTTGTAGATAAAATAGAAGGAAACTATTTTTCAACAGTAGGATTGCCAATAAACAAATTATATGATGTTATAAAAGAATACTCGTAACCATTGAGACTGTAAAAATGTTAATTTTAGTTGACAAATTTCCAACTCAAATTGGTAGAACGCAACCAAGTAACAATGTATAATTTTATTAGAAAGGGAAAAGGTGGGAATATGAACTTAGGAGAAAAACTATATGAATTAAGAAAAGAAAAAAATTTATCACAAGAAGAAGTTGCAGATAAATTAAATGTAACAAGACAGACAGTATCTAAATGGGAAACGAATCAAAGCACACCAGATTTTGATAAAATTGTACCATTGTGTGAGTTATTTGAAATAAGCACAGAAGAATTATTGACTGGTAAAAAACAAGAAGAAAAGGAAGAGCAGGAGATAATTGAAGAAAAACCATTAACTAAAGAAGAAGTAAGAAAAAAATCAGCAGAAGTAGTAAGTAGTGCAGTATTTTTATATATCTTAGCTGTAGTAGTTATAATGGTTGCAATACCAGTTTTAAGAATGAATCCAATAATTGCATCAGCTATATTTTTAATTATAGTAGCATTTGCAACAGCAAAAATAATAAAACATTATATGTCAGTTCCAAAATTTGAAAAAACCAAAGAAGAAAAAAGAGAAAATGAAATAGTAAAACAGATTAATAGCATTATTGGAACAATATGCGTAGTAATATACTTTATAGTAAGCTTTGCAACAATGGCTTGGTATATAACTTGGATAATATTTGTAATAGACGGTTTAATTTGCCAAGCAGTTAAATTGGTATATATGCTAATAAAGGAGGAAAAGGCAAATGAAGAGTAAAGGGATGATAATAGCATTATTGATAATAATTTCAGTTATTATTTTTTCATTAGTCATATTCCTTGTAGGAGTGTTGAATGGGAGAGTAAATATGGGATTTTTAAATTTTGGTATGAGAAAAAGCGATACTATAATATTTGATAAAGAATATAAACTAGAAGATATAAATAAAATAGAGGTATTATCAGCAGCAGGAGATGTAACTTTTAAAGAAAGTGAAGATGGTGAGATAAGAGTAGTAGCATATGGAAAAGAAGATAATAAATTAGAAGTAGAGTTAAAAGACAAAAAGCTAAAAGTAGATTATTCTAAAACAAATAATAAATGGATATCATTTAATAGATATTCTAATGATATAGTTATATATATTCCTAGTAAGTATGCTGGTGAGATAAGAGTAAAAAATGACTATGGAGAATGCAAAATATGTGATTTAGAAAATGCAAAAATGGACTTAGAAGTTAATTGTGGTAATATAGAAATTGGAAAAGTAAAAAATCTTGAAGCAAGATGTGACTTAGGTAATGTAAAAGTAGATAATATTTTAAATAAATGTAATATTGAGGTAGACTGTGGAGATGTAAAAATAGAAGACTTGCAAATACAAGAAAATTCTTCAATTAAATGTGACTTAGGTAATGTCAAAATAAGGAAAATAAATGATATATATGTAGATGCAGATGTTGATTTAGGAAGCACAAAATTAGGAAAAAATAACAGACAATCTGAAATAACTCTTAAAGTTGAAGTAGATTGTGGAGATTTAAAAGTAGAAGAATAAATAATTATGCAAAGAAATAAGAGTATTTAGGTAATGTATTTCCTAGATACTCTTATCTTTATTTTTTATTAAAGTTATTGCAAAAATGTTTTTTTATGTTATTATTATGTAGAAAAATATATAACTTTGGAGAAAAAATGGAAGAAAAAAGATTTGAGAGATTTTATAAGATATTCCCTTGGTATTCAGGGCTTTCATCTGACTTGCTTTTCTATGTAGCAATTGATACTTTATTCTTTATGGCTGTAAAGAAATTTTCAAATTTTCAGATTGTTTTTTTAACTACAATAGCTTTATTTGGTTGCATAATGTTACAGCCATTTATAATGAAAATAATTAAGAAAATAGGAAATACTAAATCTACAAGCTTAGGATCACTTTTGCTATTAATGGGGAGCATATTTATAACTTTTGGTTGGAATTATGGTGCAGTAGCATTTGGAAGAATAATTGCATCTATTGCATTTACATTTATAAATATGTCAAATGTAATATTAGAAAATAATTTAGAATTGCAAAATAGACGAAGTGAATATATAAAAATTGAGTCAAAAGCTAATTTAGTTTATGCTATAGCTACAATGCTAATTTCTTTTGTAGCAAGTATAATGTTTAATTTTAATAATTATTTACCTATGATATGTTGTATTTTATTTTGTACTATGAATTTTTTGTTATCATTTTACATAGTAGATTATTCAAATTATGATAAAGTGAAAAAAGAAGAAAAAATTCAATATAAAATAAAGTATAGTAAACTACTATTACTTATAATATTCTCTTATGGATTATTTTATCCAATAGCAAATTCTGGACAAGAAAATGGAAAACTATTTATCCAACAAGAATTATTAATAAGTTTCGATATAGAAAAAACAGCACTTATTCTAGGAGGAATACTTTGCATATCGAGAATTATAAGAGTAATATCTAATATTGCTTTTGATAAGATATTTTCTAAATTTAAAGAAAAAGTAAGTAATATTCTATCAGTGCTTTTAGCAACTTCTATTCTTCTTATGATTTTAGGATCATTTATTACAAGTTCAATAGCATTAAAAATAGTAATCATGAGTATAGGATATGTAATAATTTTGTTTATAAGAGATCCTTTTAAAGTGTATATTCAAGATTTAGCATTAAAAAACACGAAAAAAGAGGAACAACAAGAGGTATTAACTATGTTAGAATTAAGTAGAAATATGCTAAGAATGATATTAAGTTTAGGATTTTCACTAATTTTACTAAAATATCCAATGATATTTGTAATGATACTAACATTGATACTATCTTGTATAGAAATAGTAATAAATATTAAGTTATATGGAACAATATTGAATTTAAAGATAAAGCAAGAAAAAAGAGAATTAGCAATAAAATGATTTTATTGCTATTGTCAAAAACATAAAAACATGATATAGTATAAAAGTTAGAAAGAGGTGCAAAACACATGGGAATATTTAAAAAAATATTTGGAGATTATTCAGAAAAAGAAGTAAAAAGAATAATGCCATTAGTAGAAAAGATAAATAGTTTAGAAGAAGAAATATCAAAACTTAGTGATGGAGAATTGAGAAATAAAACAGCAGAATTTAAAGTAAGAGTGCAAGATGGAACAAGTTTAGATGAGCTTTTACCAGAAGCATTTGCAGTAGTTAGAGAAGCATCAAAAAGAGTATTAGGAATGAGACATTTTGATGTGCAATTAATAGGTGGAATAATTTTACACCAAGGAAGAATAGCAGAAATGAAAACAGGAGAAGGAAAAACTTTAGTTGCAACACTACCTGCATACTTAAACGCCTTAACAGGAAAAGGTGTACATATTATAACTGTAAACGACTACTTAGCAAAACGTGATAGCGAATGGATGGGAAAATTATATAAATTTTTAGGACTAACAGTAGGGCTTGTAATAAGTGGAATGGAACCAGCAGAAAAACAAAGAGCTTATGCATCAGATATAATATATGGTACAAATAATGAATTTGGATTTGATTATTTAAGAGATAACATGGTAATATACAAAAATCAAGCAGTACAAAGAGAACTTAGCTTTGCAATAGTAGACGAAATAGACAGTATTTTAATAGATGAAGCAAGAACACCACTTATTATTTCAGGTAGGGCAAATAAATCATCAGATTTATATAAAAAAGCAAATGACTTTGTAAAAAAACTTACACCAAAAGTTTTAGTTGAAGAAGATGTAAAAGACATTGAACAAGAGGAAGATAATGAAAAATATGACTACATAGTAGACTTAAAAGCAAAATCAGCAACGCTTACACAAAAAGGAATAAAAAAAGCAGAACAAGCTTTTAACCTAGAAAACTTTAATGATTTGGAAAATTCGGATTTAGTACACCATGTAAACCAAAGTTTACGTGCTTTTGGTGTAATGAAAAAAGACATAGATTATATAGTTAAAGACGGAGAAGTACTAATAGTAGACGAATTTACAGGAAGAATAATGTATGGAAGAAGATACAACAATGGATTACATCAAGCAATAGAAGCAAAAGAAAATGTTAAAATTGCAGACGAGTCAAAAACACTTGCAACAATAACTTTCCAAAACTACTTTAGAATGTATGATAAATTATCAGGAATGACAGGTACTGCTATGACTGAAGAAGAAGAATTTAGAGAGATATATAACTTAGATGTTATTAGTATACCAACAAACAAACCAATGGTAAGAATAGATAATAATGATGTAATATACAAAAATGAGAATGCTAAATTTAGAGCAATAGTAGAAGAAATAAAAGAAAGTCATAAAAAAGGACAACCAGTTCTAGTAGGTACAATTTCTATTGAAAAATCAGAAAAACTAAGTAGTATTTTAAAAAGAGAAGGAATACCACACGAAGTATTAAATGCTAAATTCCATGAAAAAGAGGCAGAAATAATTGCACAAGCTGGTAAATATGGAGCAGTAACAATAGCAACAAACATGGCAGGACGTGGAACAGATATTATGCTTGGAGGAAACTCAGAATACTTAGCACTTCAAGAACTAAGAAAAAGAAAAGTTTCAGAAGAATTGATAGAACAAGCAACAGCATTTAATGAAACAGATAATGAAGAAATAATACAAGTAAGGAAAGACTTTAAAGAACTAAAAGCAAAATATGATGATACAATAAAAGAAGAAAAAGAGAAAGTAATAGAAGCAGGCGGACTTAAGATAATAGGAACAGAAAGACATGAGTCAAGAAGAATTGACAATCAGTTAAGAGGAAGAAGTGGACGTCAAGGAGATAATGGAGAATCAAGATTTTATATAGGACTTGACGATGATTTAATGAAGATATTTGGTGGAGATATAATAACAAGTGTATATAATACACTTGGTGCAGATGAAAACATGCCAATAGAATCTAAAATAATTTCAAATGCAGTAGAAAAAGCACAAAAAAGAGTAGAAGGTAGAAACTTTAGTATTCGTAAAAATGTGCTTCAATATGACGATGTAATGAACGTACAAAGAGAGATAATATACAAACAAAGAAAAGAAGTATTAGACGGAAAAAATCTTAAAGATAATATTACTACAATGATAGAAAGTATGGCAGATGAGATAATAGATTTACATGCAAATGATGATAGTACAAATAATGAAGCATTAGTACAAGAAATAAAAAATATATTTGGAATAGATGCAGAAGATGCTGTAAATAATACAAAACCAGAAGAATTGAAAAACATGATAAAATCACAGGCGCTTCAAATATATGCTGATAAGGAAAATGAAATAGGAGAAGAACACCTAAGAGAATTTGAAAGAGTAGTTATGTTAAAAGTTGTTGACCAAAAATGGATGGATCATATTGATAGCATGGACGAATTAAAAAATGGAATAGGACTTAGAGCATATGGACAAAAAAATCCTGTTGACCAATATAGAGTAGAAGGATTTGACATGTTTGATGAAATGGTAGCAAACATTAAACTAGATGTAGTTAAACTTGTACTACATATACAAAAATTAGAACAATTGAAAAGAGAACAAACGGTACAAATAACAAAAGCAGCACAAGAAAACTTAAATAGTATTAACTTTGAAAGTTCTTCAGCACCAAAACAAGAAGAGCAACAAGAAGTAAAACAGCCAATAGTAAACGAAGGACCAAAAGTAGGAAGAAACGATTCATGCCCATGTGGAAGTGGTAAGAAGTATAAAAATTGTTGTGGAAGAAATGAATAATGTTAAAATTGAACTGTCAAGGAATTATTGACAGTTCAAAAAGCTTGAAATAGAAATCGTAAATTTTATAATTTAGAATTGTATAAAAAAGGAGGAAAATGTATGCTAGAAAATATAGAATTACTATGCCATAGTAGTATAAAAATAAAAGAAGAAAAAGTAATATACATAGATCCATTTAAGATAGATAAAAATTACAATGATGCAGATATAATCTTTATAACACATGACCATTATGATCACTATTCAGAAGAAGATATAGAAAAAATAAGAAAAGAAGATACAATAATTATAGTGCCAAAAGCAATGTTTGAAAAAGTGCTAAAGAATGGCTTTAATAAAGAAAATATAATTGAAGTAATACCAAATAGAAAATATAAAGTAGAAAAAATTAGATTTGAAACAGTACTAGCATATAACATAAATAAACAATTTCATCCAAAAGAAAATGCTTGGGTAGGATATGTTATAGAGCTAAATGGAATTAAATATTATATAGCAGGAGATACAGATATAACAGAAGAAAATAAAAAAGTTGAGTGTGATATAGCTTTAGTTCCAGTAGGTGGTACTTATACAATGAATTTTAAAGAAGCAGCAGAGCTTGTAAATGAGATAAAACCGAAGATTGCAGTACCAACACATTATGGTAGTGTAGTAGGTAAAAAAGAAGATGCAATAAACTTTATTAAATTATTAAGTGCAGAAATAGAAGGAAAGATATTAATGAAATAAATGTTAAAAGAGGATTTTTTGATATTTCCTCTTTTTTTTGCATATAACAATCTATCTTTATGTTACAGTTTTGTTACAATTAGGTGAAAATAATTGACTTAAATCGACAGCAAATGTTATACTATATATAAAATTATATAGCAAAAAAAGGAGAACAAATGAGAACGATTAAAAAGTCAATCATTAAGCTCATATCAGTACAATTAGTTCTAATTGTACTTCTAGCAATGATTTTTAACGTAATAGTAGTAAGTAAAACACAAGCAGCAAGTTATACACAATATAAAAAAGTAGGAATATCAGAATTCCCAGAAAGTTATAGAAGCTCTTTAAAAAAGCTTTCTGAATTACACCCTAATTGGAAATTTACAGCTTTTTACACAGGTATGACATGGGAAGAATTTGTTAATGCTGAAGTTTCTGCTCATGGACGAAATAGAGTACATAAATCATCAGCAGACTCATGGAAATGCAGTTGTGGTACAGAATCAAGTGGATATGTTTGTGCTTCAAAAGAAATATTTGAATATTATGCAGATCCTAGAAATTTCTTAACTGAAACAGAGGTATTCCAATTTCTAGAGATGTCATACAATTCTTCAGCACATACACAAGCAGGAGTTGAAAGTATAGTAAAAGGCTCATTTATGGATAGTAGTGTGACATTTAACTTAGATGGAAAACAAAAAACTATGAGATATTCTCAAATAATAATGGAAGCTGCAAAGCAAACAGGAATAAGTCCATATAGTATAGCGATAAAAATAATACAGGAAGTAGGAAGGCAAGGAAGTAGTTCAGTAAGTGGAAACTATGCAGGATATGAAGGATATTACAATTTCTTTAATATAGGAGCTTATGATAGTGGAAATGCAATAGAAAATGGATTAAAATATGCAAAAGAACATGGTTGGAATAACCAATATATTTCAATAATACAAGGATCTCAATATCTTGCAGATTCATACATAAATGTTGGACAAAACACAGCATATTTTTATAAATTTGATGTTGTATCAGATGCAAAGACAGGAGTTTTTTGGCATCAATACATGACAAATATACAAGATCCTTCAAGTCAAGCTAAGAATTTATATAATACTTATGCAAAAAATAATGTATTAAACGCATCATTAAATTTTATAATCCCAGTATTTAATGGAAATACAGGAACTAATGGATTACCAAGTGATATGGATGAAAATGATACTTCATCATACTATGTAAATGGAACAGGAGTTACATTCAGAAGTGGGCCAACAACTAGTGCAGGAAAAATAGCAACTCTTGCTAGAAATGAAGTAGTAAAAGTTATAGAATTTAACAGTGCTAATGCAGATGGATATTCTTGGGCATATGCAGAAAGATCAAATGGAACGAAAGGATATATTGCAAATAAATATCTAATATCATGTAGTGGAAATACTCAAGTAGAAAGTAAAATTGCACGAATTGAATATAATAAATATATTTTAACTGTTCCAAACACAAAAATGTCAGATATAGCAAAAGAACTTTCAATAACATCATATGAAGCACAGGATTCTAATGCAAAAAAAATCGATGCAAATCAAAATGCATCAACAGCAAATATAATATTTAATAAGTCAGCAAACAAATCATATAATATAGTAGTACTTGGAGATGTACATGAAGATGGAACAATTGATGCAAGAGATTATATGAAAATAAAGAATCATATAATGGGGACATCTAATTTAAAAGATATAGAGAAACTATCAGCAGATGTACATAAAGATGGAACAATTGATGCAAGAGATTATATGAAAATAAAAAATTATATAATGGGTACAACTGCAATAGAACTATAAAATAATATATTTCAATCAAAATAAGGAGGAAAAATGAAAAGAACAAAAAAGTTGCTAATATTAATGATAGCACTAATATTTTTACTTTCATTATCAACAGCAGTAAATGCTGCAGGAAGCTATAACGCAAGTGCAACAGCTACAACATTAACAGTAGGTCAGTCAACTAATTTAAATATAAAAACAACAAATGCAGAGGGGAAGTTTAGTATTACATCTTCAAATCCAGAGGTAGTGTCAGTAGGAAATGGATCACTATGGGTGTCAAGTAGTGAGAATATAACATTAACAGCCAAATCAGCAGGAACAGCTAATATTATAATAAAACCAATAAGTGTTTCTGATACAGATTTGAACTTAATAACAAATTCAAAGACAGTCAAAATAACAGTAAAAGATAAGAATCAAACACCTCCACCTGCAAACCCAACAACACCAAGCAATAATGGCGGTAGTTCAAGCAATAATAATAACAATAATAGTAATACCTCAAAAAAATCTTCAGATACAAGTTTAAAATCAATAACAGTAGGAGGTAATAGTTATAAAATAGGAGATACAATGACTGTTAGCTCAGACACATCTTCTATAAATATACAAGCAGTTGCAAAAAGTTCCAAAGCCACAGTAAGTGGAAATGGAACAAAAGAATTAGTTACAGGAACAAATAAATTTACAATAAAAGTTACTGCCGAAGATGGTAGCACAAAAAATTATAGTATAACGGTTATAAGAGAAGAATATGTAGAGGATAATCCTAATATAGTAGATCCTAACTATGAAAATCAATCACAAGAGTTAAGACTTTCATCACTTACTATTCAGGGGATAGAATTAACACCTAATTTTAATAGTGAGGTATTTGAATATACAGCATACATAATTAATGAAGACAAATTAGAAATAGAAGCAATTAGTAATATGGAAGAAGCAAATGTAGAAATTATAGGAAATACTAATTTAGTTGAAGGAGAAAATACAGTTACAATTAAATTAACTAAAGATGATAAAACAGCTGAGTATAAAATAATAGTAAATAAATCTATTGTAGAAGATAAAGAAGAACAAGAAAATGCAAAAGTAGGATTTATAGGTTCGATATCAAATTGGTGGAATAATTCAGGTTCAACAATAGTAGTATTCACAATAATATTAGTACTATTAGGAGCAGCAGCTATATTTGCAGTAACATCATACAAGTATAGTAATAATGCAAAAGAAACTTCTAAGCATACACAGTCAGAATCAGGTTATGTTGAAGATATATTTAGTAAGCAAGAAAAATAAATTTAAAAAGTTTGAAAAAAATGTAAAAAAGTATTGCAATAATTTAAAAGTTGTAGTATAAATATTATAGAAATAATTATAATAATATAAAGAGGAGATTCATATGAAAAAGAGTAAAGTAAGTAAAATAATGTTAATGATGGCTGTTGTAACTATAATATGCTGTATATCTGGAGTAAATCATGCAACATCAAATTTAAATGATATAATAGGTGGAGGAGATGGACAAATTAGTGATATTCCTACAATACCAGGAGGAAATTCTACACAAAATCCACCAGCAGATAATGGAAATAATACTCCAACTACACCTACTACACCAATTGGAGGAAACAATACTAACACTCCAACTGGAAACACAAATACAGCATTACCAAAAGCAGGAGCTAATGATACACTTCTATTTGGTTTAATAGCAGTAAGCGCAGTAGCAGCTATATATACTTATAAAAAAGTTAGAGATTATACAGCTTAAGATATAAAAAATAGATAAATGTGGGACAACTATTAAGGTTGTCCTTTTGTCATTTTAATTTAAAGTGACAATTCTTTTGCCTTTACAATAATTCGATAATTATTACTAATACTATCACAAGTAACTAAAGTAACTATTCTATTACCATTAGTGTTCTGACTGATACATTCCAAATCCTTTGAGTGAGTTTTGTAAACATCATATACAACATAATCATAAGAAATATTAGAAGCATCGTGGATAGTTATTATATCACCATTTACAAGAGTTGAAATGTCACTAAAAAAAGTAGCATTATTGTAATTATGAGCAACAATACAAAGATTTCCGAATTTCATTTGGATTTGAACCATAAAATTTACAAGGGGATACTTTTAAATTCTCCTTAGTCATTTCTGAAATAATAGGATATGTTAGATTTAATTTTTTAATTTCAATAATTCCAATAACTGAGCTAGAAGTTATATTGCTTGATAATTGTTTATTATTTAGCTTAGAAGCAGTATAATCATTTACATCAGAATAAAGAGTAGTTATACTATAATTATCAAGTATTTTTTGCGATACTTTTTCATGCTGATATAAATCATATCTAAAAAATACATAATAAATTAAAAGGAAAATAGATAAAATGACTAAAATTATAAATAATAATTTAAAAAGATTTCTTTTTTTAAAATTTTTTATAGAAGTATCTAAATTACAAGTAGAATTACAAATAATTTGGTTCATTATAATTATATTCCTTTCATATTATTACTAAATATTGTGCACTTTTATTGATAAAAAAATTCGTTTATGTTAAAATAATAATATATATTATAGGAAAGAGGAAAACTTATGAAAAATTTAACAACATATTTATTTGTTATGTTAATGGCGATGTTTTGGATATTTAGAATTATAGTTGCATTTTGCTATAATTTAGGAGTAGATTTTATTACTCAGCCAATAGATTTAAATTTTGAAATTGTTCTATTATTTTTAACTTTTATTGCAATGATACTTGTAGTAAAAAGAAGTATGCTTGGAGGATTAATATATTTAGCAGGACAAGGGTTATATTATGGGTATTATATATTTACCTTATTAACAGAAAATCAAACTATGAGTGCCCAAAATTGTATAGATCTAATATTTGCAGCAATGGGAATTATATTACCATTACTTATAGTATTTGATACTTTACTTGATAAAAATAGAAAAGCACATCCAACAGATAAAAAGACAGATTGGTTCTATAAGAATAAAGATTATGATAGAGAAATGGATGAAAGAGCAGATAAGAACCAATATAGAATTTCATAGATAATAAGTAAATAGAGAAGTTAGTTTAAAGATAAATTAACTTCTTTTTTAATTAAAAGAAATTTTAAAATTGATTATTTATATATTTAATGATATTATTATAACAAAGAATTTGGTTAGGGGGATACTAGAATGTGGTTTGTTTTTGCATTAGCAACTTTACTGAGTTGGGGAATAGCTGATTTATTTTATAAAAAAGGGGCAAATGAAAAAGACAAATATAGCCATTTAAAAACATCAATGATTGTAGGAATAGTTATGGGAATTCATGCTATATGTATGCTAATTTTTACTGATATGAACTACAATTTTATTAATATATTAATTTACTTACCAGTTTCTTTAATGTATATATTATCAATGACAATAGGGTACTTTGGATTAAGATATTTAGAATTATCCTTATCTTCACCAATACAAAATTCTTCTGGTGCAGTTACTTGTTTACTTTGCTTAATTTTCTTAAATCAAACTTTAGATACAATAAGTGCAGTAGCAGTTATATGTATCTTTGTAGGAATATTTTTGTTAGGACTAATAGAGAAGTCAAAACAAAAGCAATTTGAAAATTTGAATAATAAGAACCTCACCCACCAACACATGCAAAGCATGTGGGTGGGTACCCGAGAACCTTGTTGTTTACACAATAAAAAATATAGAATTGGATTTGTTGCATTTATGATACCAATTTTATACTGTATAATTGATTCTCTTGGAACATTTTTCGATGCTTATTACTTAGATAGTATAGAACAAACTCCGTTAATAAATGTGACAGAAATGACACTTGAAAATGTAGCCAATACATCTTATGAATTAACTTTTTTAATTTGTGCAATCTTAATTTTTATTTTCCTTAAATTTATAAAAAAGGAAAAAATAATAATTACAGAACAAAAAGATAGGACTGGAGCTGCAATTTTTGAAACTTTAGGACAATTTACATATGTATATGCACTTAGTGGAAATAGTGTAATTGCAACATCTATGATTTCAGCTTATAGCATAGTATCAGTTATTTTATCAAGAATATTCTTAAAAGAAACTTTAAATAAAAAACAATATGTTGTAATAGCCTTAGTTATACTAGGAATTGTTTTGCTAGGGATAACAGGCAATTGATTTTGAAGGCGTAAATGTGATATAATGGCAATAAATAAGGAAATATAGAGAAAGTGATATATATGGAACAAAATATTTCTAGAACAAATATAAACTGGTATATCGGTATTTAAAGACAACTCATTAAAAAGATTGTAAATTAAGCATTTCTTTTAAATAAGTTATTACATATTTCAATAAAAAGCGAGGTGAAAGATGATGAAAAATAAAATTATCGAAGTTCAAAAAATTAAAGTAAATATAA
The DNA here is from genome assembly GCA_947575745.1 of uncultured Clostridium sp. GTDB lineage: Bacteria > Bacillota > Clostridia > TANB77 > CAG-508 > JAAWPK01. The sequence goes on from CANPOS010000016.1 coordinate 37,245, forward strand.
CAAATATAGATGATAATGATTATATTTGTATTTCTGATTTTACAAAGTTTAAAGAAGGCAAATCAACTTCAGATGATATAATTAGAAATTGGTTAAGAAATAGAATTACTTTAGAATTTCTAGGAACTTGGGAATCTATTTATAATCCAAATTTTAATTCCGTCGAATTCGACGGGTTTAGAAAAAATGCGGGACTTCATACTTTTACATTAAGTGTTACTGAATGGTGTGAAAAAACAAATGCAATTGGTATATATTCAAAGCGTGGAAAATATGGTGGAACATATGCACATAAAGATATTGCATTTGAATTTGCATCAGCGATTAGTCCTGTTTTTAAATTATATTTAATAAAAGAATTTGAAAGATTAAAGGAACTAGAGAATCAAAACAGAGAATGGGATGTAAAAAGAATATTAACAAAGAATAATATATATGCAATTAAAAATTATATATTGCCAGATAATGATTATTATAAAAATAAAGAATGGTTAAAGTATGCCGAAGAAGCAGATATTTTAAATGTTGCTATTTTTAATACAACTGATAAAAAATGGAGAGAGCTTAATCCTGATTTAGCAAAAACATCTAATGTTAGAGATTATGCAACAATTAATGAATTAACAGTATTATCTAATCTAGAATCACATAATGCAGAGTTAATTAAAGAAGGAAAAAGTAAAGAAGAAAGATTTGAGATATTAAATAGTATTGCTAGATATCAGTTAGAAGTACTTAACAATTCAGAGAAAATAAAATTGTTGGAAAGTAAAAATAATGTATTATTAATTCATGGGTTCAATGGAATACCTAAAATTTTTAATTATTTTAAAGAAGAATTGAAAAATAAAGGTTATAATGTAATTTTACCAAATTTTCCTGTAAGAGAAGAAATAGAGATAGAAAGATATTTTGAAGTATTTGATAAATATAAAGAAATATTCAATGATAATTTAATTGTAATTGCACATTCAATAGGAAATCCAATGTTTATAAAATATATATCTAAAAATAACTATAAGATTGGAAAATATATTAGTTTAGCTGGATTTTCAGAAGCATATTACAATGAAGGAAAAGACGATTTGAATGAAAAAGTTAAGCTAACAGTATTAACTGATAAAGAAAAGGAAGATGCCATAAGACAAATTAATGAAAAATACTCAATATATAGTGATAATGACCATATAGTACCTTTTGATTTATTGGAAAAATATTGTGAAGATATTGCATCTAAGCCTATATTAATAAAAAATATTGGACATATGGGAAATAAGAGTGGATTAGAAACATTACCAGAAGTAATAGATTTAATTGATGATTAATAAGTTTATGTGTAGAGCAATAAAGTAAAAAGAAAGGTAAAAACAATGGAAAATAGTACAAATATCAACTGGTATCCAGGACATATGGCAAAAACAAAAAGAGAGATACAAGAAGATTTAAAATTAATAGATGTAGTAATAGAAATACTAGATGCTAGAATACCAATATCTAGTCAGAATCCAGATATTAAAAGTATTATTAGTAGAAAGAAAAAAATAATACTTTTAAATAAATGTGATTTGGCAGACGATAAGGAAACAAGAAAATGGCAAGAATATTTTAAATCACAAAAACAACCAGTAGTATTAGTTAATTCTAATGATGGCAAAGGTATAAATGAAGTAATAACAAAGATAGAAGAAGTAATGAAAGAGGAGATAGAAGCAGGAATACAAAAAGGTAGAGTAGGTAAAATTATTAGAGTATTAATCCTAGGAATACCAAATGTTGGTAAATCTTCTTTTATTAATAGAGCATCAAAAAGAACAACGGCTAAAGTGCGGAAATAGACCAGGTGTTACAACAAAGAAACAGTGGATAAGAATAGCCAAAAATATAGAGTTGCTAGACACTCCAGGAGTGCTTTGGCCAAAATTCGAAAGTGATGAAGTAGGATTAAATCTTGCATTTACTGGAACAATAAAGGACGAAGTATTAGATAAAGAAGAAGTTTCATTTTATTTATTAAAATATTTATTAAATAATTATCTAGAATTAGTTGCAGAAAAATACAAACTATACAAAAATGAGATAGAAAAAAAACTAGAAGAAAATGACGAAAATCAAGTTATACTTGAAGTTATAGAGCAAATTGGAAAAAAAAGAGGAGCACTCGTGTCAGGAGGAAAGGTAGATAACAAGAAAGTTTCAAATATAGTTTTGCAAGATTTTAGAGAAGCAAGAATAGGAAAAATAACATTAGAAAAGGTGGAGAAATAATTGGACGAAGAATTAGAAAGAAAAGTAAATGAATTGTCACCACTTACATGGGCATATATAGGAGATGCTGTGTATGAATTGTATATAAGGGAAAGTTTAGTGAATAATACTAAATTAAAGCCACATAAATTGCATATAGAAAGTATAAAATATGTTAAAGCTTCTGCACAAGCTGAAATATTAAAATCAATAGAAGAAGAATTAACAGAAAGAGAAAAAGAAATAGTAAGAAGAGGGAGAAACACAAAAAATCATCATTTACCTAAAAATGCAGAAATAAATGATTATATGTATTCAACAGCATTTGAGGGATTAATAGGGTATCTTTACTTAACAAAACAAGAAGATAGATTAAACGAAATATTAAAAAGATGTATAGAAGAATGATATAATTTATATACTCAAAAAGTCCTTTTGCGAATAAACCGCATAAGGACTTTTTGAGTGAAATTTCATTCAATGATCATAGAAAAGGTAACTTCCCGGCGATTAGCGCTTAGCCCACGACCAGGAGCGTTTTTTAATGCTGTCCTGAGAATTTCATCGGTGATAAGAAATTCAACGGGAATAAGGTGCTCGTATTCTCCAATTTTGTACAGGTAGCGATTGCCCAAACGGTTGATTTGCAAGGTATGACATGCTTTTTTGTGGGAAGGACTTTGGGCTCTGTTGATGAGGCGGGGAATAATGAAGCCTTCAAGCAGTTTATCAGCATGAGCATCAGTTTCCTGCTGATTAAAAGTTTCTGACTTATGATTCTCCTGCTCAGTTGGTGCCGTGTTTCTCCGCCTAAGCGAAGAAAGAAATCTTCTTTTCAATAACATTTAAATGAACCTCCTAAAACTAGTCATTGCTAGTGGAATTATAATTATATTATACTACAATTTACATAAAAAAGCAAATTTTTAAATTATAGAAACTAAAATGCTTGCATCAACATAAGAAATATAGTATAAATATATTGTAACAAATTTATTTGTTGCACTTCTGATTAATAAAAAAGTTTAAGAGGTGCAAGCCTCTGGAGCAAATGTAAAGGCTTTAGTCTTCACAAAGAGCCTAATGCTCATGGAGGTGGCTAAAACCACTCTAACAATTACAATAATTATACCATAAATTGGTCTAATATTATGTTATGAGTTTTGAATAACTCATAGAAAAAAATAAAATAATGTCGAGTCATTTCTGACTTAACATTATTATACTAGGAGGTGAATAAAGAGTGAGTAGTTTTCATTCTCATGATGAGGTTTATCGGGGTTCTATAATATTAGTTGGGGTGAAAAGAAAAAGATAAAAAAATAGTGCATTT